>DATEIQ010000089.1:0-39468 GCA_035278845.1 Casimicrobiaceae bacterium | reverse complement strand
ACGGCGCTCGTCGGTCACGACGAGCCGATCCGCTTTCCGCCGGACTCGAACGAATGGGACTACGAGAACGAGCTCACGATCGTCGTGGGCCGCACGTGCCGCGACGTGTCGCAGGCCGACGCCGACAAGTACATCTTCGGCTACACGATCCTGAACGACGCGTGCGTGCGCGACGTACCGAAATGGTCGGGCCGCTACGACAGTCCGCGCGGCAAGGCGTGCGACACCTTCGCGCCGTGCGGGCCCTGGATCGTCCCGCGCGAAGACTTGGCTGCCGATCCGAACGACCTCGCGTTGAAGACGTGGGTCGACGACGAGTTGCGCCAGGACGTACGCACGTCCGGCCTGCTATGGCCGATCCAGCGCATCCTCGCGTTCGTGTCGCGTTACGTGACCCTCGCGCCGGGGGACGTGATATCGACCGGCAGCGGCAGCGGCAACGCGCTTACCGGGCCGGGCGACTGGATGAAGCCGGGCCAGGTCGTCCGCTGTCACGCGGAAGGGATCGGGACGCTCGCGAATCCCGTCGCACTGCGGCAATGGCGATCGGAGATTCCGCCGCTGACGGCTCCGTGACGAGACGCATGCCGGAGGTTCGCGTCGCAGCCATGGCCTGTCGCCGAAGAGCCTTGCGCAACAGCGTGCGCGCCCTCGCTGACTTGTCCTGATGGCTGCGCATGATCTCGCGCTCCGCTCGCCGCGCGTGCGGCTGCGGCTCGACGTGCCGCCGCACACGTGGCTGCTCGGCGCCGTTGTCGCAGTCGTCGGCCTGCTCATCGTGCCGCCGCTCGCGATTCTCGTTTACGGCAGCGTCACCGACACGCCTCCCGGCGTCGCACCGCATTTCACGTTCGACACGCTGCATTACGCCTACGCGCGTCCGCGCATCTGGGCGGCGCTCGCGCGCTCCGCGCTGTACGCGGCCGCGACGGCGACGCTCGTGCTTGTCATCGGCGGCTTTCTCGCATGGCTGATCGAACGCACCGACTCGCGGATGCGCGCATTCGCCGATCTCTTCACGCTCGCGCCGATTCTGATGCCGTCCGTGCTGCTGATCAGCGGCTGGATCCTGCTGATAGGACCGAAGAGCGGCATGATCAATCTCGTCGCGCGCGACTGGTTCGGCGCCACCGGCCCGGTGCTCGACATCTATTCGTTCGCGGGCATGGTGTGGGTCGGCATGCTGCAGGAGCTGCCGCTCGCGTTCCTTTGGCTGTGGCCGGCGTTTCGCGCGATGAATCCTGACCTCGAAGAGGCGGCACGCGTCGCGGGAGCCGGGTTCCTGACGACGATGCGCCGCGTCACGCTGCCGGTGCTTCGGCCGACGATCATCGGCGCATGGATCATTTTCTTCATCTACTCGCTCGGCGCACTTTCGGTGCCGCTGCTGCTCGGCCTGCCCGCGAAGATCTTTCTCTACTCGACGGAAATCTATCTCGCTTACCGCCGCGTGCCGTCCGACCTCAACGTCGCGAGCGCCTACAGCCTGATGTTCCTGCTCGTCACGATTTTCAGCATCTGGCTCTATCGGCGCGCGACCGCCGACGCGGCGCGCTTCGTCACAGTGACGGGCAAGGCATATCGTCCCCGCCTCGTGCAGCTCGGGCGCTGGCAGCTTGCGGCCACGGGTTTCGGCATCGTCGTGCTGCTGCTCGTGGCGGGACTGCCGCTGTTCGTGCTCGTGTGGAACGCTTTCCTGCCGTATCCACAGGCGCCGTCGTTCGCGAGCGTCGCGTTGCTCACGACGAAGAACTTCGCGGCCGCCCTCGATTACGAGCCCGCGAAGCGCGCGATCGTCAACAGCCTGATGCTCGGTGCGGGTGCCGGCATCATCGCGACCGTGCTGGGAGCGCTGATCGCATGGCTCAGCCTGCGCATGCAAACCGCTCGCGGCTGGGTGGCTTTGCTCGACCAGCTTGCGACCGCGCCGCTCGCGATTCCCGGGATGATTTTCGGGGTCGGCCTCGCATGGCTGTTCCTCGTCGTGCCAGTCCCTGTTTACGGAACGCGCTGGATCCTGCTGATCGCGTACGTCGCGCTGCATTTGCCGTTCGCGGTCCGCATCTGCATGTCCGGGCTCGCGCAGCTGCATCCCGAGCTCGAAGAGGCCGCTGCGGTCGCGGGTGCGGGATGGGCGACGCGCATCGCGCGCATCGTTCTGCGGCTGGCCGCCCCGAGCCTCGTCGCCGCGATGCTGTACGTCGCGCTGCGCGCGTTCCGCGAGTATTCGGCGTCGATCTTTCTCACGGCGCCGGGAACCGAGGTATTCGCCGTGCTCGTGCTCGACATGTGGGAAGGCGGCAACTCGAATATCTTGTCCGCGTACGTCACGATGGTGATCGCGTTGATGTCGGTGCTGGTGGTCGTGTTCGGCAAGCTTGGCCGGCGGCTCGGGATCCACGGATGATCCGCGTGCGCGCGCTCAGCAAGCAGTTCGACGCCGGAGCGGAGCGGGTGCGCGCGCTCGACGAGATCGGTTTCGACGTCGAGAGCCACACGTTCTTCACGCTGCTCGGACCGAGCGGCTGCGGCAAGAGCACCATCCTACGCTGCGTCGCGGGGCTCGAAACCCCGGACGCCGGCGACATCGACATCGGCGACCAAGCCGTCTTCTCATCGGCGCGCGGCATCAATCTGCCGCCGAACCGAAGGCGCATCGGCATGGTCTTCCAGTCGTATGCGATCTGGCCGCACATGACCGTGTACCAGAACGTCGCGTTCCCGCTGGAAGTGCAGGGCCAGGGCGACATCCGCGTGCGCACGATGGCCGCGCTCGATGTCGTCGACCTCGGTGCGGTCGCCGATCGGTATGCATCACGCCTGAGCGGCGGTCAGCAGCAGCGTGTCGCGTTCGCGCGCGCGATCGTCGCCGAGCCGGAAGTCCTGCTGCTCGACGAGCCGCTGTCGAATCTCGATGCCGCGCTGCGCGACCAGATGTGCTCCGAATTGCGCAAGCTGCACGAGCGGTTGCGCCTGACGACGCTGTTCGTGACACACGACCAGGCGGAGGCTCTGTCCTTGTCCGATCGCATCGCCGTGATGCGCGATGGCCGGTTCGTCGAGGTCGCGACGCCGGAAGCGCTGTGGCATACGCCGCGCACCGTGTTCGCCGCGCAGTTTCTCGGCGGGGCCAACGTCCTCACCGGCGAAGCGCGGCCGGAGCCGGACGGCGCGAGCGTGCGTACGTCTTTCGGCATCCTGCGCACGAAGCGCGTTGCGCAGGGCCCGGTGTCGCTGTTCGTGCGACCCGAGCACGTGGCGCTCGTGGGTCCCGGCGACGGCGTCAACCGCTTCGATTGCATCGTCGTGAGCCAGCGCTTCCAGGGTGACCTGCGGGACCTCGAGCTGCGATTGCCGAACGGCGGTCCGGCACTACGCTGCAAGGCGCGAGTCGGCGCGCTGCCGGCGAACCACACGGCGCGCGTCGAAATCCGGCCGGAGCACATCGAAATCCTGACCGGGAACGAGCGGTGAAGCCGGCGAGGTGGCTTTCCGCGTCCGAGCTCGCGCAATGGCGCGACATTCCGGCGGCCGTCGTCAGCGACGAACGCGAGCATCACGGAGTCATGGCCTGGATCCGACCGCTTTTTGCGCGCCGTGCGTTCGCCGGACAGGCGTTCACGATCGAAGTCGCCTCGGCGCGTGACGTTGCGCCGCGAAGCGCGCTTGCGCATGTGTGGGCCGGCGCGTGCATCGTCATCGACGCGCGAGCCGCGCCGGATGCGGCGGTGTGGGGCGGCAACCTGATGCGCATCGCACGGGAGCGCGGCGTCGCGGCCGTCGTCGTCGACGGCAACGTGCGCGACACGTCCGAACTGCGCGACAGCGGCGTGTCCGTATGCAGCCGCGGCGTCACGCCGCGCGGGCCTGCGTGGGGCGGCCGCTTCGACGTGCCGATCGAGTGCGGCGGCGCGACGATCTCGCCCGGCGACCTCGTGATCGGCGACGACGACGGCGTGATCGCGGTTCCACTGGAGGCGGCGAACGATGCGCTGCTGGCGCGCTGCCGAGCGCGGCTCGCGCGCGAAGCCCAGGAGAGTCTCCGATGAGCGACACGAATGCGATGAGCGAAACGAACGTCCTTAAGCCGCGCCGCGACAGTGCCACGACGCCGAGTGGAAGCGCCGCGCGCAACGAGGCGCTGAACGGGGATGGAAGTTCAGTCGCTTCCGTCGAATGGTGCAGCGACGCCGTCGCGAATCTGCTCCGGGACCTCGGCATCGGCTACATCGCGCTGAGCCCCGGTTCCAGCTTCCGCGGGTTGCACGAGAGCCTCGTCAACGTGCTTCGCAACCGGCACCCGGAAATGCTGCTGTGCCTCCACGAGGAGCACGCGGTCGCGATCGCGCACGGCTGGGCCAAGGTGACCGGCGCGCCGATGGGCGTGCTGGTCCACGCCAACGTCGGCCTGATGCACGCGACGATGGCCGTCTACAACGCGTTCTGCGACCGCGTGCCGATGCTCGTCATGGGCGGCGTCGCGCCGATGGATGCGGGCCGCCGGATCTCGCCCGCGCACTGGTACCACAGCGTGCTCGACCAGGGCGCGCTCGTGCGCGACTACGTGAAATGGGATGACCAGCCGTTCTCGCTGCACGGAACGCTCGAGGCGCTGCTGCGCGCGAATCAACTTACGCGCACCGCGCCGATGGCGCCGTGCTACGTGTCGATCGACCAGCGGATGCAGGAAGATCCGTTGCCGTCGCGCGTCGTTCCGCGCGACGTCGCGCGTTATGCGCCGCCGGCGCCAATGCGTCCGGATCCGGCTGCCGTCAGCGTCGCGGCAGCGCTGCTCGCCGCGGCCACGCATCCGGTGATCCTGGCCGGACGCGTGTCGCGCGACGAGGGCGCGTGGGCGGCGCGCATCGCGCTTGCCGAAACGATCGGCGCCGACGTCATCACCGACATGAAGGTTGCCGCAGCTTTCCCGACCGATCACCCGCTGCATCCGGGCGATCCGATGCTCGTGTTCGCCGACGAGGCAAGCCTCGCATCGATCCGCGAAGCGGACGTGATCCTGAGCCTCGACTGGGTCGACATGGTGAACCTGTTCGCGCGCGTATGGCCCGACGGCAGCGTACCCCCGAAGATCGTGCAGGTTTCCGCCGACCGCCTCGTCCACAAGGGATGGACGCGCGATCACATGGGGCTGCCCGCGGCGGACGTCGACATCCTCGCCGAGCCGTGCGCGACCGTGCCGCTGCTGTACGAGGAAATTCGACGCGTGCAGACCGCTCGGCAGAAGGACTGCGCCGGCGAGCGCGTCGCACGGCGGCGGCGCAAAGGCCGGGCGCGAGCACCGAAGCGTGCCGCGCATGCGGGCCACGAAGACATCGCGCTGTGGGACATGGGCGTCGCCCTCGACGAAGCTCGGCGCGGGCGGCCGATCAGTGTCATTCGCGCGCCGCTCGGATGGCATGCCGGCGCGCTGCCGTTTCGGCATCCGCTCGACTATCTCGGCTACGACGGCTCGGGCGGAATCGGCTCGGGACCCGGGCATGCAGTCGGCGCAGCGCTTGCGTTGCGCGGCAGCGACCGCCTGCCGATCGCGCTCGTGGGCGACGGCGACTTCCTGATGGGCGTGACGGCGTTGTGGACGGCCGTGCACCACCGCATTCCCTTGCTCGTCCTGATCGCGAACAACAACGCGTATTTCGTCGATGAGGAACACCAGCGCACCGTTTCGCGGCAGCGCCGGCGCAGCCTCGACAACGCCTGGATCGGTCAGCGGCTGGACGACCCCGCGATCGATCTCCCGGCGATGGCGCGCGCGCAGGGACTTTCGGCCGAGCGCGTCGAGCGGCGCTCGGATCTCGTAGCCGCCATCGAGCGCGGCATCGCTGCGGTCGACGCCGGCAACGCGCACGTGCTCGACGTGCGCATCGTGCCCGATTACACGGGTTTGCTCGGATGACGGAGACGGCGACGTCTGCGTCGCGACCCGTTGACAGGAGTCGATGCCGATGATGGATCCGAATCCCGGTTCTGGCGCTGCGATCGCGTTGCGACCGCTCGCACCTCGCATCGGCGTCGAATTGCTCGGCGTCGATCTCGCGCAGCCGATGGACGATCGAAAGTTCGCCGCCATCCGCGCCGCGTGGTTGCTGCACACGATCCTGCTCGTGCGCGATCAGGCGCATCTGCGGCCGGAGGACCTGATCGCGTTCGCGCGCCGCTTCGGCGAGCTCGACGAGCATGACCAGCCGCAGTACTGCCTGCCCGCATACCCGGCGATCGCCATCGTGTCGAACGTCAAGGAAGGCGGCCGCTACATCGGCGCGCCGAAGGCGGGAAGGCAATGGCACAGCGACGCGCAGTATTTGCGCAAGCCACCGTCCGCGTCGCTGCTCTGGGCAAAGGAAGTGCCGCCTGCGGATGGCAACACATGCTTCGCGAACATGATCGCGGCGTACGAAGGGCTCGATGCAGACGTTCGAGCACGACTCCGAGGGCTGCGCATCAACTTCAGCCGCGTGCAGGCGTACGCGCGCTATCACCCCGAGCGGCCGCCGCTTGGCGACGACGAGAAAGCCCGGCTGCCCGACGTGCAGCACCCGATCGAGCGCAAGCATCCCGAGACCGGCATGCATGCGCTGTACGTAGGGGGCGAGCAGCATGGCGGCACGGTGATCGGCCTGCCGGGGGAAGAAGGCGACGCGCTCATGCGCGGGTTGCGCGAGTTCGCGACTCAGCCGGACTTTGTTTACGAGCACCGGTGGCGCGCAGGCGATCTCATCGTCTGGGACAACCGCAGCACGATGCACTGCGCGCTGCCGTTCGACGAGGATCGCTATCGCCGCATCATGTACCGGGTGCAGGTTGCCGGCGACGAACCGCGCGGAGTCCATGGGTGACAATCCTCGTGCTTGTCCGCCGCATGACGACCGATCGAGGACGCTCATGAAGATCAAGAAAGGAAGCCCCGGTCTTGATCAGCGCAATCGCCTGGGCCGCGTGCTCGGCGACAGCTTCGTCGTCGAGGATTACGACCCGACGCGCCCGCTCGCAGCGCAGGTCGGCGACGCCGACGTCCTGCTCGTGCGCGACGTTCCGATCACGCGAGAGGTCATCGATGCAGCCGTGCAGCTCAAGCTGATCCAGCGGCCGGGCGATCATCTGCCGCGCATCGATCTCGCGTACGCACGCGCGAGGGGCATACCGGTATCGCGATTTCCGGCCAAGGTGCAGGAACTGCCGGCGCGCGACGTCGGCGAGCATGCCTTTCACCTGCTGCTGTCGCTGGCGAAGCAGCAAGGCATCGCGCGCCAGAGCGTCAAGGCGCGGCGCGTAGGACTGCCGAAAACGATGTCGGTGTACGGCAAGACGCTTGGCCTCGTCGGCCTCGGCAATACCGGCGAGGCGCTGGCGCGCATTGCGGTTCCGTTCGGTCTTCGCGTCGTCGCGGTGAAGCGCACCGCGGACGACGCGCTGGCACGCTCGCTCGGGCTTGCGTGGCTCGGCACGATGGAACGGTTGCCCGAGCTGCTCGGCGAGGCGCATTTCGTATCGCTGCATCTGCCGAATACGCCGGAGACCGTCGGCATGATCGGCGCGCGCGAGCTCGCGCTGATGAAGCAGGGTGCGTTCGTCATCAACATCTCGCGTGCGCCGATGCTCGATCGCGCCGCGCTGCTCGACGCGCTTCGCGCCGGTCATCTCGGCGGCGCCGCAGCCGACGTCTGGTGGGAGGAACCGGCGGACCCGGCAGATCCGCTGTTGGCGATGCCGAATGTGATCCTCACGCCGCACATCGCCGCGGACACGGCCGAAACGGAACAGCGCCTCGCGGAGCTGACCGCCGACAACGTGCGCCGCATCGCGCGCGGTGAGGCGCCGCGCTATGTCGTCGGCGCCGATGTCGACGCCGGCCAATGACTGCGGGTGCAGCGACGCGCAGCGGCGGCGAAGTGCTCGCCGACGCGCTGCTGCTGCACGGCGTCGAGATGGCGTTTGCCGTCTGCGGCGAGAGCTTCCTGCCACTGCTTGACGCGCTGCACGATCGGCGTCGACTGCGTCTGATCAGTTGCCGGCACGAGGCAGGCGCGTGCGTGATGGCGGAGGCGAGCGCGAAGCTCACGGGTGCGCCAGGCGTTTGCCTCGTGTCTCGCGGGCCGGGTGCGTGCCATGCGACGATCGGCCTTCACACCGCACGCCAGGATGCGACGCCGCTCGTCATGCTGGTGGGTCAAGTGCCGCGCCATTATCTGGAGCGCGAGGCGCAGCAGGAAATCGAATACCGGCGGATGCTCGATCCGCTGGCCAAGTGGGTCGCGCAGATCGACCAGGTTGACCGGATCCCGGAGTTCGTGCATCGGGCGTTTCGGGTGGCGACGTCCGGACGACCCGGACCGGTCGTGCTCGTGCTGCCCGAAGACGTGCTGGAAGAGCGCACGAGCGTGGCGGACTGTCCGCCGGCACCGCAGGCGCGCGCGTATCCGGGCGCGGAAGACCTCGCGGCATTTCATGCGCTGATGGCAGCGGCGCAGCGGCCCGTCATGATCGTCGGCGGTGCGCCATGGACCGATGCCGGATGCGAGGCGATATCCGCATTCGCCGCGCGCAACGACGTGCCACTGTGTTGCAGTTACCGTCGCCTCGATATCGTCGCGTCCCGACATGACTGCTTTGCCGGCGAGCTCGCGGTGTCGTCGAACCCGGTGCTGATCCGGCATCTGCGTGAGAAGGCGGATCTGGTGGTCGCGCTGGGAACGCGTCTTTCGGAACCGACGACGCAGGATTACACGCTGCTCGACGTGCCGATGCCACGTCCCACGCTCGTTCACGTGTATCCGGCGGTCGAGGAAATCGGCAGGGTGTATCGCGCGACGCTCGCGATTGCGGCGGCTCCGGCGGAATTCGCCGTTGCGATTGCGGACACGACATTGCCGCCATCCGCGTCCCGATCGGCGTGGCGGGCACGGCTTCGCGAACTGCAGCAGGAAGACGTCGCGCCGCGTGCGGCGCCGCGGCGCTTCGATCCTGCGCGGGCGATGGCATGGTTGCGCGATCGCCTCCCGGCCGACGCCATCGTCGCATTCGATGCGGGCGCATTCTCCGGCTGGCCGGCGCGTTTTCTGGCATTCGGGCGGCCCGGTCGCGTGCTCGCTCCGATCAGCGGCGCGATGAACTACGGCGTGCCCGCAGGCGTTGCCGCGAGCCTTGTCCATCCCGACCGCGTCGTCGTCGTGTGCGTCGGCGATGGCGGATTCGTGATGAGCGAGGCGGAGCTCGCGACGGCAAGTCGCCACGGCTGCCGGCTCGTGGTGCTGGTGTTCGACAACGGGCAGTTCGGAAGCGTGCGCGTGCACCAGGAGCGTCGCTATCCCGGGCGACCCATTGGCCTCGATCTCACGAATCCCGATTTCGTGATGCTCGCCACGAGCTACGGCGCGCACGCCGAGCGCGTCGAGCGCACCGAGGATTTCGCGGCCGCCTGGGAACGGTCGCTCGCGAGTGGAAAGGCCGCGGTGATCGACCTGCGCGTCGATGCCGACCAATTGAGCTCGCGCGTCACGCTGGCGGACCTGCGAGGTGCGGACGACTATAATGGGAAACGTTCGTGACGCACGGCTGCGTGCGGCCGCCGCTGCTACAAATAAAGGAGTTACGATGGACCTGACGACGCTCGAACGCCTGCCGCTCTGGATAGGCGGCCGTGCCCATTCGCCATCGACGACGCGTTATGGCGAGGTGACCAATCCGGCGACCGGCGAGGTGATTCGCCACGTTCCGTTCGCGAACGCCGCCGACGTCGACGCCGCGGTCAACGCCGCGGCGAACGCCTTCAAGACCTGGTCGACGACGCCGTCGCTGCGCCGCGCGCGCGTGCTGATGAAGTTTCGCGACCTGCTCGATACGCATCGCAAGGACCTCGCGCGCATCGTCACGCAGGAGCACGGCAAGACGCTCGCTGACGCGGAAGGTTCGATCACGCGCGGCATGGAAGTGGTGGAGTTCGCGACCGGCATTCCGCATCTGCTGAAAGGCGAGCACAGCGACAGCGTCGGCACGGACGTCGACAGCTGGTCGGTCCGAGCACCGCTCGGCGTGTGCGCCGGCATCACGCCGTTCAATTTCCCCGCCATGGTGCCGATGTGGATGTTCCCCGTGGCAATCGGCTGCGGCAACACCTTCGTGCTGAAACCGTCGGAGCGCGATCCGACGCTGTCGCTGCGGCTCGGCGAACTGCTCAAGGAGGCGGGACTGCCCGACGGCGTGTTCAACGTCGTTCACGGTGACAAGGAGGCGGTGGACGCATTGCTCGCGCATCCGCTCGTGCGCGCGGTTTCCTTCGTCGGCTCGACGCCGATTGCCAAATACATCTACGAGACCGGCGCGCGCAACGGCAAGCGCGTGCAGGCACTCGGCGGCGCCAAGAACCACGCGATCGTGATGCCCGACGCGGATGTGGATTTCGCCACCGAAGCGATCATCGGCGCGGGCTACGGCTCGGCCGGCGAGCGGTGCATGGCCATTTCGGCGGTGGTGGCCGTCGGCGACGTCGCCGACACGCTCGTCGACCGGTTGGCCGCGCGCGCGAAGCGGGTCGCGACCGGCCCGGGTGACGCGGCCGACAGCGAAATGGGTCCCGTGATCACGTGCGCGGCGCGCGACCGGATCACCGGGCTCATCGACCAGGGCGTCGGTGAAGGCGCGACGCTGGTCGTCGACGGCCGCAAGCCGAACATCGCCGGGCACCCGTCCGGCTTCTTCGTCGGTCCGACGCTCTTCGATCGCGTGACGCCCGCGATGTCGATCTATCGCGAGGAAATTTTCGGCCCCGTACTTTGCGTCGTGCGTGCCGAATCGCTCACCGACGCCATTGCGATGATCAACGCGAATCCCTACGCGAACGGCGCCGCGCTGTTCACGCGCTCCGGACATGCGGCGCGGCGGTTCGAGCAGGGCGTCGAGGTGGGCATGGCTGGCATCAACGTGCCGATTCCCGTGCCGATGGCGTTCTACTCGTTCGGCGGCTGGCGCAATTCGCTGTTCGGCGACCTGAACGTGCACGGCACCGATGGCGTGCGCTTCTATACGCGCCTGAAGACGGTGACGTCGCGGTGGCCGGACGACGGCAGCGCCGCACCGGGCTTTCATATGCCGCTCATGGGATAGAACGGTCGTCCTCGCGCTGGCCGCAGCGTCTTCTGCGGCGTGCGCGACAGCGCGAGCCACGCGGCGTCATTGCCGAGCGCTCGCTATCATTCGTCGAGCACCCGCCACGAGCACCGCGGGTTTGCATGGGCCGGGCAGAGCGTCGCCTGCACGAACGTGGTCGCGCCGTTTGCCCCGTCGACGCGAATGGTGACGCGGTAGTAAGGCATTCGCGGCGGCTCGCCGGGCGATGGCATGCCGAGCGCGGCCTCGACGCTTGGCGGCGAAAGCGTGCACGTGGCGATCGACGCCAGGCCGGGTGCGGTACACGACCGCTCGATCAGGTGTCGCACGCGGTGGCCGTTGCCGGCGTCGATCACCTGCGCCGCTTCCGGGAAATCGGCCAGCACCTGCAAGGGGCGGGGCACGCCGCGCGCGTCGTCTCCGCCGGTTCGCGCCGCGAAGTAGTTGCGTGCGACGTCGTCGGCCGCAGGATCGACGGCGCCGGCTTCGAACAGCGTCGCGACGGCGCGTTCGAGGGCCATCGACGCCGCGAGCGTTGCGGCCTGTTGCGACGCGAGGTTGACGCCCGCCGCTGCGCCCGTCGTCACGGCGCGCAGCATCCCCATGCCGACGGCCGCGAGCGCGAGCGTGACGACCGCCGCCGTCAGCAGGACGACGCCTTGCTCGCGGATTCTCATGGCGCGCGGTTCCACAACGCATTGCGCAACGCGACGACTCTTTCGAAAGTTCGATAGCGGTAGCCGCCCGCAGACGTCGGCGCGACAGCTCCCTCGATGCGTCCCGGGCATGCCGCCTTGTCCGCGAGGTCGCAGTCGAACAGCACCCAGCGCGCGATCCGTGTTTGCGCTCGCTCACGCTCCTCGGTGCGCACGACGAGGCCGATGCGAACCGCCTTGATGCGCGCGAGCACCGCATGCGGCGCGGCGAGAACGTTCGCTGCGCTCCATGCGTCCTTGGCCGAAGTCCACGTGTCGAGTGTCCCATCCCCGTCGGTGTCGACGCCGTACTGGAACTTCGCGTTGACGACATTCGCCGCCAGCGGCGCCGGCGCATCGCCGTTGCCGATGTCGGTGCTGCGCAAACTGCCTGCCGCCACGTCGTAGCGCGTGACGGCCGATTCGCCCGCGCGGCCGAGGTTGATCAGCACCGTGCTTGCGGGAAGGTCGACGACGATGGGCGAGGGCGTGATCTCCATCACGCCGGCGGCCGGCACGCCAGCCGCCGCGATATCCGCCGTGGTGCATGTGCCCGTGCGGCTGACCGCGACGATTCGCTCGCCCGCCGCGAACCCTTCGGGGCTTTCGACGGCCAGTCTGGTGCCGGCAGGTGCCGCGCTCGCGAGCGCGGCCGGCACTGCGGACGGCGCAAGGGATTGGCGAACGACGATGCTGTCGGAGCGGTCGTCTGAGCCGCCGTCGCTGACCAGGACCGCGATGGGTCGCAGCGTCGTCGCCGCATCCGTCGTGGCAGGGCACGTGTCGAGCGCCGGCGCCGCCAGCGCGAGACCGGCACCGGCATTGCCGATGTGGACGGCGAGCGCGTGCAGCGCGAAAGCGCCGCCCGACTCCGCATCGGCCGCCGCGGATGCGTTGCGGCGTGCTGTGTCGAGTGCGAGAAATGCCTGATACATGATGACGATGCAAAGCAAGCCGAGTACGAGGCCGACCAGGACGTCGATCAGCGATGCACCGTGTACGCGTTCGCGCATCGCTCAATTTCGCGCGAGCATCCCGGAGGCGACCGCGCGGTGCGCGCGGCGCTCGCCGGGCTGCTGCCAGAACACCGTGATAGACACCCGCCACCGACCAGGCGTCGTGCCGTCGACGTCGACCAGCGGCGCATTGATACCGCCGCCGACTCCAGGCAGGTGTTCCGCGGCGGCATTCAAGGCGCGGTAACCGGCGCCGTTCGTGGCGTCGTAACGCGCGTCGAGCGTGGCGGGATCGTCGGTCCACATGCGCGAAAGCGTCGAGGCTGCCAGCGTCGACGCCTCGTCTCGCCATCGGGCGTTGCCGCTTTCGCGCGCCGCGCCGGCGATGAGCTCGAGCAGGCCGAGCGTGCCCACCGCGAACACGACGATCGCGACCAACGCCTCGAGGAGGAAGGCGCCGGAGACATGACGGCGGCGCGCATTCGAAGCGCATTCGCTCGCCTTCATACGCACGACCCGTCGGCGCGGAGGGTCCAGCAGTCCGCCGTGCGCTGCCACCCGGACGGGACGGATACCGTCGACTTTGCGCCGCCCTCGTCGATCGAATACACGAAGGCGCTCATGCCACGCGTGCCCTGGCCCGTTGCGGTGTAGGTGAACGTCGTTGCCGTGGCGCTGCACGTGATCACGAATGCATCGGGAGCCGCAGGCGCGTTTGGCGCTGCGCCGCAGCCGCCGCTCGCGTCGACGTACGTTCGCTCGTCCTGGAAGAATTCCTCCATGCGCGCGCGAGCGTCGGCAAGGCGCGCGACCGCTTCGAGAATGTGGCTGCGGCGAACGTACGTCGTGTACGAAGGGAGCGCGACGGCCGCGAGGATCGCGATGATCGCCGACACGATCATCGCCTCGATGAGCGTAAAGCCAGCGCGGCCCGGCGGCGCGCCACGACATGCGCGGGCCATCGCGCCAAGACTCGCGTCGGCCGCGCGGACGGCGAAGCGCGCGCTCAAGGACATGTTTCGGCTGCCGTTTCGACCCGTGCGCGGCCGCTGCTGGCGAGCACGACCTTGCGCGCGCGCAGTCCAGGGCGGCACACGGTAAACGTGCCCATCTGCAGCGCGCCATCGAGACGCCGTGCCCTGCCGTGGCCGGTATAGGACACGTAGTCGGCGACCGGGCGGTTGCCGCGGATGGTGATGCCGTCGGCGGCCCGGCGCTCGCGGAGGATGGGCTGCGCCTCGCGCGCCGCGTCGGCGACGACGATCCAACCGCCTTCCCACGGCAGCGGGCCGCCCGCGCATGCGCCGGGCACCGGGCAGACGTCGACTCGTGCACCTCGCTTGATGGCCTCGCTGCGCGCGAGCTGAAGCGCATGTCGCAGCGCCTCGGCACGGTCGCGAAGCTGCTGCTCGGTCAGCCAGGCGCCGAGGCCGCGGACGCCCGTAGCCATGAGCACGGCGGCGACGGCAAGCGCCACTACGAGCTCCAGGAGGGTAAAACCGTGAATCGACGCGAGTCGCATGCGGCGGATTCTCGCGAGCGTCGCAGTCGTCCCGCCATCGGCGCTTTGGCCTAGGCCGGGTGTCCGATTGCGAGCGGATTGCGCGCTTGCCGGCGCCCGTCGGGCGGGGTCGGAGCTGCGCTCGCTTGACACCGGATATTTGATGTCTAAACTATTTGGCGGGGGGGAGAGCCCGCGTGCCGGGCTCCAAAGCGAACAACATGCGCATCGTCTGCGTCGGCGGAGGACCGGCAGGACTCTATCTCGCGCTTTTGATGAAGCGCGCCGATCCGCGCCATGCGGTGCGTGTCGTCGAGCGCAACCGGCCGTACGACACGTTCGGCTGGGGCGTCGTCTTCTCGGATCAGACGCTCGACAATCTCGCGGCCGCCGATTCCGAAACCGCCGAGCAGATCGTCCAGTCGTTCAACCGCTGGGACGATATCGACGTGCATTTCAAGGGTCGCACCATTACGTCCGGCGGCCACGGTTTTTGCGGAATCGGCCGCAAGCGCCTGCTCAACATCCTGCAACACCGCTGCGAAGCGCTCGGCGTCGAGCTCGTGTTCGAGGCGAACGTCGACGACGAGCGCGCGCTCGCGGAAGCGTTCGGTGCCGACGTGATCGTGGCGGCGGACGGTCTCAACAGCCGGCTCCGCGAGCGTTATGCGGCGACGTACGAGCCGGACATCGATCTGCGCCGCTGCCGTTTCGTCTGGCTCGGCACGAAGCGGCGCTTCGACGCATTTACCTTCGCGTTCGAGAAGACGCAATGGGGTTGGTTCCAGGCGCACGCATACCAGTACGACGGCGACACGTCGACGTTCATCGTCGAGACGCCCGAAGCGGTGTGGAAGGCTGCGGGCATCGACGGCATGTCGCAGCAGGAGGGCATCGACTTCTGCGAGCGCCTGTTCGCGCCGTACCTCGACGGCCATCGCCTGATGACCAACGCGGCGCACCTGCGCGGCTCCGCGATCTGGATCCGCTTCCCGCGCGTGATCTGTCGCCGCTGGACGCACTGGACGCGCATCGGCAGCAAGGATGTCCCGGTCGTTCTCGTCGGCGACGCCGCGCACACCGCGCACTTCTCGGTGGGATCGGGCACGAAGCTCGCCCTCGAGGATGGCATCGAGCTTTCGCGGGCGCTGTCCGGGCAGGCGGACATTCGGACTGCGCTCGCAGGCTACGAGGAAAAGCGCAGCGTCGAGGTGCTGAAGCTGCAGAACGCCGCGCGCAATTCCACCGAGTGGTTCGAGAACGTCGACCGCTATACGTCGTTCGAAGCGCTGCAGTTCGCCTACAGCCTGCTCACGCGCAGCCAGCGCATCTCGCACGAGAACCTGCGGCTGCGCGACGCAGGCTTCGTCGCGCGCGCCGAGAACTGGTTCGCCGGACGCACGGATGCAGGAAGCGAAATCGACCGCGCGCCACCGCCGATGCTGACGCCCTTCACGCTGCGCGGGGTCACCCTGCCCAATCGCGTCGTGGTCTCGCCGATGGCGCAGTACTCGTGCATCGACGGCTTGCCCGACGACTACTACCTCGTGCATCTCGGCAGCCGCGCGCACGGCGGGGCGGGGCTCGTGTTCACCGAGATGACGTGCGTCGCACCGGACGCGCGCATCAGTCCCGGCTGCGCCGGGCTGTGGAACGATGCGCACGCGGCAGCGTGGCGGCGCATCGTCGACTACGTTCATTCGCGCACGCCGGCGCGCATCGGATTGCAGCTGGGGCACGCGGGCCCCAAGGGTTCCACGCAACGGGGATGGGAAGAGGCTGACGAGCCCCTCGCGCAGGGCAACTGGCCCCTGGTCGCACCGTCGGCACTCGCGTACGGGCAACGCAACCAGATGCCGAGCGCGATGTCGACCGTCGACATGACGCGCGTGCGCGAAGAATTCGTCGCGGCAACGCGCCGCGGCGTCGAATGCGGCTTCGACTGGCTCGAGCTGCATTGTGCGCACGGCTATCTGCTATCGGCGTTCATGTCGCCGCTCACCAACCAGCGCGAAGACGACTACGGCGGCACGCTCGCCAACCGCTGCCGCTTTCCGCTCGAGGTGTTCAGCGCGATGCGCGCCGTGTGGCCCGCCGACAAGCCGATGTCGGTGCGGATTTCGGCGCACGACTGGGCGCCCGGCGGCAACACGCCGGAGGACGCCGTCGAGATCGCCCGTCTTTTCAAGGCGGCAGGCGTGGATCTGATCGACGTGAGCTCGGGGCAGACGACGCGCGCCGCACGTCCAGTCTACGGCCGCATGTACCAGACGCCGTTCGCCGATCGCATCCGCAACGAAGTCGGCATCGCGACGATGGCAGTGGGCGCGATCTTCGAGGCCGATCACGTCAACAGCATCCTGATGGCGGGCCGGGCCGATCTGTGCGCACTCGGCCGGCCGCACCTCGCCGATCCTTACTGGACGCTGCACGCGGCGGCGCAACTCGGTTACGACGCGATGCCGTGGCCGGTGCAATACCTGTCGGGCAAGGCGCAGCTCGAGCGCAATCTCGCACGCGCGGCGGCGATGGCGAACGAGCGACCCGAAGCGAATGGCTGATACGCATCCCGCGTTCTCCGGCATTCGCGCGCTGATCACCGGCGGCGGCAGCGGCATCGGACTCGCGATCGCGCGCAGGCTCGCCGACATGGGCGCCGCCCTTACGCTCGTCGGACGCGAGCAGCGGAAGCTCGAGCAGGCGATCCGTGATCTGCCGGGCGATGCGCATGACGCAATGACCTGCGACGTCGGCGATCCCGCCGCAGTCACCGCGCTGTTCGGCACGCTCGTACAGCACGGGCGCGCACCGCAACTGCTCGTCAACAACGCCGGCTTCGCCGCGAGCGCCCGTGTGCAGGACACATCGGACGCCGTGTGGAACGAGACGCTGCGTGTGAACCTGAGCGGCGTCTTTCATTGCACGCGCACGGCACTCGCATCGCTACTCGCATTTCCGTTCGCGCGCGTCGTGAACGTCGCGAGCACGGCCGGCTTGATCGGTTACCCGCACGTCGCGGCGTATTGCGCCGCGAAGCATGGCGTGATCGGCTTCACGCGCGCGCTCGCGCTCGAGCTCGCGCGCACGCAGGTGACGGTCAATGCGGTCTGTCCCGGCTATGCGGATACCGCGATCGCGACGGAGGCGATCGCGAACATCGCCCGCAGCACCGGGCGGTCCGAAGCGCAGGCGCGCGAGGCGCTGGAACGCCGCAATCCGCAGCGGCGCCTGATCGACCCCGACGAGGTGGCCGCGACGGTGGCGTGGCTCTGCCTGCCGGAGTCGCAGTCGATCAATGGACAGGCGATCTCGCTGTCCGGTGGCGAGGTGATGACAGGATGAGCGTGATCATCGAGGATGAGCGGCCGGAAACGAGCCGCCGGGCGCGCGAGGACCTGCACGCCTCGCTGCGTGTGTGGCTGCAATTGCTCACCTGCACGGCGCTGATCGAGCGTCACGTACGCGAGCGGTTGCGCGAGCGCTTCGACATAACGCTCCCGCGCTTCGACATGCTGGCGCAACTCGATCGCGAGCCGAAGGGACTCAAGATGAGCGAGCTGTCGCGCCGGCTGATGGTGACCGGTGGCAACGTGACCGGACTGACGGATCAGCTCGTTGCCGAAGGTCTCGTGGCGCGGCGCGGAATACCGGGCGACCGCCGCGCCTACAACGTGCGGCTCACCCAGAAAGGAAAGCGTCAGTTCGAGACGATGGCGGTCGAGCACGAAGCATGGATCGTCGCGCTCTTCGAGGGCCTTGCGCCGGGGGATCGCGAGGTGCTGCGTGAATCGCTTGCACGGCTCAAGGCCGCGCTCGCACCTGCGATCGGTGCGCCGCGGATTCCGGACGTTTAGCCGCGCGACCGGATCGAAAGCATTGGAAACCGTGGACCGCTCGCACTACGACTGGCCGTTTTTCGACGAGGCGCATCGCGCGCTCGCAGCCGACGCCGACCGCTGGGCGACGGGCGCGGTGCAGCGGCGCAAAACCGAGGCGGAAATCCGGGAGCCTGGCGGCCGCGCGCGGCACGATGATTATCTGAAGGCCAACGTCGACGCGATCTGTCGCCGGCATGTCGCGTCGCTCGGAGCAGCCGGGTTGCTGCGCCATTGCGTGCCGGCGCGTTTCGGTGGCGCGGCGCCGCGCGTCGATTCGCGGTCCCTGTGCGTGCTGCGCGAGACGCTCGCGTGGCACGACGGACTTGCCGATTTCGCCTTTGCGATGCAGGGCCTCGGCGCAGGCCCGATCGCGCTCGCGGCAGAAAGCGACGACCATCCATCAGCGCACTGGCTCCGCGAAGTCGCGCACGGACGCGTCGTTGCGGCCTTCGCGCTGTCCGAGCCGGACGCCGGCTCCGACGTCGGCGCGATGACGTCGCGCGCCGTTCGCGAAGGCGACGAATGGATCATCGACGGCTGCAAGACGTGGATCTCGAACGGCGGCATCGCCGATTTCTATTGCGTGTTCGCGCGCACCGGCGACGAGCCCGGCGCGCGCGGCATCTCCGCGTTCGTCGTGCCGGCCGATGCGCCGGGGCTCAAGGTTGCCCAGCGCATCGACGTGATCGCGCCGCATCCGCTCGCGCGGCTCGAGTTCACCGGCTGCCGCGTACCGTCCCGCGCCTTGCTCGGCAACCCGGGCGAGGGCTTCAAGCTCGCGATGCGGACGCTCGACATCTTTCGCGCGGCCGTTGGTGCGGCTGCGGTGGGCTTTGCGCGCCGCGCGCTCGACGAGACGGTCCGGCACGCGCGCTCGAGGAAAATGCTGGGCGGAACGCTCGGCGAGCGCGACGTCGCGCGCGCGATGCTGGGCGAGATGGCCGCCGACATCGACGCCGCTGCGCTGCTCGTGTATCGCGCCGCGTGGACGCGCGACGTCAAGCATGGACGAACGACGGCGGAGGCGGCCATGGCGAAATGGATCGCCACCGAGTCCGCGCAACGCGTCATCGACAATGCCGTGCAGCTGCACGGGGCGCGCGGCGTCACGCGCGGCGAGCCGGTGGAGCGCCTGTATCGCGAGATCCGCGCGCTGCGCATCTACGAAGGCGCGACGGAAGTGCAGAAACTGATCATCGGCCGCGAGCTGTTGCGTCCGCCTGCCGCGCAGGATTGCAAATGACCGCGAGTGCACACGTCGACACGTTCGCGCGCGACAACCTGCCTCCGCGCGCCACCTGGCCCGAGCTCGTGTTCGAGCTGCCGGAGCTTCAATATCCGGAGCGGATGAATTGCGCGACCGAGCTCGTCGACCGCGCGCTCGAACGCGGATGGGGCGAACGCATCGCCATCGTGGCGCCGAACGGCGCCCGCTGGACGTACGCCGAGCTGCTCGCGCAATCGAACCGGATCGCGCGCGTGCTCGTCGAGGACATGGGCCTCGTTCCCGGGAATCGCGTGCTGCTGCGCGGACCGAACACGCCCGCGATGGCGGCGTGCTGGTTCGCCGTGGTCAAGGCGGGCGGGATCGCCGTCGCGACGATGGCGCTGCTGCGTGCGAAGGAGCTGACCGACGTCGTGACCAAGGCCGAGATTTCGCACGCGTTGTGCGATGCGCGGCTTGCCGACGAGTTGCTCAAGGCCCGCCCCGGATGCGCGACGCTGCGCGAACTCGCTTGGTTTGCGTCGGACGCAGCCGACGGCCTCGAGGCGCGCGCGAGGACTAAACCGGCTACGTTTGCGAACGTGGACACCGCCGCTGACGACACCGCGCTGATCGGCTTCACGTCCGGGACCACCGGCAAGCCGAAGGGCACGATGCATTTCCACCGTGACGTGATGGCGGCGTGCGACTGCTGGCCGCGGACCGTCTTGCGTGCGACCGCCGACGACGTGTTCACCGGCAGCCCGCCGCTCGCGTTCACGTTCGGCCTGGGCGGCCTGCTGCTGTTTCCTCTGCGCATCGGCGCTGCGACGCTGCTCGTCGAGCGCCCGGCGCCTGACACGCTGTTCTCGGCCATCGCGAAGCAGCGGGCCACCGTGCTGTTCACCGCCCCCACGGCGTACCGCGCAATGGCGGCCGACGCCGCGAAGCACGACCTGTCGTCGCTGCGGAAATGCGTGTCGGCCGGCGAGGCGCTGCCGGCGGGGACACGCAAGCTGTGGAAGGACGCCACCGGCATCGAAATCATCGACGGCATCGGCTCGACCGAGCTGCTGCACATCTTCATCTCGCACGACGAAGCGAGCGCGCGTCCGGGCTCGACCGGCAAACCCGTTCCCGGATATCGCGCATGCGTGATGGATGATGCCGGGCAACCGTTGCCGCCCGGGCAGGTCGGTCAGCTCGCCGTCAAAGGTCCCACCGGATGCCGCTACCTGGCCGATCCGCGCCAGGCGAACTACGTGCGCAACGGCTGGAACTACACCGGCGATGCTTACTCGGTCGACGCCGACGGCTACTTCATCTACCAGGCGCGTACGGACGACATGATCGTGAGCGCGGGGTACAACATCGCGGGGCCCGAGGTGGAAAGCGCGCTTCTCCTGCACCCGGCGGTGGCCGAATGCGGTGTCGTCGGCGTTGCGGATCCGGAGCGAGGCCAGATCGTCAAGGCGTTCGTCGTGCTGAAACCGGGCTTTGCGGGCAGCCCGGAACTTACGGCCGAACTGCAGGATTTCGTCAAGCAGTCGATCGCGCCGTACAAGTACCCGCGAGCCGTCGAATATCTCGCGAGCCTGCCGCGCAACGAGGTCGGCAAGCTGCAGCGCTTTCGACTGCGCGCGATGTCGGGCGCGGACGCCAGCGCTCGCTGAAACGGCGCACGGCGCGCGAAAGGAGGAGACCGCATGGGGCTTCGCACGCTGCAACCGCGCGACTGGGCGGCGCCGAAAGGCTACGCGAACGGCATCGCCGGTCGCGGCACGATCGTCATCGTCGGCGGCCAGGTCGGCTGGAACGAGCGCCAGCAGTTCGAATCCGACGACTTCGTCGCGCAGGCGAAACGCGCGCTGCAGAACGTCGTCACGGTGCTCGCGGAAGCGAGTGCGCTGCCGGAGCACGTCGCGCGCATGACGCGGTACGTCGTCGACAAGCGCGAGTACCTCGCGAGCCTTCGAGCACTCGGCCAAGCCTATCGCGAGGTCATGGGAACGCACTATCCGGCGATGACGGCCATCGAGGTCGTCGCGCTGATCGAGGACCGCGCGCGCGTGGAGATCGAGGTCACCGCCATCGTGCCCGACCCGGAAAACTCGCAGCAATAGTTGATTTTTTGCAAGGTATCGCCGGGACGGGGCGCCGCCGCTGGGTTTATTATCGGTTTCCTCCCCGCCCGAGACTTCTTCCCATGAACGCGCCCGAACGAATCCCGTCGACCAAGCCGTCGTTCAAATGGGACGATCCCCTGCTGCTCGACGAGCAGTTGACAGAGGAAGAGCGGATGGTGCGCGACACCGCGCACGCTTATGCGCAGGAAAAGCTGCTGCCGCGCGTGCGCGACGCGTTTCGCAACGAGACGACCGATCCTTCGATCTTCCGCGAAATGGGCGAGCTGGGCCTGCTCGGACTCACGCTGCCGACCGAATACGGCGGCGCCGGACTGAACTACGTCTGCTACGGCCTCGTCGCGCGCGAGGTCGAGCGCGTCGACTCCGGCTATCGCTCGATGATGAGCGTGCAGAGCTCGCTCGTCATGTTCCCGATCTACACGTACGGCAACGAGGCGCAGCGCACGCGTTACCTGCCCGCGCTCGCGCGCGGCGAGCGCATCGGCTGCTTCGGCCTCACGGAGCCCAACCATGGCTCGGACCCCGGCTCGATGGAAACACGCGCGCGCAGCGTCGACGGCGGGTACCGCCTGACCGGCGCCAAGACGTGGATCTCGAATTCACCGATCGCCGACGTGTTCGTCGTCTGGGCGAAGCTCGACGGTGTCGTCCGCGGCTTCATTCTCGAGAAGGGCATGAAGGGTCTGTCGGCACCGAAGATCGAGGGCAAGTTTTCACTTCGCGCGTCGATCACCGGCGAAATCGTGATGGACGACGTCTTCGTGCCGGCCGACAACCTGCTGCCGAACGTGCACGGCCTCAAGGGTCCGATGGGATGCCTGAACAGCGCGCGCTACGGAATTGCCTGGGGAGCGCTCGGCGCCGCCGAATTCTGCTGGCAGGCGGCTCGGCAATACGTGCTCGACCGAAAGCAGTTCGGACGCCCGCTCGCGGCCAACCAGCTGATCCAGAAAAAGCTCGCCGACATGCAGACCGAGATCTCGCTCGCGCTGCAGGGCTGCCTGCGCCTCGGGCGGCTCAAGGACGAGAACCGCGCCGCGCCGGAGATAACGTCGATCATGAAGCGCAACAGCTGCGGCAAGGCGCTCGAGATCGCGCGCACCGCGCGCGACATGCACGGCGGCAACGGCATCGTCGACGAATTTCACGTGATCCGTCACGTGCTGAACCTCGAGACCGTCAACACGTACGAAGGCACGCACGACATCCACGCGCTGATCCTCGGCCGCGCGCAGACGGGAATCTCGGCTTTCTGAGGGCAGGCGCGTGAAGCTGTACGACTATTTCCGGAGACGCGCGGCATGAAGCTGTACGATTATTTCCGATCGTCCGCCGCGTACCGGGTGCGCATCGCGCTGAATCTCAAGGGCGTGGTGCCGGACGAGCGCACCTTCGTTCACTTGCGAATGGGCAATCAGCGCGCGCAGGACTATCTCGCGCTCAACCCGCAAGGTCTCGTGCCAGCGCTGGCGCTCGACGACGGCGAGGTTTTGACGCAGTCGCTGGCGATCATCGAATTTCTCGACGAGACGCATCCCGAGCCACCGCTTCTGCCGGTGGCGCCACCGGCACGTGCGCGCGTGCGCGGCATCGCGCTCGCGATCGCATGCGAGATCCATCCGTTGAACAACCTGCGGGTACTGAACTACCTGATCGGCACGCTTGGCGTGGCGCGCGAGCAGAAGGACGGCTGGTACAAGTACTGGGTCGATGTGGGCTTCGAGGCGCTCGAGAAGAAGCTTTCGCAGGAGCGCGAGACGGGCGTGTTCTGCCACGGCAACACGCCGACGCTCGCCGACATTTGCCTCGTGCCACAGATCGCGAACGCCCGCCGGTTCAACATCGACCTGTCGCCGTATCCGACGCTGACGCGCATCGAGGCCGCGTGCCTCGCGTTGCCGGCGTTCACGGCCGCGGCGCCCGAGCGACAGCCCGACGCCGAGTGACAGATTCGAGGTAACCGACATGCAATACGTGATTCCCGCCTTCGACCAGCCGTCGATTCCGGTGCACGGCACCGATCGGCGCTTTCCCGTTCGCCACGTCTATTGCGTCGGCCGCAACTACGCCGAGCATGCGAAGGAGATGGGTGGCGACGCCACCCGCGAGCCGCCTTTCTTCTTCACGAAAGCGGCGGACGCGATCATGCCGGTCGTGCCGCCGGCCGTGGGACGCATGCCGTACCCGCTCGCGACAAAGAATCTGCACCACGAGATCGAGCTCGTCGTCGCGATCGGGGCAAGCGGCGTCAAGGTCGACGCGCGCGATGCGCAGGCATTGGTCTACGGCTACGCGGTCGGGCTCGACATGACACGGCGTGATCTGCAGAACGACATGCGCGAGAAGAAGCGGCCGTGGGACATCGGCAAGTCGTTCGCGCAAGCGGCGCCGATCGCGCCCATCCATCCGGTGACGGCAACGGGCACCCTCGCGCGCGGCGAGATCGCGCTCGACGTCAACGGTCAGCCGCGCCAGCGCGGCGACCTTTCGGACATGATCTGGAAGGTTCCCGAGATGATCGCGTTCCTGTCGCAGATGTACCGGCTCGAGCCGGGTGACCTGATATTCACGGGTACGCCGGCCGGCGTCGCTGCGGTGGTGGCAGGAGACCGGCTGAATGCACGCATCGCGGGCCTGTCAGCGTTGGCGATCGAGATCGTCGCGCCGGAAGCGTGAGCGCGAAGGGCCGCCCCGAGCGTGAACAGGCCCCGGACATCCGGGGCACTGGCTGTCATCACCCCGTTGCGAAAGGCGGCTGGTGATCGCGGCGGGCACGCGCCTTACGGCCGAGGAGGTGGAGCGCGGCTACAACAACCGCGCCGCCGTTCCCGAGCATCCATACTGGTTCGAGCAGTTCGCCGTTCGATCGAAGGCAGCTGTCGACGCGCTGCGCCCGGTGCTCGATATTCGCTACGGCCCCGGCCCGAAGGAAACGCTCGATCTCTTCCTGCCCGCGCGGCCGGCACTCGGAACGCTGATGTTCATCCACGGCGGCTACTGGCGCGCGCTCGACAAGTCCGAGCACGCTTTCGTCGCGCCGGCCTTCGTGGCCGCAGGCTATGCCGTCGCCAACGTCAACTACGATCTGTGTCCCGACGTGACGATCGCGGCGATCGTCGAAGAATCACGCCGTGCGGTCGAATGGATCGCGCGCGAAGGCGAGAGGCACGGCGCACCGGCGCCGCTCGTCATTGCCGGGCATTCGGCGGGTGGACACATGGCGGCGATGATGTACGCCACCGACTGGCGCGCACGCGGATTCGCCGAGGTGCCGTTCGCCGGTGGTGTCTCGCTGTCGGGCGTGCACGACCTGACGCCGCTCGTGCTTTATTCGCTCAACGCGGACTTTCGGCTCGATGACGCGGAAGCGCGGCGGCTGTCCCCGATCCATGCCGAAGCGAAAACCACTGCACCGCTCGTCGTTGCAGTGGGTGCCGACGAAACGTCGGAGTTCGTGCGGCAATCGCAGCTCATGTGGGATGCGTGGCCGCGCAACCGTCCAACCGGGATGCAGTCGGTCCTCGCGATTCCGCAGCGTCATCATTTCAACGTCGTCCTCGACTACACCGATCCCGCGAGCGCGCTCACGCAGGCAACGCTCGCGCTGTTCGACGCGCGCGCAGGCGTCATATGCAGTGCACCTGGCTTTCGCGGGACGGACTGGACGCTGCGGTAAAATGCGCTCACCGATTTGCCGATCGAGCGCCCCGATGCCCGTCGCACCGATTACCGAGATCGTCGCCGAGATGAAAGCCGGCCGCATGGTCGTCCTCGTCGACGAGGAGGATCGCGAGAACGAAGGCGATCTCGTTCTCGCCGCCGATTGCGTGTCAGCGGACGCGGTCAATTTCATGGCGCGCTTCGGTCGCGGACTCGTATGCATGGCGATCACCGAGGCGCGCGCGCGGCAGCTCGCGCTCGCACCGATGACGCCGGTCAACCGCTCGGTACACGGAACCAACTTCACTGTTTCGATCGAGGCCGCGCACGGCGTCTCATCGGGCATTTCGGCGGCCGACCGCGCGCACACGATTCGCGTTGCCGCCGCCGCGGATGCGACGCCCGATCACGTCGTGCAGCCGGGTCACGTGTTTCCGCTGATCGCGCAGCCGGGCGGGGTGCTGGCGCGCGCCGGGCATACCGAAGCGTGCTGCGATCTCGCGCAACTGGCAGGCCACTCGCCGTCGGCCGTGTTGTGCGAAATCATGAACGACGATGGCACGATGGCGCGCCTGCCCGACCTCGAGGTGTTCGCGGGCGCGCATGGCCTGAAGATCGGCTCGATCGTCGACCTGATCCATCATCGCAGCCGCACCGAGCGGCTGATCGAGCGCGTGGCGGAGCGTCCGGTGACGACGCCCGCCGGTACCTTCCGGCTCGTCGTCTATCGCGACAAGCTCTCCGATGCAACGCACCTCGCGCTGACGCGCGGGCCGATCTCACCCGAAACCGAGACGCTCGTGCGCGTGCACGAGCCGCTGTCGGTGATCGACCTGCTCGACGCCGAGAGCGATTCTCACTCCTGGAGCGTGCTGGAGGCGCAGCGGGCGATCGTCGCGGCCGGGCGCGGCGTCATCGTGCTGCTGCATCGCGCCGAGAGCGCGCAGGAGCTCCGGCGGCGCGCGATCGCCGGCGAGTCGTCACCGTCGCAGAAGATGGACCTGCGCAACTATGGCATCGGCGCCCAGATCCTGCGCGACCTGCACGTCGGCAAGATGCGGCTGCTCGCGCGGCCGCGGAAGATGCCGAGCATGGCGGGCTTCGATCTCGAAGTCACCGGCTACGACGAGGCGCCGCCCGCGCGCGCGGCATCGTGATCCGGCGGATCGAGCCGTCGACCGAAGGCGCGCAGCGCCGTGTCGCGATCGTTCAATCGCGGTTCAATCCCGAGATCGGCCAGGGGCTTTTGCGCGGCGCGTTGCGCGCGTTGAAGGAAGCGAAGGTCGTCGACGAGCGCGTCACCGTCGTCACCGTGCCGGGCGCGCTGGAAGCGCCGCTCGCGCTGCAGCGCCTCGCGCAGAGCGGCGACTTCGACGCGCTGATCGCGCTCGGCGCCGTCATTCGCGGCGAGACGTATCACTTCGAGATCGTGGCGAACGAATCCGCCGCGGGCCTTGCGAGCGTCCAGCTCGAATTCGGGATTCCGATCGGCAACGGCATCCTGACCTGCGACACCGATGCGCAGGCTGCGGCGCGGATGGACGCGAAAGGCTTCGAGGCGGCGATGACGGCGCTCGAGCTCGCGAATCTGCTCGATGCGATCGATGAGCAATGAGCGCGGTCACGGCACGCCGCCGCGCGCGCGAGCTGGTGCTGCAGGGCCTCTACGAGCGGCAGGTCGGACGTAGCGCCGACGACGCGATTGCGGCCGGGCTGACCGAAAGTCCCGGTCACGCGAAGGCCGACCCCGACTATTTCCGCCAACTTTGGAACGGCGTGTGCGGCGAATACGACACGCTGCTGCAGGACGTCGAGCCGAACGTCGATCGCAAGATCAAGGACGTCGCGCCAATCGAGCGCGGCCTGCTCGCGATCGGCGCGTGGGAACTCACGCATCGCCTCGACATCCCGTATCGTGTCGTGATCGACGAGGCTGTGGAGCTCGCGAAGGCGTACGGCGGCACCGACGGCCACAAGTTCGTGAACGGCGTCCTCGACAAGCTCGTGCCGCGGCTTCGCGCCGCGGAAGTGCGCGGCCCTTCGCGCGATGAATGAGTTCGAGCTGATCGATCGTCATTTCCGGCGCGAGCCGCGCAATGCCGACGTGCGGATCGGCGTGGGCGACGACGGCGCGGTGTTCGCGCCATCGCCCGGCATGGAGTATGTCGTTACCGTCGACATGCTCGTCGAGAACCGTCATTTCAGCGCGGGCGGCGATCCGCGTGCGCTGGGACACAAGGCGCTCGCGGTCAACCTGTCAGACCTGGCTGCGATGGGTGCGTTGCCGCGATTCGCGCTGCTCGCCTGTGCATTGCCCGGCGCCGACGAGGCGTGGGTCGCGGAATTCATGCGCGGTTTCGACGCGCTCGCAAGCGAATACGACGTGGAGCTTATCGGTGGCGACACGACGCGCGGGCCGCGCACGCTGTGTATCACGGCCATCGGCGAGCTGCCGGCCGGTACCGCGCTGCGGCGCAGCGGTGCGAGCCCCGGCGACGTCGTTTACGTCTCGGGACAGCTCGGTGATGCCGCGCTCGCGCTCGCCGCCAAAGCGGGACGGACCGATATCGATCCGGCGGCGCTCGAAGCGCTCGAGCGGCGTCTGGATCGGCCGCAGCCACGCGTGGCGCTCGGCGTGGCGCTGCGCGGCGTGGCGTCGGCGGCGCTCGACGTCTCGGACGGATTGACCGGCGACCTCGGCCACGTTCTCGCAGCTTCGCGTGTAGGTGCGACGCTCGATCTCGCGGCAATGCCCTGCGATGACGAGCTTCGTGCGCGACTGAATGGTGCGGGGCGCGCGCTCGCACTGCGGTGCCTGCTCGCGGGCGGCGACGACTACGAGCTGTGCTTCACCGCATCCCCCGCGATGCGAGAGCGCATCGACACGATCGCGCTGGCGCTCGGGCTTCCGCTCACGCCGATCGGCACGATCACCGTAGACGCCGGTCTTTCGGTGCGCGACGAGCACGGCAAGCCGCTGCCGGCGCTTCCGCGCGCGTTCGACCACTTCGCGTGACGCGCATACGCGCGATCCGCGCGCATTGACGGAGCATGCCCGCGATGCGGACGTCGCTCGCGCCGCCGTCCTTTGCGTTTCTCGTCGCGCATCCGGCGCATTTCGTGGCGCTCGGATTCGGCGCGGGACTCTCGCCGGTGATGCCCGGCACGGTTGGCACGCTCGTCGCATTTCCGATCGCGTGGCTTTTGCAGGCGCATGCCGACACGCTCGGTTTTCTTGCCGCCATCGCGGTCATCACGGTGACCGGCGCTTTTGCGGCGGAGGTGACGGGGCGGCATCTCGGCGCCGCGGATCACGGCGCGATCGTCATCGACGAGATCGCGGCGTTCCTGCTGGTGCTGTTCTTCGCCGGCAGCGGCGCTTTGCAGCAAGTCGTTGCCTTCGTCCTGTTTCGCATCTTCGACATCGCGAAGCCGCCGCCGATCCGGCAGGTCGACCAGTCGGTGCACGGCGGCATCGGCGTGATGGCGGATGACTTCATCGCCGCCGGCTACGCGCTGCTCGTGCTGGCGATCGCGCAACGGTTGATTTTCGAATGACGCGCGCGATCGAAGCGATCCGCATCGAGGAAGCGGGGCTCAATGCCCTGCAGACGACGCAGCAGCTTTTCTACGATGGCTGGCTGCTGCGCCTGTCGCCGGGAAAAGCGAAGCGCGCGCGCAGCGTGAACCCCCATTTCGGCTCGTCGCTGCCGCTCGATGGGAAGATCGACCATTGCGAGCGGGTCTATCGCGAGCGCGCGCTGCCGGTGCTGTTCCGGATGACGCCGTTCGCGACGCCGGACGCGCTCGGCGCGGCGCTGGAGGCGCGCGGCTACGTCGCATTCGATTCGACGCTCGTGCAGATCCGCAGTCTCGAGGATGTCCCGCCTCTTGCGCCGCGCACGGATGTCGTGCTCGCTTCGCCGCCGATCGCCGAGTTCGTCGAGGCGGTGGGCGAATTGCGTGGCTCGACCGCGGGCGAGCGCGCGGCGCATTTCGAGCGTGTTTCCTCCACGCCGCTCGCCATGTGCGCGATCGTGGCGAATGCCGATGGCCGCGCGGTCGCGGCCGGCCAGGCGTCGATCGACGGCGGCCTCGCCGGCATCTACGACATGATGACGGCCGCGGCTTGGCGCGGCCGGGGGCTCGCATCGCTGATCATCGAAGCGCTGCTCGCCTGGGCGGCGCGGCAGCACGCGACGCACGCGTTTCTTCAGGTCAACGACGACAATGCGCCGGCGCTAACCGTGTACCGCCGGTACGGCTTCGCGACCGCCTACGCGTACCACTACCGCGCGAGGCCGGGCGAATGCCGCTAGACGACGCGCAGATGCGGCTTGCGACCGAGCTCGGACGCCGACTGGTCGTGCGCGGCTGGCGCGTGTCGACGGCGGAGTCGTGTACCGGCGGCCTCGTCGCCGGCGCGATCACCGCGATCGCCGGGAGCTCCGATTGGTTCGAGCGCGGCTTCGTCACGTACTCGAACGCGGCGAAGAACGAAATGCTCGGCGTCCCGGCCGAGCTCATCGACAAGCACGGGGCCGTGTCCGAGACGGTTGCTGCGGCGATGGCCGCGGGGGCCCTCGCGAACAGTGCGGCCGATTGTGCGGTGGCGGTAACCGGGGTCGCCGGTCCTGGCGGTGGGACCGTCGCCAAGCCGGTCGGCATGGTGTGCTTCGGCTGGATCGCGCGCGGAAGGCCACCGCGCACGGCGACGCTTCACTTTCCCGGCAACCGCGCAGCGGTTCGCGACGCCTCCGTCGAGGCGTCCCTGTCGGGCCTGCTGCAGCTGGTCGGCGAAGTCGCGCTATAGCGCGCGGAAGCGGTGCGCATAGCGCTCGCTCACCGCGAGCGTTTCCTTGCGCGCCTTGAGTTTGACGCGCATGTGGCCGTGGAAATCGCGCGCGATGCCTGATACGGCATCGATGTTGACGATCGTTCCGCGGTGGATGCGCCAGAACTTCTGCGGATCGACGCGCAGCGCGAGGTCACCGATCGCCTGTCTGATCAGCGACTCGCGCTCCGACGTCACCACGCGCGTGTACTTGTTGTCGGCCTGGAAATAGCAGACCTCGTCGACGGTAATGAGCCGGATCTCGGCTCCGTGGAGCGCCGTGATGAAGCGCATGTAGTCGCGGCCGCCACCGACCTGCTCGAGCAGCGTGCGAAGCAGCGCCGTGAGATCCGCGGGCGACTCGCTGGCACGCGCCTTCAGGCGCTTCACCGTCCCCTCGAGGCGTGCGCGCGTGAACGGCTTCAGCACGTAGTCAAGCGCGCCCGCCTCGAAGGCCGCGACAGCGTACTTGTCGTACGCGGTGACGAACACGACGTGCGCGCGGCCGCTCGCGTGCTTCGCGACGTCGAGGCCGCTCATGCCCGGCATCTGGATGTCGAGGAACATGATCGCCGGTGCGTGCGTTTCCAGCGCCGAAAGCGCTTCCTCGCCGTCCTCGGCTTCCGCGACGATCACGAGCTCCGGCCAGAGCGCGGCGAGCGCTTCCCGCAGCTCCTCGCGCAGGTTCGTCTCGTCTTCCGCGAGAACCGCCGTCAATTTTTTCATCGGGTGGGCCGGTGCCGCGAGCGACCGAGGAGCGCGCAGCGTCGACAGGGCGCGCGGTCAGGCACGCTCGCGCGGCAATTCCAGCGCCAACGCCAGCTTTTCTCCGGCGGTCGCGGCGGCGGTGAACGAAGCGCGATCGGCGTAGAGCGCATGCAGGCGCTCGCGGATCGCGTTTGCGACCGCCATCGCGGTGACGTCGCGAAGCGCGGGCCCGCTGCCTCCGATCGCGACGCGGATGCGATCGGCTCCGACATTCGCCGACACGCGAATCGATGTTTCCACGGTGACCGTCGCTTCGATGCCACCCACGGCCGCCGCCAGCAGCGGCAACAGCATCATCGGCGGGACAGCGACGTTTTCCGCGATCGCGTCCGCGTCGACGGAAACGCGCAGTCTGCCGTTTGCCCGCAGCCGCAGGATTTCGAGGTAGGCGCGGGCAAGCGCAAGCTCCTTGCGCAGCGTCGAGCTCGTCGCACGCATGTCGGGCAGCGCGGCCCGCAAGTACGCGATCAGCTCGTCCAGCATGCGCTCGCCGGCAGCGCGGTCGCGGTCGAAGCAGGCACCGAGGTCGGCCAGCGTGTCGAGCAGGAACGTGGGCTCGACGCGCGCCTGCATGGCCTGCAGGTCGGCCGTCAGCGTGCGGCGCTGGACGTCCGCGCGCGCAAGCTCGGCCGCGTGCAGCTTCATGGCGACGCGCGCGTCGCGCCGGCGATAGAAATAGACGAGTGCGATCGGCGTTGCGAAGCCGATCGTCGTCATGATGTATCCGTTGGCCTCGTGCCACGACAGCAACGGCGATGCCCAGAAGTCGGCGCATGCCGTCTCGGTGCCCGGCTCGTAGAGGCAGCGAAGCGGCCACTGCAACTGGGCGCCGACCACGATCGCAATGGCGAGCGCGGCGATGCGGGCAGGGCCGGTCACCGGAAGGTTGTCGGCGATGGTCAGCGCGAGCAACACGGGCCCAAATCCGACGAGGTAGCGGACGAACCAGCCGAAGAACGTTTCGCCGTAGTCGGACCAGTTCCGGGACGCCGCGAGGCCGTCGCCGGAAACCATGGCCATCGGAAGCGAATACGTCGCAAAACACAGCGCGACGACGAACAGGCCGCCGATCATGGGCCAGCTCATGCCGCGCAGCCAGCGCACGTCGCTGACAAATGCGCGGGACAGGCACGACGGAAGGCGAAGAGCGGGCACGTCAGTCCAGGCGGACGGATCGAGCGTCGCCGGTCAGGCGACCAGCGCGAGCGTTTCGTCGACGTCCACGGCGCGCGCTGAAGCCGCCTCCTTCGCCGGCACGCGGATCGATGCGCGTACGCCATGCCTGGCGTTTGCCGCGAGCGAGAGCTCGGCCTGTGAGTCGAACAACGCGGAGAGCCTTCCGCGAATGTTCGCGAGGCCGACGCCGCTCCCGATCATCTCGCCGATGCCGCGTCCCGTATCGATGACGGCGACTTCGAGGAAGCCGTCGTGCCTTTGCGCGTCGATGCGGATCGTTCCACCGCCGGGGACCGGATCGAGTCCGTGCTTGATCGCATTCTCGACAAGCGAGATCAGCATCATCGGCGGGAACGCGAGGCGACGAAGCTCGTCGGCGACGTCGATCCCTACGTGCAGCCGCCGCCCCATCCGCACCTGCTGCACGTCGAGGTAGGCGCGCGCGAGGTCGACTTCGCGGCCGATTGTCGAAAAGCCGTCGCGCATCTGCGGCAGCGCAGACTCGAGATAATCGCGAAAGCTGTCGAGCATCCGGCGCGCGCGCACGGGGTCGGTTCGATACAGGCGCCTGACGTGCGCGAGCGTGTTGAAGAGAAAATGCGGCTCGACCTGTGCCTGCAGGGCTTGCAGCCGCGCCTCCAGCATGCCGGTTTCGAGGCTGCGCCTGCCGACCTCGCTCGCGCGCAGCGCCGTCTCGCGCAGCGTCGCGCGATGCAGCGAGTACCAGGCGGCCGCTCCGAGCGACCACAGGACGAGGTCACGGCGCCCCAGGAGCATGAGCATCCACAAACGTTCGTCCGGCGTGGCTGCGAAGGCCGACGCGTAAATCGCGTACGAGCCAAGGGTGCCGAGCAGGACGGCGATCGCCAGGCATACCGGTGTCGGCAAGCGCTTGCGCTCGCGCGTCGTCAGGAACGCGGCGATCAGCAGCGTGAACAGCCCGCTCGAGGCATGGAAGAGCAGCTCGAACAGGTAACACGCGAGTTCGGAGCGTCCGGGATCGCTGGTGGGAAGCAGCAGGCTGTATGCGGCCTTTGCCGACGCGATCAATGCGATCAGGCCGATCATCCCCACGAGGCGCCAATGCACGCCGCGCAGCCATCGCGGCTCGGAGCGCAATGCGTGCGCGAGGCGTCGCGCGAGCGCGACTGCGCTACCGAAACTGCCGGATCCAAGCCGCGCAAGAAACATCGAGTGAAGCGTGTAGCCGATTGCCTCGCGCATCGTGACACCCTCCCAATCGCCGAAACGCCAGAGCCGCTGCATTATTGCACCGGTCGTCCGTCGATCTGCAACGGCCGTGCGGCGGAATTCGGCGTTGCATGGCGATGCGCTGACGGCACATGTCGCGCCGTCCCCGATTCGCGCCGTCGCCGGGCCGGTTCGCGCCGTACACGTCCGGCCTCATCGCATTCTTCTACGCGCGGCGTATGCGTTTCCTAGACTCTTCAACAGGGCCGCGCGCTTGCGCGCAGCGACAAACGGGGAGCCGCCGCCATGCGCCATTTCACATCCATCGCCGTTGCATTGCTCGCCGCTGCCATCGTCACGGTTTCCGGTACGGCGCGCGGCGCAGGCGATGCGGCTCGTGGAGACACGCTCTATCACGAGACGTATGGCTGCAACGAGTGTCACGGAGACAATCCGGGCCCGGGTTTCGCGCCGGGATTGACCGGACCGAATCTCCTCAACATCATCAGTTTCGTCACCCCGATGAAGAACCGCTTCAAGTCGACGCTCGGGCAGAACGCGACGGATCTCGCGGACATCGCCGCCTGGCTCTCGTCGCTCGGCGAAGTCCAGGCTGGCCTCGACATCGACCAGCATGGATTGACCGGCTCGTGGTACGAGGCGGCGACGAGCGGTCAGGGCGTCGAGGTCGAGTTCTTCCCCGATCTCGTCGCTCCAGGCACCGCGCTCGTGCAGGGCGCGTGGTTCACGTTCGACGTGGCGCCTCGTGGCGGCAACGATCACGAACGGTGGTACACGTTCAGCGGCAACGCGGTGCGCGGGCAGGCCAGCTTGCCGATCACGATCTATCGCAACGTCGGTGGCAATTTCAATGCATTGCCCGTCACCAGCGCCACGGCCGTCGGCTCCGGAACGTTCGCGTTCACCGACTGCGACAACGGCACGCTCGCATACCAGTTCTCCGACGGCCGCAGCGGCACGATCGCACTGACGCGGCTTCTGAAGAACGTCACGTGCTCGATGGGATCGACGCCGCCGGTCAGCGCCGACTTCGCGCTCTCCGGCAACTGGTTCGACGCGGCGACGTCGGGGCAGGGCATCGTCGTCGAGGTGAATCCGGCTTTGCCGTATTTCTTTCTCACGTGGTACGCGTATGCACCGGGCGGCCAGGCGGCCGGCGCAGCGGGACAGCGCTGGTTCACGGCGCAGGCAGGCTATGCGCCGGGCAGCCGGACGATTACAGCGACGCTCTTCGAGACGACCGGCGGGATCTTCGATCAGGCCGCGAATCCCGCACCCGTTACCGATCCCGTCGGCGTCGCGACGATGACGTTCGCGAGCTGCACGTCGGCGCAGCTCCAGTTCAACTTCACGGCCGGCAGCAGCGCGGGGAAGACCGGCACGATCGCGCTGACGCGCATTGGTCCCGTGCCGCCGGGCTGCGTTCAGTAACCGCGGGGCCGTCGTCGTCAATCAAGTCCAATCACTCACGAAATAGGCCGAAAGACCACTTCCGTCGAACGATCGTTCGTGCCATAATCCGCGGCCATTGCAGGCGCATTTCCCGCGCCGCATCACTACGCGGAACACTCCCATGCTGAACGTCGACGACAACAAGGGCAAGGCGCTTGCCGCCGCGCTCGCCCAGATCGAGAAGCAATTCGGCAAGGGCTCGATCATGAAAATGGGCGAGTCGCAGATCCAGAACGACCTCTCCGTCGTCTCCACCGGCTCGCTTGGGCTCGACATCGCGCTCGGCGTCGGCGGCCTGCCGCGCGGCCGGGTCGTGGAGATCTACGGTCCTGAATCGTCAGGCAAGACCACGCTGTGCCTGCAGGTGGTGGCGCAGGTACAGAAGGCCGGGGGCACCGCCGCCTACATCGACGCCGAAAACGCGCTCGATCCGATCTATGCGGGCAAGCTCGGCGTCAACGTCGGCGAGTTGCTGATCTCGCAGCCTGACACCGGCGAGCAGGGGCTCGAGATCGCCGACATGCTCGTGCGCTCGGGCGGTGTCGACATCATCGTCATCGACTCGGTGGCGGCGCTCGTGCCCAAGGCGGAAATCGAAGGCGAGATGGGCGACCAGCTCCCCGGGCTGCAGGCGCGCCTGATGAGCCAGGCGCTGCGCAAGCTCACGTCCAACATCAAGCGCGCCAACGTGCTCGTCATCTTCATCAACCAGATCCGGATGAAGATCGGCGTGATGTTCGGCAATCCGGAAACCACCACCGGCGGCAATGCGCTCAAATTCTACGCGTCGGTGCGGCTCGACATCCGCCGCATCGGCTCGATCAAGCGCGGCGAGGAAATCGTCGGCAACGAAACGCGGGTCAAGGTGGTGAAGAACAAGGTGTCGCCGCCGTTTCGCGAGGCGCTGTTCGACATCCTTTACGGCGAGGGCATCAGCCGCGAGGGCGAAATCATCGAGCTCGGCGTCAACCACCGCATCATCGAGAAGTCGGGCGCCTGGTACTCCTACGGGGGCGACCGGATCGGCCAGGGGAAGGACAACGCACGCGAATACCTGCGCGAGCATCCGGAAACGGCGGCCGAAATCGAGGCGAAGGTCCGCGAGGCGGTCGGCGTGCCGTCGCCGGGCCGCATCAAGGGCGAAGGCAACGGCGCCGACACCTGAGCGCGCGGAGACGCTCGATGCGCACGCGTCGATACCCGGCAATGCGCACGCGCCAATAGCCGGCGATGCGCGCGGCGCGCGATAAGCCGCAGGCGAGTGCACGCGCGACCGCGCTGCGGCTGCTCGCGCGACGCGACTACAGCCGCGCCGAGCTTGCGCACCGATTGCGGGCGCGCGGGCTCGCCGCAGCCGACATCAACACCGCGCTCGACGACTTCGAGCGCCTCGGGTACCTGTCCGACGCACGCTACGCACAGGCACTCGTCGCACGGCGTGCCGGGCATCTCGGCAGGCGCGCGATCGCGCGCGATCTCGAGGAACGGGGCATCGCGGCCGACGACGCGAAGGCCGCGCTGTCGCCGCTCGCCGAGCGCGACGAGATCGAAGATGCCACGGCGCTCTGGCAGCGGCGATTCGGGCAGCCGCCTGCCGACGAACGCGAAAAGGCGCGCCAGGTGCGCTTCCTCGTCTCGCGAGGGTTCAGTGCTGCCACGGCGTTTCGCGTGCTGCGGGCGGCGGGCGCGCGCACCGACGATCTTTCCGATTAGCGCTTTACCAGCTGCCGGGCAGCGCGGGTGACGCGCGCGATAGAATATAAAGCTTTGATTCGCCGGCCTCGACCGATTCAGGGCCGGCCGTGCCCGTCTTCCCAATGAAAGTCGCCGACATCCGCCGCCAGTTCATCGACTATTTCGTCTCGAACGGGCACACGCACGTGCCGAGCTCGTCGCTCGTGCCGGCCAACGACCCGACGCTGCTGTTCACGAACTCCGGCATGGTGCAGTTCAAGGACGTGTTCACCGGCGTCGAGAAGCGCCCGTACGTGCGCGCGACGACTTCGCAACGATCCGTGCGCGCCGGAGGCAAGCACAACGACCTCGAGAACGTCGGTTACACGGCGCGGCATCACACGTTCTTCGAGATGCTCGGTAACTTCAGCTTCGGCGATTACTTCAAACGCGACGCGATTCGCTATGCCTGGGAGTTGCTGACGAAACAGTACAAGTTGCCGGCCGATCGCCTGTGGGCCACCGTCTACGTCGACGACGACGAAGCCTACGACATCTGGACGAAGGACATCGGCATTCCGAAGGAGCGGTGCATCCGCATCGGCGACAACAAGGGCGCGCCGTACGCCAGCGACAACTTCTGGCAGATGGCGGACACCGGGCCGTGCGGGCCGTGCTCGGAAATTTTTTACGACCACGGTCCGGATGTGTTCGGAGGGCCGCCGGGATCGCCCGATGCGGACGGTGATCGCTACATCGAGATCTGGAATCTCGTGTTCATGCAGTTCGATCGGCAAAAGGCGGCGGACGGCAGCTTCACGATGACGCCGCTGCCCGCGCCGTGCGTCGACACGGGCATGGGTCTCGAGCGGCTCGCCGCGGTGCTGCAGCGCGTGCACTCGAACTACGAGATCGATCTGTTCGTCGCGCTGATCGCGGCCGCTGCACGCGAGACGAAGACGAAGGATCTCGACAGCCCGTCGCTCAAGGTGATCGCCGATCACATCCGCGCGTGCGCGTTTTTGATCGTCGACGGCGTGATGCCGGGCAGCGAAGGGCGCGGCTACGTGCTTCGCCGCATCATCCGCCGCGCGATCCGCCACGGCTATCAGCTTGGACAGAAGTCGCCGTTCTTCTACCGGCTCGTCGAAGATCTCGACCGTCAGATGGGCGAGGCCTATCGGGAGCTCACGCGCGACAAGGCGCACGTCGCGCAGGTGTTGAAGGCGGAGGAAGAGCGCTTCGGCGAGACGCTCGAGAACGGCATGAAAATGCTGAACGCGGCGCTCGCCGGACTCGGCGCCGCAGACGGCGCGCCGCCCGCCGGCGCGGCAAGCGGTCCCCAGAAGGTGCTCGACGGCGAAACCGCGTTCACGCTCTACGACACGTTCGGCTTTCCGCTCGACCTGACCGCCGACGTCGCGCGCGAGCGGGGTGTCACCGTGGACGAAGCGGGCTTCGATCGCGCGATGGACGCGCAGCGCGAACGCGCACGCGCCGCATCGCAGTTCAAGAGCGGCGACGCGCTGGCGTATTCGGGTCCGAAGACGGCGTTTCGCGGCTACGACGCGCTGTCGGAAGAGGGCCGGGTCGTCGCGCTCTACAAGGACGGCGCACGCGTCGACTCGCTGTCCACCGGCGAGCGCGGTGTCGTCGTCCTCGACCGGACGCCGTTCTATGCGGAAGCGGGCGGGCAGGTCGGCGATCGCGGCGAGCTTTCGAGGGGCGGCGCGTGCCTCACGCTCTTCGCCGTCGAGGATACGCAGAAGATCCAGCCCGACGTCGTCGGGCATTTCGGCGAGGTGAAAACGGGCGAGTTGCGCGAGGGCATCACCGTCGCGGCGGCCGTCGACTACGAGGCGCGCGCGCGCACGATGCGCAATCACTCGGCCACGCACCTGATGCACAAGGCGCTGCGCGAAGTGCTTGGGGAGCACGTGCAGCAGAAAGGATCGCTCGTCGATCCCGACAAGACGCGCTTCGACTTCGCGCACGGCACGCCGCTGTCCGAGGATCAGATCCGCCGCGTCGAGGCGATCGTCAACGCGGAGATTCTGGACAACGCGGGCGTCGTCGCGCGCACGATGCCGATCGCCGAAGCGCAGAAGTCAGGCGCGATGATGCTGTTCGGAGAAAAATATGGCGACGAGGTGCGCGTACTCGACATCGGCACGTCGCGCGAGCTGTGCGGCGGTACGCACGTCTCGCGCACGGGCGACATCGGCCTGTTCAAGGTCGTGGGCGAGAGCGGCGTCGCCGCCGGCGTGCGGCGCATCGAGGCGGTTACCGGCAAGGGTGCGCTCGCGTACGTGCAGGCGCAGGAAGCGAAGCTCACGGGCGCGGCACATCTGCTGAAGGCGCCGATCGCGGAAATCGAGGCGCGCATCGCGCAACTGCAGGAAAGCGCGCGAACCGCCGAGCGCGAGCTCGCGCGCCTGAAGGCGAAGGCCGCGTCGAGCGCGGGTGACGATCTCGCGGGCAATGCCGTGGACGTCAAGGGCGCGAAAGTCGTCGCCGCCACCCTCGACGGCAGCGACGTCAAAACGCTGCGCGAGACGATGGACAAGCTGAAGGACAAGCTGAAGAGCGCGGCGATCGTGCTCGCGAGCGTCAGCGACGGCAAGGTCACGCTGATCGCCGGCGTCACGAGCGACCTCACGGCGAAGGTGAAGGCGGGCGAGCTCGTCAATCACGTCGCGAAGCAGGTCGGCGGCAAAGGCGGCGGACGGCCGGACATGGCGCAAGCCGGCGGCACCGATGCCGCGGCGCTGCCGCATGCGCTGCAGTCGGTCGAAGGCTGGGTCGGCGAGCGGTTGTGAAAAACACGCCGTCGAGCGCGATCCAGTTCGCGAGCGACAACAATTCGGCCATCTGTCCCGAAGCCTGGCGCGCGCTCGAGCGCGCGAACGCCGGGCACGCGCCGGCCTACGGCGCCGACGACTGGACGATCGCAGCGCGCGCTGCGATCGACGATCTGTTCGAGACGGCGTGCGACGTGTTCTTCGTCTACACCGGCACCGCCGCCAACTCGCTTGCGCTCGCGGCGATGTGCCGCAGCACCGACGCGATCATCTGCCACGCGCAGGCGCACATCAACGTCGACGAATGCGGCGGCCCCGAGTTCATGAGCGGCGGCGCGAAGCTCCTGCCGATCGACACGCCCGACGCGAAGCTCACCCCCGACGCGGTG
>DATEIQ010000088.1:0-2625 GCA_035278845.1 Casimicrobiaceae bacterium | reverse complement strand
GCAGGTGCAGGCGATGCCTTTCTACGCGCGCGACGGATTCGTCGCGACCGGCGACGCGTTTCTCGAAGCGGGCATCGCGCATCGCGTGATGACGCGCGCGCTGCGGTAGAGATCAGCGGCCGTTCGCACGGCTCGATGACTACACGGCCGAGACGACTGCGCGCTCTGCCTTGAACCGGAATTCGACGTCGCCTTCGCTTTCGCCGGCGGCGTCGAACGCCCGCTCGATGAACTGCACGGCACCGTCGCGCGCGATCGCCAGCAAGGTGGACGAGCGCGTGCCGTAGTTGGCGCTGCAGATGAACGGCGCCGACAGCAGGCGCTCGCGCTCGAGCGACAGCCCGGTTTGTGGAAGGTCCGCGTCGCGCGCGACGGCGCGATCGGCCAGCACGTCGAAGAGCGGCCGGATGTCGTCGGACGACGTCGCGATCCATGCCGCCATGCCCGCCCTGGCGCGCGCGACCTTTGGCCACGGCGTGTCGAGGCGCGCGTTCGACACGCCGTGAATTCCGGGGCCGAGCGATTCGATGCCGGTCGTGCGGTTGGAGCCGAACGCCGCGGCACCGGGCTCGCCGGCGAGCAGATTGAAACCGTTGTATGCGGACGACGCGTTCACGACGGCAGCGACGGCGCTGCCAACGTCGTGCTCGTCGCGCAACACCGCCGGCACCAATGCACCGCGCGAAGGGGCGCGCGGATCGTGGCGCGATGGCTCGCGAACGTTCGTGACGAACGCGAAGCGTCCGACGCGGGTCACGCCGAGCCACGTGCCGTGCTGCTCGAGGTCACGCCCCGCGAGCAGCGGCCGGCCATGCGCGTCGTTCCACCAATGTGCACGCGCGGTCGGCCGCGCGTGGAACTCGTCGCGGTTGGCGGCGACGACGATCGCGTAGCGCGGGTGCGCGTCGAGCGCGACGACGGCAAGGCACATGAGCGCGCGCGGCCCTGCGTGGCGTTACAGCTTGCGCGGCACGCGCGGCTCGGCTGCGACGGGCACGTCGTACGGCAGCCGCTGCGGGAGAAGCGGCGAGCCGTCGAGCGCATCGAGGCGAACCTCGCCCGCATCGGCGGCCTCGCGCTGCACGACGGCAAGCAGCGCGGTTCCGCCGGCCGGATCGGGTGCCGCGTTGACGACCGTGCCGCACGCCTGGTCGCCGAAAGCGGCGGAATACAGCCGCGTCGCTGCCTTCACGTCTTCCGCTTGCGTACGAAACGCGTACAGGCGTTCCTTGAGCCGGCCGAGGTATTGCATGCGCGCGACGATTTCCTGGCCGGGATAGCAGCCTTTCTGGAAGCTCACGCCGCCCAGCAGATCCCAGTTGAGCGCCTGCGGCACGAACAGGTCGGATGTCGCAGCGGTGACCTTGGGCACGCCGGCGGCAATGCCGAACCATCGCCACATCGACGCGTCGGCCATCGCCGCATGGCGCGCGAGCGCGGCATGCACGAGCGGTGCGCCGGCGGCCGGGCTCGCGATCACGACGCGGCCGTCCGGCAGTGCGACGGCGGCGGCATCGTTTGCGAACGACACCGCGCTCAGCGTCCGGACCGGGATGCCGAGCGCACTGCGCGCTGCATCGCCGCCGCCCGTGCCGGCGAGCCCGAGGAGCGTGTACCGGTCGCGCACGTCGCGTACCGTCGCTTTTGCGCGCAACACGTACATCGCGAGGCGGCGGGCGATGGCTTCGGCAAGGTCGGCAGCAAGCACCACGAGCACGCGCGGCGGGCCCGCCCCCGTGTCGGCGCGCCAGAGGACGCCGTTCGCGAGCGTGCGGCCCTTCGGCGAGTTGTAACTCCAGTACTGCCCCTGGCCGGCCGAAAGCGCCGAGACGTCGCTCGAAAGCTGCCCCTGCAGGAACGCAATGGCATCGTCGCCGGTCACTTCGAGCAGCGCGGATGCCACATGTGCGCAGACCACCGGCTCCGAAACGGGAACGGATGGCGGGGCGGGGGCTAGAAGCAGATCGGGCATGGTCGTTCGATGCGGGGAGCGTAGCCTCCGGGGGTACCCGCGGAAGACACCCCGCATGCTAGAATAACGGGTTACCGCGCTCACACGTTTACGCGCGGGACACCAGGGACGGCCCCGGAATCGCGGCTTTGCGTGAGCCGGACGTCCACTTCGCACACCGGCGTTTCAGGGTGTCCGGCTAAAGGCCGGAACGCAATCCGCCGGTGGAGGCACAACCCTGAATGGAGTGAAGCATGTCCGTAACCATGCGTCAAATGCTGGAGGCCGGTGTCCATTTCGGCCACCAGACGCGGTACTGGAATCCGAAGATGGCCGACTACATCTTCGGCCAGCGCAACAAGATCCACATCGTCAACCTCGAGAAGACGCTGGCGATGTACAACGACGCGATGAAGTACGTGCGTCAGCTCGCGCAGAACCGCGGCACCATTCTGTTCGTCGGCACCAAGCGCCAGGCGCGCGAGATCGTCGCCGAGGAGGCGCAGCGCGCCGGCATGCCGTACGTCGACCATCGCTGGCTCGGCGGCATGCTGTCCAACTTCAAGACCGTCAAGCAGTCGATCAAGCGTCTCAAGGATCTCGAGACGATGCAGCAGGACGGCACGTTCGACCGCATGTCGAAGCGCGAGGCGCTGTCGCACAAGCGCGAGCTC
>DATEIQ010000087.1:0-28093 GCA_035278845.1 Casimicrobiaceae bacterium | reverse complement strand
AAGGGGGCGGACGTCGGCGCGGACCTCGTCGGCAAGGTGGAGGCAGGCATCCCCGAGGACGACCCGCGCAACCCCGCGGTGATCGCCGACAACGTCGGCGACAACGTCGGCGACTGCGCGGGCATGGCGGCCGACCTGTTCGAGACCTACGCGGTGACGATCGTCGCCACGATGCTCCTCGGCGCGCTGCTGATGCCTTCGATCGCGACGACGGCGGTCACGTATCCGCTGGTGCTCGGCGGCTTCTCGATCCTCGCGTCGATCGTCGGCTGCTACTGCGTCAAGGCACGCACCGGCGGCAAGATCATGAACGCGCTCTACCGCGGACTGACCGTCGCCGGCGTCATTTCCCTGATCGGCTTCTACGTGATCACGCAGTGGATGATGAGCGGGATCAGCGCGGTCGACCCGCTGCTGTCGCCGATGAAGCTGTTCGGCGCATCGGTCGTCGGCTTGCTGCTCACCGCCGCGATGGTCGTGATCACCGAGTACTACACGGGTACCGACTTCAAGCCGGTCAAGCACGTCGCGTCCGCGTCGACGACCGGCCATGCGACGAACATCATCGCCGGCCTCGGCGTGTCGATGAAGGCCACCGCGTGGCCGGTCATCGCCGTGTGCGTCGCGATCCTGCTCTCCTATCTGTGCGCGGGCCTGTACGGGATCGCGATCGCCGCGACGGCGATGCTCTCGATGGCGGGGATCATCGTCGCGCTCGACGCGTACGGTCCGATCACCGACAACGCCGGCGGCATCGCGGAGATGTCGCAGCTTCCCGATTCGGTGCGCGCGATCACCGACCCGCTCGACGCAGTGGGCAATACGACGAAGGCCGTGACGAAGGGTTATGCAATCGGGTCGGCCGGTTTGGCGGCGCTGGTTCTGTTCGCCGACTACACGCACGCGCTGGAATCCGCCGGTCATGCGATGACGTTCGACCTGTCGAACCACTACGTCATCATCGGCCTCTTCATCGGCGGCCTGATTCCCTACCTGTTCGGCGCGATGGCGATGGAAGCCGTCGGCCGTGCCGCGGGCGCCGTCGTCCTGGAAGTGCGGCGGCAGTTCCGTGAGATCAAGGGCATCATGGAAGGCACGGCGAAGCCCGAGTACGGCGTCGCCGTCGACATGCTGACGCGCGCCGCGATCAAGGAAATGATCGTACCGTCGCTTCTGCCGGTGCTGATTCCGATCGTCGTCGGCGTCGGCTTCGCCTGGGTCTTCAAGGACACGGCCGCAGGCGCGCAGACGCTGGGTGGCGTGCTGATGGGTACGATCGTCACCGGCCTGTTCGTCGCGATTTCGATGACGACAGGCGGCGGCGCGTGGGACAACGCGAAGAAGTACATCGAGGACGGCAATCACGGCGGCAAGGGATCGGACGCGCACAAGGCGGCAGTCACCGGCGACACGGTCGGCGATCCGTACAAGGACACGGCGGGACCGGCCGTGAACCCGCTGATCAAGATCATCAACATCGTCGCGCTGATGATCGTGCCGCTGCTCGTGCTCAGCGGCCGCTAAGCGCGCTCGTGCCCGAGGCTTGATGCGCCGCGCCGCGCCGTCGCCCGCGGCGCTGGCGCTTTGCGCCGCTGTCGTTTTCGCGGCGCCGCTTCACGCGCAGCTTTCACCGGCGCCGCCGCTTCACGCGCAGTTTTCGCCGGCGCCGGGGTCCGCGCAGCTTCCGCCCGCGCCCGAGCTTGCGTCGGGCTGGATCGATAGGAAGCCTGTCGAAAGCCGGCGCTTCATGGTCGCCGCCGCGAATCCGCTTGCGACCGACGCCGGTTATGCGATCCTTCGCGCCGGCGGCAATGCGATCGATGCGGCGATCGCCGTGCAACTCGTGCTGGGCCTGGTCGAGCCGCAATCGTCGGGTCTCGGCGGTGGCGCCTTCCTGCTCTATCACGACGCACGATCGCGCAAGCTGCTCGCCTACGATGGTCGGGAGACGGCGCCGGCTGCGGCAACGCCCGACCGGTTTCTCGGCGCCGACGGCAAGCCGCTCGCGTTCTACGATGCGGTCGTCGGCGGTCGCTCGGTCGGCGTGCCGGGTACGGTCAAGCTGCTCGAAACCGTGCACCGCCGGCACGGCAAGCTGCCGTGGCCGCGCCTGTTCGAGCGCGCGATCGCGCTCGCCGCGAATGGCTTCGCCATCTCGCCGCGACTGCACACGCTCGTCGCGAACGAAACGCACTGGTCGCAGCCACGCGCGCACGACTATTTCGTGGCCGCGGACGGAAAGGCTCGCGCAATCGGCACCACGCTTACCAATCCGGCGTACGCGCGCACGTTGCGCATGCTCGCCGCGCAGGGCGCCAAGCCGTTTTACGAAGGAGCGATCGCCGACGACATCGTTCGCACGGTGCGCGAGGCGCCGCGCAATCCCGGCGACATTACGCGTAGCGACCTCGCACGCTACACGGTCAAGGCGCGCGCGCCCGTGTGCCGCTCCTATCGGGGCTATCGCGTGTGCGGAATGCCGCCGCCGTCTTCGGGCGGTATCGCCGTGCTGCAGGTGCTCGGCATGCTTGAGCCTTACGACGTTGCCTCGATGGGACCGGCATCGTTCTGGAGCGTTCATTTCGCGAGCGAGGCGGAGCGCCTCGCGTTCGCTGATCGCGCCGTGTACATAACCGATCCCGACTTCTTTCCGCCGCCGCGGGAACTGCTCGACGACGACTACCTGCATGCGCGTTCGCTGCTCATCTCGACCCATCGCAGCCTCGACACGGCGGCACCCGGCGATCCGGTCCACCACGACGCGAAGGCGAAGGCCATCGCGTACGGTCGCGACGCCGCTGCGGAGTTTCCGTCGACGTCGCAGATCGTCGTCGTCGACGGCTACGGCAACGCGGTGTCCATGACGACGTCGATCGAGGATCAGTTCGGCAGCCGCCTGATGACAGAAGGCGGGTTCCTGCTCAACAACGAACTGACCGATTTCTCGTTTGCGCCCAGCGCGGAGGGCAAGCCGGTCGCCAACCGTGTCGAGCCCGGCAAGCGGCCGCGCTCGTCGATGGCGCCGACGATCGCGTACGACGCGAAAGGACGCGTTGCGATCGTCACGGGTTCGCCGGGCGGCAGCATGATCATCAACTACGTCGTGAAGACGCTCGTCGCGATCATCGACTGGCGCATGGACCCGCAGGCGGCGATCGCGCTGCCGAATTTCGGCAGCCGCAACGGCCCGACGGAACTCGAGAAGGACACCGCGGTCGCCGCGCTCGAGGCGAAGCTCGCGGCACTGGGACACGCCGTGCGGGTCGTCGACCAGACAAGCGGGGTGCAGGCGATCGTGCGCACGCCGCGCGGCTTCATCGGCGGCGCCGATCCGCGGCGCGAAGGGACGGTGCGGGGCCGATGACGACTCCGATCCCCGAAACATTCTCGGCGGCGGTGCTGCTGCTGCTCGTCATCGACCCGTTCGGCAACGTGCCGATCGTCGTGTCGGCGCTCGCGAACGTCGCGCCGGAGCGGCGCGCGAAAGTGATCCTGCGCGAGTGCGCGGCGGCGTACGTGATCCTGCTCGCGTTCATGTTCGGCGGGCAGGCATTCCTGCGCTGGCTGCAGCTGTCCGAAGTGTCGCTCGCGATCGCCGGCGGAATCATCCTGTTCCTGATCGCATTGCGAATGGTGTTTCCCCATCCGGAAGGCGTATTCGGCGATCCGTCGGGTACCGAGCCGTTTCTCGTGCCGCTCGCCATACCGTTGATCGCGGGGCCTTCCGCGATCGCGACGGTGATGTTGATGGTCTCCCGCAATCCGTCGCAGCAGCTCGCGTGGGTCGTTGCGCTGACGGTTGCGATGGCGGTCGCGACGATCGTGCTGGTCGCCGCTCACCGCCTGCAGCGCGTGCTGGGCGAGCGTGGCATGATCGCTGTCGAGCGGCTGATGGGCCTCGTGCTGACCGCACTCGCCGTGCAGATGCTGCTCGACGGCGTGCGACGTTTCGCGGCGACGCTCCCCGGTTGACCGAGCGGCGGCGCATGCTGCTCGATCACGAGAGGTGCCGATGAACGACGACGCCAAGCACGACACGTCCCGTGTTGCGGCGAGCCGCGAGCGTGCGACAGGCCACGCCGACGTGCCGGTCTGGGACTGGCCGGTGCGGTTCGTGCACTGGGCGATCGTGCTGCTGCTCGCCGCGTTGCTTGTCACCGGCAAGGCAGGCGGCGACTGGCTCGCCTGGCACATGCGCGCGGGCGAAACGCTGCTGGCGCTGGCGCTCTTTCGCGTGCTATGGGGCGTGGTGGGCAGCCGCCACGCACGTTTCGCGAGTTTTGTGCGCGGGCCGCGTGAAGTCGCGGCCTACGCGCGTTCGCTGTTGCGGCCGCCGCATGCCACGTTCGCCGGCCACAATCCGCTCGGCGGCTGGATGGTCGTGCTGCTGCTCGCCGCGCTGCTCGTGCAGGCAGCGCTTGGCCTGTTCACGAACGACGACATCATGAACGAGGGCCCGCTCGTGCGGCACGTTTCGAAGGACCTGTCCGACCAGCTGTCGTCGCTGCACCGGCGCAACGCCTGGATCGTGATCGGGCTCGCGTCGGTTCACATCGTCGCGGTGCTCGGCTATCTCGTCGCGTTTCGCGACAACCTGATCACGCCGATGCTGACCGGCCGCAAGCGGCTGGAACCGCAGCGGCAAGCCGAGGCCGCGGGCGCGACGGCGAACCGCAGGGCCGTCGCGCTGCTGCTCGCGTGCGGGATTGCCGTATGGCTGCTCGTTCGCCGCTGATAGGAACGCAACGCCGCTATTTCGAGCGGAATTCGTCGTGGCAATCGTTGCACACCTTGCCGACGGCACCTACCGCCGGCCGCAACTGAGCGACATCGCCGGACTTGGCCGCGGCAACGAGCTTCGGCGTTTCCGCCTGCAACGTTTCCTGGAGTTTCTTGAACTTCGCGGGATCCTTCCAGATCTCGGCCTTGGCCTTCGTCGGCGCGCCCTGATCGGAGCCTGGTGTGAAACCTTCCCACGCCATGTACACGAGCTGGTCGAGATGGTTGGCGCTGCGCAGCGCGATGTCCTTGTCGTAGGGGCGGTCACCCTTCGCCATCGCCCCGAGGATGCCGATCTGCCATCCCTGCGCGGTCATGATGCCCTGCCTGTACTTGATCGCGCGGTCGGGCTTGACGTCCTGCGCATGAACGGCGAGCGAGAACGCGCCGACGATGGCGAGCGCGGTGGCAACGGGAGCGACGTGCTTGTTCAAGTGACCTCCGGAATGGTTGATCGGGCTGACGTGGAGCTATCGCGCGCGCATTGCAGCCGAGAGCGGCCGCCGTGGCAAGCGGCCTGCCGGCGCGGCGCCGAGTGGTGAACAGAGCAGCGCCGCGTGCTATTCCGCAGCAGGCGGCGGCGAGCGCCCGGGCACGCGCTTCGCTCCGTTTGCGAGCCGCACGAAGCCGGCGCCCGGAATACGATTCGTCACCGTCCTGTTACTATTTCGTGACGGACGTATCGAGCCCGGTTGCCAGCGCAAGTGCTCAATTTGCGAACCGATTCGTGACGGAACGATACAACTCGGCGGCGATCGCGCTGCATTGGCTCACCGCTGCACTGATCATCGCCAACCTTCTGCTTGGCCTTTCGATGGTGCGGCTGCCGATATCGCCGCAGAAGCTGCACTGGTATCTGTGGCATAAGTCGATCGGCATCACGATATTCGTGCTGACATCCGGCAGGCTCGCATGGCGCGCGATACGGCCGCATCCGACGCCGGTCGCAATGCCGCCGTGGCAGCGGATGGCCGCCGCTGTCTCGCATGCCATGCTTTACGTGCTGCTGTTCGTTACTCCGGTCTCCGGCTGGATTTACAGCTCGGCAACGGGCGTGCAGGTCGTATACCTCGGCACGTTTCCGTTGCCCAATCTGGTGCCCAAGGACAAGGCCCTCGCCGACGTGCTGCGGCTCGTGCACGTCGGCCTCAACTCGCTGTTGTTCACCGTCATCTGCATCCACGTCGCTGCAGCGCTGAAGCATCACTTCGTGGATCGCGACACCGTTCTCGCGCGGATGCTTCCCTTCAACCGGCGCGACGCCGCGCCACGCTGATGCCTACCAAACTGCTTCGATCGCTGATAGCCACGCTGGTTTTCGCGTCCGGCTGCGCCGCTGCAGCCGGCGTCGTCGTCGGCAAAAGCGAGATCGCGTTCACGACGAGACAGATGGGCGTCAACTTCGATGGCCGTTTCAAGCAGTGGAAGGCCGACATTGCCTTCGAGCCGGGTGCGCTCGACAAGTCGAGGGCGGAAGTCGACGTGGACCTGGCCAGCGTCGACCTCGCGAGTGCCGAAACGGAGTCCGAGGCCAGGGGACCGCTGTGGTTCAATACACCGAAGTTCCCCGTCGCACATTTCGCGTCGACGTCGATTCGAAGTCTCGGCGGTGACCGGTACGAGATCGCCGGCAAGCTTTCGGTGAAAGGCATCACGCGCGACTGCACCGTGCCGATCACCGTCAAGGCGGACGCGGCTGGAAACCGGATCGCGGAGGGCGCATTCTCGCTGAAGCGCCTCGACTACAAGATCGGCGAAGGCGAGTGGGCCGACACGTCGGTCGTCGACAACGACATCCGTGTTCGCGTCAAAATGGTGCTCGCGCCACCCGGATAGCGATCGTGGAAGCGAGAACCCCCTCGAGAAGGAGCAACACGATGGACGCTCGGATTGCCGTTACGACGCTCGCCGCCCTGATCACGCTGCCTGCAGCGGCAGCCGAGACTTACGTGCTGGATCCGGTCCACTCGCAGCCCGGATTCGAGACCCGACATCTGGGCTTGAGCAATCAAACCGGCAGCTTCACCAAGTCGTCGTCGAAGGTCACCATCGATCGCGCGGCGAAGAAGGGTTCCGTCGACGTCACGATCGATGCAACGTCGATTCGCACGTTCGACGCCAACCGCCTCGATGCAGTCGTCAAGGGCGAGAAATATTTCAACGTCGAGAAATTTCCGACCATCACGTTCAAGTCCGACAATGTCAAGTTCGACGGCGATCGCGTCGTCGCTGTCGTGGGCGAGCTCACGATGCTCGGCGTGACAAGGCCGGTGACGCTCGACGTGCAAAACTTTGCTTGCGGCGCGCATCCGTTCAACAAGAAGCTGATGTGTGGAGGGCAGGCAACCGCGACGATCAAGCGCTCGGATTGGGGCATGACGGCCGGCGTCCCGTACGCGCCGGCAGACGAAGTCAAGGTCATCATTCCGATCGAGGCGTACCAGGCCGACTCCTGATCGAAGCGACCGGATACGGTATCAGAGCCGAATTCAGTAAACCGTACCGAATTCGGCTCTGACCCCATTTCAGCCGGGAACGACGTCGCCGCCGTCTCGGCGCACCGCGCCCGCGCGCAGCAGGTCCGTCACGAGCTGCTCGGCCAGCGCGGCCGGCGACAGCCCGAAATACAGGGCGTTGAACTCGCGGAAGACGTCCACGCGCTCGACGTGGTCGGCAAGCGATGCGACCGGCATGCGCTCGCGGTCGAGCAGCGTGAAAACGAGCAGCACCTTGAGCGCATGGCGCGCCATCCGCAGCGGATCGGCCTCGAAGCTCGCGGTGCGGCGGAATGCGCGCTCGAGCGCGGCATCGACGTCGGCGAACGGTTCGCCGTGGCCGGGAATGACGCACCGGGCGCCAAGACCCGCGATCATTTCGAGCGTCGCGCGCGTCGAGGGTAGCGCGGCCTCGTCGATCTCACGCGGCATCACCATGCCGTAGCCGTTTTCCCACAGCGCGTCGCCCGAGATCAGGATGCGGTGCTCGTCGTTGAAGAATACGAGCGCGCCCATGTCGTGCCCGGGCGCCGCGAGCGCGCGCCACTCGAGCTCGCCCCATGTGTACGTCGTGCCTGGCTGCAGCGCCTCGTCGACGGCGAACCGCTCGGCGCGTTGGCCGGCGTACCCGAGCCACAGTCCGCGCTCGTCCCACGCCTCGATCAGCGGCGCCTCGCCGGCGGGAACGGCGACCGGACAGCCGTACGCGCGCTTCACTGCAGCATTGCCGCCCATGTGGTCGGAATGGCAGTGCGTGTTGACCAGCATCGCAAGCGGCCGGCCGTCGAGGCCCATCCGCGACGCGATCAGCGCGAGCGTCAGCGGCACGTGCTTGCCGTATCCCGAGTCGATGACGACGCAGCCCGCTGGCGCCTTCAGCACGACGTGATTGGCCGACAGCCAGTCGCGCACGAACACGTGCACCTGCGGCGGCAGGTGGACTCGCGCTGAACTCACGTCAGTTTCCCTAGAAACTCGCGCACGAGTGCCACGCGATCCGACATCGTCGGCGCCGCGCGCTCGATGCGCACGCGATCGGGTCCCGCGAAGCGGATACGGCCATCCTTCTGCACGAGCGCGATCAGCTTGCCGGCATCGAACGGTGGCCTCTTCACGAACTGCAGCGTCGTCCGGTCCGGTCCCGCATCCACCTTGACGACGCCGAGCGGGCGCGCGGTGATACGCAACCGATGGCATGCGAGCAGCGCCTGCGCCGGCTCGGGCGTTGGTCCGAAACGGTCGACGAGCTCTTCGCGCAGCGCGTCGAGCGCTTCGATCGACTCGGTGCTCGCGAGCCGCTTGTATAGGACGAGCCGCTCGTGGATGTCGCTGCAATACTCCTGCGGCAGCCGCGCCGGCGTGTGCAGATTGATCTCGGTCGTCACGCCAAGCGGCTGCGAAAGATCCGGCTCGCGGCCCGCTTTCAGCGCCGACACGGCGGCCTTCAGCATGTCGGCGTAGAGCTGAAAGCCGATCTGCTGCATCTCGCCCGACTGCTCCTCGCCGAGCACTTCACCGGCGCCGCGGATTTCGAGGTCGTGCATCGCGAGATAGAAGCCAGAGCCAAGGTCTTCCATCATCTGGATGGCCTCGAGCCGCTTCTTCGCCTGCGCCGACAGCGCCTCGTGCGGCGGCGTCAGCAGGTACGCATACGCCTGGTGGTGCGAGCGGCCGACACGGCCGCGCAATTGATGCAGCTGCGCGAGCCCGAAGCGATCGGCGCGGTCGATGATGATCGTGTTCGCCGTCGGCACGTCGATGCCCGTCTCGATGATCGTCGAGCACACGAGCAGGTTGATCCGCTGCGCGTAGAAATCGCGCATCACGTGCTCGAGCTCGCGCTCGCTCATCTGTCCGTGCGCCACCGCAATGCGCGCCTCCGGCAGAAGCACCGTGAGTCGCTCGGCTGTGGTGCGGATCGTGTCGATGTCGTTGTGCAGGAAATAGATCTGGCCGCCGCGCTTCAATTCCCGCAGCGCCGCCTCGCGCACGATTCCGGTCGAATACGTCGCGACGAAGGTCTTGATCGCGAGCCGCCGCTGCGGCGCCGTCGCGATGACCGAAAAATCGCGGATGCCTTCGAGCGACATCGCGAGCGTGCGCGGAATCGGCGTCGCCGTCAGCGTCAGCACGTCGACCTCCGCCCGCAACCGCTTGAGCTGCTCCTTTTGCCGCACGCCGAAGCGATGCTCCTCGTCGATGATGACGAGGCCCAGGTTCTTGAACTTGATGTCCGACTGCAGCAACTTGTGCGTGCCGATCACGAGGTCGATACGGCCGCTCGCGAGTCCTTCGAGCGCCGCCTTCACCTCCTTCGTCGAGCGAAAGCGCGACAACTCGGCGAGCTTCACCGGCCAGTCGGCGAAGCGGTCGGAGAACACCTGGAAGTGCTGCTCCGCGAGCAGCGTCGTCGGCACCAGCAGCGCGACCTGCTTGCCGTCGGCGAGCGCGATGAACGCCGCGCGCAGCGCAACCTCGGTCTTGCCGAATCCGACGTCGCCACAGACGAGGCGATCCATCGGCCGGCCCGCCGCCAGGTCGGCAATGACCGCGTCGATCGCCGCCTGCTGGTCGGGCGTCTCCTCGAAGCCGAAACCTTCCGCGAACGCTTCATAGTCGTGCGCCTTGAAGCTGAACGCATGGCCGTTGCGCGCCGCGCGCTGTGCGTAGAGATTGAGAAGCTCGGCCGCGGTATCGTGCGCCTGCTGCGCCGCCTTGCGCTTCGCCTTCTCCCACTGGCCGCTGCCGAGCTCGGACAGCGGCGCGGCGTCCGGCGACGCGCCGCTGTAGCGGCTGATCACGTGCAGGTTGGACACCGGCACGTAGAGCTTGGCGTCGTTGGCGTAGACGAGCTCGAGGAACTCCGTCGCGCCATCGCCGACGTCGAGCGTCACGAGACCGAGGTAGCGGCCGATGCCATGCTCTTCGTGCACGACCGGATCGCCGATGCGCACCTCGGACAGGTCGCGCACCATCGCGTCGATGTTCGACCGGCGGCCCGCGTCGCGCGCGCCACGGCGCACGGCAGTCGCGTACAGCTCGGCCTCGGTGACGAACGCGAGGCGCGCGGCCGGCCACGCGAAGCCGGCGTGCAATGGAGCAGCGGCGAGCGCGAGTTTCGCGTCACCTGCCACGAGTTCGGCGAACGATTCGACGATGGCGGGCCGCACGCCGTATTCGGCAAAGTATTGCTGCATCGTCTCGCGACGGCCCGCGCTCTCGGCGCAGATCAGCATGCGGCCATCGAGCAGCTCCAGCACGCGCTTCAGCGCCGCGAGCGGATCGTCGGCGCGACGCTCGACCTGCAGCGACGGCAGCCGGCGCACGGGCGCGTCGGGGGGCATGGCCTCCGTTCCCGCGAGTGGCACGTCGACGCGGGCGAACGGCTTCACCGCACCGCGAAACTCGTCCGGTGGGAGAAACAACTGTGCGGGCGCGAGCAGCGGCCGCGCCTTGTCGCCACGCATCAAACGGTAGCGCGATTCGGTGTCCTGCCAGAAGCGTGCGATCGCGGCATCGACGTCGCCGTGCAGCGCGAAGACGGCATCGCGCGGAAGGTAATCGACGAACGTTGCAGTGGCATCGAAGAACAGCGGCAGGTAGTACTCGATGCCGCCGGGTACGACGCCGTTCGAGATGTCCTTGTAGAGCGCCGAGCGCGACGGATCGCCCTCGAACGCCTCGCGAAAGCGGCCGCGAAAGCGCGTACGACCGCCTTCGTCGAGCGGGAACTCGCGCGCAGGCAGCAGCCGAACGTCGCGCATCGGGTAAAGCGTGCGCTGCGTGTCCGCGTCGAACGTCTTGATCGTTTCGATCTCGTCGCCGAAGAGATCGAGCCGATAGGGCAGGGCGGCGCCCATCGGGTAGAGGTCGATCAGCCCGCCGCGAATGCTGAACTCGCCGGGTGAAACGACCTGTGTGACGTGCGTGTAGCCGGCGAGTGCGAGCTGCGCGCGCAAAGCTTCCACGTCGAGCTTCTCGCCCTGCGTCAGGAAGAACGTGTGCGCGGCCAAAAACGAGAGCGGCGCGAGCCGGTAAAGCGCCGTCTGTGCAGCCACGAGCGCGACGTCGCACTCGCCGCGCGTAATCCGATAGAGCGTGGCGAGCCGCTCGGAGACGAGATCCTGATGCGGGGAGAAATGATCGTACGGCAGCGTCTCCCAGTCCGGGAAGACGCTGATGGAGACAGACGGTGCGAACCAGGCGATTTCCGCCGCGAGCCGCGATGCAGCGAGCGCGTCGGCGCAGACGATCGCGAGCGTCCGCCGCGAGGCGCGCGCGGACAGGGCGAGCTGCGAAAGCGCGAGCGAATCGGCCGTCTCGGGCAGCGGCGCAAGCTTGAGCCTCTGGCCGGACTCCGGCAGCTCCGGCGCGAGCGCCGGCAGCGCCGCGGCCGATGACGGGGCGTTCGAAGCGATCGGGGCAGCGGGTGGCCCAGCTGGCGCCGGGTCCGCCGCGGCCGTCCCGGCAAGGATGGAATCCGGCGACATCGAAGGTTGCTGCGGTCGATTATACCGGCGCGTCGTCGGCGGACCTGTCCCGGAACCGCTCGTGCGCACCGCCGTAGATCGCAGGCGTCTCCCGCCAATTTTCGAAAATCATCTCGCCTGGAGTAACATCGCGGGCGGCACACCTGCGAACACGACGATGGACATCGCCGACGCACTCGAAGGAAACGATCGGCAGCGCGAGGGCGAGCACGCGGGCCGCACGCTGGCGAGCAACGTCTTCGAGCGGCTGCGACGCGACATCCTCGATTGCCGGCTCCGACCCGGCATGCGACTGCCGTTCGCGGATCTGCGGCTGCGGTACGGCGTCGGTACGAGCCCGCTCCGCGAGGCGCTCATGCGTCTGGCGTCGGACGGGCTCGTCGTGCTCGAGGACCATCGGGGCTTCCACGTGGCTCCGGTTTCGAAGGCCAAGCTCCTGGACATCACCTTCATGCGGAAGGAGATGGAAACCAAGGCGCTGGTACTCGGCATCCAGAACGCGGACGAGGACTGGGAAACGCGTGTCGTCGCCGCCCACCACGCGCTCGCCCGCCGCTCGCCGCCGGACCGGGACGGCATGCTGGACCCCGAATGGGAATCACGCCATCAGGCGTTCCATTTCGCGCTGGTATCGGGTTGCGGTTCCGAATGGCTGCTACGTTTCCGCGCGATCCTCTACGATCAATGGGACCGGTATCGCCGCCTTTCGATCAAATACGCGAAGGAGGATCGCGACATCGAGCGCGAGCACCGCGAGCTCGTGCAAGCGGCACTCGAGCGCGACGCGGAAGCTGCGGCATACCTGATGAACCGGCACATCACCACGTCCACCCGGGCGCTGCTCGAGACGCATGCCGCGATGATCGGGTAACCCCAGTTTTCGAAAATCGCATTGACATTCGAATGTCGGCGGCCGTAGATTCCATCACTCGCGGAGTGAGCGAGGAAAGCCCGGTCGCGACACCCGGGGTTCCACGGCGCCCGGTTGGCATGAACAAAGGAGAGAGCCCGTGAAGCTCGTGACGTGTGAAGTCCGCGCCGCGGCACCGACGAAACGCCTGCTCGGTGCCCTGATTTCGGAGAGCGAGATCGTCGATCTCGAAGCGGCGCATGCCGCGGCGGGACGTCCCCGGGAAACGCTGCCGGGCGACATGCTGTCGTTCCTGGCGGCGGGTGATCCCGCGCTCGCCGCGGCCCGTTCTGCCCTCGACTATGCCGTGGGCAACCGGCGGGCGACGAGCCGCGACGGGTCGCCATTGATCTGGAGCCGAACGCAGCTGCGACTTCTGCCCGCCGTGCCGCGTCCCGGCAAGATCCTGCATACATCCGTCAACTTCAGCTCGCACAAAACCGAGGTCACGAAGTTCAAATCGGAGGAGTGGAAGGCCCAGAACTGGGGTGCTTTCCATTACAAGCATCCGACGGGATTTCTGCAGGCGCCTTCGTCGACGGTCGGGACCGATGCCGAGGTGGTCATTCCCCGTTTCACGGAGCAGCTCGACTACGAAATCGAGATCGCGACGGTCATCGGCCGGCGCGCCAAGAACGTCAGCAAGGAGAATGCGCTCGACTACGTGGCCGGCTTCTGCGTCTTCAACGACATCTCGGCCCGGGACATCCAGTCGCGCGAGCACGCGAACAAGGTGATCCTGCTCGGGAAGAGCTTCGATACGTCGTGCCCGCTGGGACCGTGGCTCACGACGCGTGACGAGATTCCGGATCCGGAGCACCTCCAGATGCAGCTGCGCCTCAACGGCGAGCTTCGCCAGGACGCGAACACGAGCGAGATGATCTACGGCATTCGCGAGCTCGTGTCCTGGTGGTCGCAGATCACGCTCGAGCCCGGCGACGTCATCACGTCGGGCAGCCCGGCGGGCGTCATCGCCGGACGCGACGACGCAGTGTGGCTGAAGCCCGGGGACCGCATCGAGGCGACGATTGAACGGCTCGGAACGCTGGTCAGCACCATCGCGGCGGAAAAGGTCTGAGCGGTGCAGTTGCGCCGGACGGCGGTGCATGCGCAGTGAGCAGGGAGAGGGGCCGCTTCGGCGGCCGGATCGGTGTGGCAGGCACGCACAGGGACGTGCCGAACTCAATTTGACGAGGAGTCTTCCGTGAAGAATCGTTCTTCGTGGTTGCAGCGTGTGCTTCTGGCCGTGCTCGTCGGGCTCGTGCCGGCCGCGAGCTTCGCTCAGGGCGTCGAGCTGAAGGTCGCGTCGAGCTTCCCGCGCAACTCGATCTGGGAAACCGGCTTTTTCATGTTCGTCGACCGGGTCAACGAGCGTGGCAAAGGCAAAATCAAGCTCAACTACGTCGGTGGACCGGAGGCCATTCCGGCCTTCCAGCTGTTCGATGCGGTGCGCAGCGGCGTCGTCGACGTGGCGAGCGGCGTCGGCTCGTACTTCTCGTCCGTGGTGCCCGAAGGCGACGCGCTGAAGCTGTCGCAGCTGACGCCCGCCGAGGAGCGCGCGAACGGGGCATTCGACGCGTTTCACAAGATCATGGCCCAGAAGGGCGGCGTCGAGTACCTCGGACGGTTCAACACGCCGGGGGTGCACTTCAACTTCTACACGATCAACAAGGTCGAGAAGATGGAGGACCTGAAGGGCATGAAGATCCGCGTGGCGCCGTTGTATCGCGCGTTCGCGCTGAAGCTCGGCATCGTGCCGGTGACGATGCCGCACGCGGAGATCTTCGCGGCGCTCGAGCGTGGCCTCGTAAACGGCGTCGGCTTCGGCGGCGTCGACTTCTCGCGCTACGGCTTTCAGAAATTTCTTAGGTACGTCATCGAGCCGCAGTTCTACAGCAACGACCAGTGCATCCTCGTCAACCAGGCGTCGTGGAGCAAGCTGCCTGCCGACGTGAAGAAGCTCATGCAGGACGTCATGCTCGAGGTCGAGCGCGACAGCTCGGCGGCGATCACGCAGGAAGCGGCGAAGGAGCGCGCGACGATCGTCAGCGCCGGCGTGCAGGTCGTCAAGCTGCCCGACTCGAAGCGCTACCTCGATATGGCGTACGAGGAAGGCTGGAACGAGGTGTTGCAGAAATCGCCGGACAACGGCCCGCAACTGCGCAAGCTGATGTCCAAGTAACGGCGTGTCCGTGGCAAACGAACGGTCGGGCGCCGCGCCCGGCAGCGAACGCGACGGCCGCGCGGCGCCCCAGTTCACCGACGAGGAGCTGGCCGAGAAAATCGAGTCGCGCCGGCTGCCGCCCGGTCTGTATGGCGCGTTCATCCTGTTGCTGTGCCTCGTGACCCCGTTCGTGACGTTCGCGATCACGTATGACGTGGCCGTTCGGTATCTGTTCAACGACACGCTGATCTGGTTGAACGACGTAACCGGCTACCTGCTAGCAGCCCTCACGTTCCTCGGCGGCGCGTACGTCATGTCCCGTGACGGCCACACGAGGGTCGATATCCTCGTCACCCACGCGCCGGTGGCGATCCGGCGCCCGCTTACGGTGGTCGATGCGGTGCTGGTCCTTGCCGTGTGCCTGATTTTGGCCGTGGCGTCCGGCTACACGGTGTGGGACTCGTACCAGCGGAACGTGTCGGTCGTCGGCATCGTGCAGGTTCCGCGCGCGGTCGTGCTCGCTCCGATTTTCATCGGCACGGTGCTCCTCTGCATCGAGCGCGTGCGTTACATACGCCGACTGCTGCGAGACCCGGCCGATGGGCACGCAATGCCCGCCGGCGTCGAGCCTCCGCGTGTCTGACGCGGAGAACTTGCCACCGGATGCTTAGTGGACTGGCTGCAGAACCTCGTCCTGCTGATCGGCACGCTCATGGTGCTGCTCGCCATCGGACTGCCGGTGGCGTTCGCGTTCCTGCTGCTGAACACCGTGGGCTTCCTGGTGTTCATGGGTGGGCTGAAGGCCATGCCGCAGCTCGTGCTCAGCATGTACGACAGCGTCTCCGGCTTCGTCTTCGCGCCGGTGCCGCTGTTCATTTTCATGGGCGAGATCATGTTCCACTCGGGGCTCGCCCGGCGATCGATGGACGCGCTCGAGATGTGGATCGGGCGGCTGCCCGGCCGCCTCAGCGTGCTGTCGGTCGTGGCCGGGACGCTATTCGCGAGCCTCACCGGCTCCGGGATGGCGAACACCGCGATGCTCGGCTCGACGCTCGTGCCCGAAATGCAGCGCCGCGGCTACAGCAAGACGATGAGCATGGGGCCGATCATGGGCTCCGGCGCGCTCGCGATCATGATCCCGCCGAGCTCGATCGGCGTGCTGCTGGGCAGCCTGGCGGGGATCTCGGTGGCGGGCATCCTCATCGCCGGCATCCTGCCGGGGCTTCTGATGGCCGCGATGTATTTCCTTTACGTCATCGTGACGTGCTGGCTGAAGCCCGAGCTCGCGCCCCCGTACACGTTCAAGCCCGCGCCGCTGTCCGAGAAGCTCAAGAGCTTCGCGATCAACATCGCGCCGCTGTCGATCATCGTATTCCTGGTGATCGGGCTGATCCTGCTCGGCATCGCGACGCCCACCGAATCGGCCGCGCTCGGCGCGTTCGGGACGCTCGTGCTCGGACTCGTCTACCGCGAGCTCACGTGGGCCGGCTTCATGCGCGCCCTCATCGCGACGATGAAGGTCACCGTGATGATTTTCTGGATCATCGCCTGCGCGACGGGCTTCAGCCAGCTGCTCGCCTTCACCGGCGCCGGCCCGGGGCTCGTGAACTACGTGATCAACCTCGGCCTGTCGCCGACGGCGATCGTGCTGGCGATGGTAGGCATCCTGCTGCTGCTCGGATGTTTCATGGAGCAGCTCGCCATCATGATGCTCACCATTCCGCTCATGATGCCCGTCATCAAGACGCTCGGCCTCGACCCGCTATGGTTCGGGGTGCTGGTCCTGATCACGATGGAGGTCGCCGTGTTGACGCCGCCGTTCGGCCTCGTGCTGTTCGTGATGAAAGGCGCGGCGCCCCCGAACGTCACGATGGTCGACGTCTATCGTGCCGCAACGCCGTACATCGTCTTCAACATCATCGTGCTCGCGATCATGATCGCCGCACCGAGCTTCACGCTCTGGCTTCCGCGTCTGATGGAGAAGTGACGCCGGCCGGAGCAGCTTGTTCATCCGCTCGCCCGCAGGAGAAAACGCCATGGCAGAAACGCCCTCGCTCGACCACTGGAAAAAGGAAGTCCTGGGTCGCATCGACCGTGACGAGATCGTCAGGATCGGCAGCGATCTGATCAACATACCGAGCCCGACCGGCTTCGAGGCCGAGTGCGCCGATTACATCATCGGACGCTACAAGCAGCATGGCATCAAGCACATCCCGCAGGAATTCGACGAGGGCCGGCGCAACGCCATCGGCGTGATCGCCGGCGACGGCACGGGTCCGACGCTGATGTTCAACGGCCACATGGACACGTCGTACATCGGCAACGAGCAGTACCTGCCGGACAAGCCGGGCTACAAGCCGCATGCCATCGTCGAGGACGGCTGGCTCTACGGCCTCGGCATCTACAACATGAAGGGCGGCATCGCGTCGTTCCTGCATGCAGCCGAGGTTGTCAAGGCTTCGGGCGTGCCGCTCAAGGGCGACATCCTGCTCGCCTGCGTCGGCGGCGAGATCGAGAAGTCGCAGATCGGCGAGCGGCAAGGGAAGCTCTATCGGGGAGGCGGCTGCGGCACGTGGTACGCGATCACGCATGGTGCCGTGGCCGATTTCGCGGTCGTGGGCGAACCCACGGGCCTCAGCGTCCTGCAGGCGCACGGCGGCTACGTGTGGACGCAGATCACGCTGGTCGGCAATCCGCGGCACACGGTGTTCGGCGAGAAGCGGAACAACACGATCAACAACATGATGAAGCTCGCGAACCACCTCCAGGAGTGGGGCGACGACTTCGAGCGGCGGCACACGTACATGGGGATGTCGTCGAAGGTGACGCTGTCCGCGATCGAAGGCGGCTGGCCGCACCGGTGCAGCCGGGTGCCGGTGTTCTGCACGCTCTACGTCGACACGCGGCTCATGCCGGGCCAGAGCCCGCTGCTCGTCCGGCGCGAAATGGAGGAAGCCGTCGCGCGGCTTTCGAAGAGCGATCCGGACTTCCGGAGTCTGCATCTCGACATGAACATCTTCATGAACCAGTGGGGCTCGCAGTGCTCGCCCGAGGAGCGGATCCACAAGGAGATGATAGAGGCCCACCAGGAAGTGATGGGCAGCCCGCCGGACATCACCGCGGTGTCCTTCGCCTCGGACGCCGGCGAGCTGAACGCGCACGGCATTCCCGCGCTGAACTACGGCCCGACCGGAAAGACGCGCCAGCTCTCGGACGGGCGTCATTACGGCAACGCGCAAAGCGACTGGAACCCGGACGCCGGCGAGCATGCGTCGATCGACGACATGGTGCAGGGCGCCAAGGCGTATGCGACGCTCATGTTGAACGTGTGCACGAAGACTCGCGAGGAGCTCGGCATCCAGCGCCGGGAGCGGACATCTGACGTTCAGGGCCACGGCGGCCACGGTCACCGGCACGGCTGACGGCGCCGGCGGCCAGGACCGATATGCGCGTCGTCATCGCGATGTTCAAGCACGAGACGAACACGTTTTCGCCCGTGCCGACGCCGCTCGCGCGCTTCGTCCGCACGGGAAACGCGCCCTACCAAGGCGCGGAGGTGCTCGAGGCGTTCCGCGGCACCGGCACGAGCGTCGCCGCGTTCATCGATCTCGCCGAGCAGCGCGGCGCTTCGATCGTGACCCCGATCGCCGGACACGCAGTGCCGAGCGGTCCGGTCGACGACGATGCATTCGAGCATTTCGCATCGCGCATCTGCGACGCGGTGGCGGCCGGCTGCGATGCGGCGCTGCTCGAGCTGCACGGTTCCATGGTGACCCGCTCCCTCGACGACGCCGAAGGCGAACTTCTGCGTCGCATCCGGCGGCTCGCGCCGGGGCTGCCCATCGGCGTGTCGCTCGACATGCATGCGAACCTCTCGGAGCAGATCGCCTCGAACTGCACGGTGATCGCGGGCTATCAGACGTATCCGCATATCGACTTCTACGAGACCGGCGTGCGCGCTGCCGAGCCGATCCTGGCCATGATCGAAGGCCGCTGCGTGCCCACGATGGCATGGGGTCGCCGTCCGATGCTGCCGCACGTGATGCGCCAGGCGAGTACGCGGGCGCCCAACCAGCCATTGCAGGAGCGCTGCCGCGCCATGGAGCAGGCGGGCGCGCTCTCGGCCAGCCTGTTCATGGGCTTTCCACACGCCGACATCCCGCGCGCCGGCACCAGCGCGGTGGTCGTGACCGACGATGATCCGGCGCTCGCCGCTCGCTACCGCGACGAGCTACTGCAGCGCGCCTGGGACGCGCGCGAGGCGTTCGTGTTCCGGCTCGAGCCGCTCGGGGCGTCGATCGCGCGCGCCGCGCAGATCGACGACGGTCCGGCGATCCTGCTCGACCATTACGACAACGCGGCGTCGGGCGGCACGATGGACTCGGTGACGGTCCTCGGCGCCATCCTGGATGCCGGCCTCGACGATGTCGCGGCGTTCGCGATCTGCGATCCGCAGGCGGTCGAGCAGATGGTCGACGCCGGCGTGGGCGCGCGGGTCACGCTGATGCTCGGCGGCAAGACCGACATGCCGTCGATCGGACTGCGCGGCCAGCCTCGCGAGGTGTCCGGCACGGTTCGCGTGATCACCGACGGCCGCTATCGCAACGAAGGACCGGCGCTGCGCGGCGTGCAGATGAACATGGGCCGCACGGTCGTGCTCGACACCGGCCGCGTCGAGATCGTGGTGATCAGCAAGCAGCAGGAGCCCAACGACCTCGCGTGCCTGAAATCGGTCGGCATCGATCCCGCGCGCAAGCGCCTGCTGATGCTGAAGAGCCGCGTGCACTACGGCGCCGGTTTCGCCGGACTCGCCAAGGCGATCATCGAGTGCGCGGGCTCGGGCGTGTGCACGTCCGACTATTCCACTCTGCGGTTCCGAAAGGTGCCGCGCCCTATCTACCCGCTGGACGCGATGTGAGCGCACAGGGCCGCCCCAGGCGCGAACTGCCCCGGACGCCGGTGGCAATGGCTGTCATCGTCGGTCGGCGTTAGTCCATAGCGCGGCGGCAACCCAATCAAGACGAGGATCGAATGATGCGGCACAAACGAGGAATCGGCATCTGCATGCTTTCCACGACGCCGATCGAGCAATACGTCCAGGTGGCGCGCGTCGTCGACGAGGCGGGTCTCGATAGCGTCTGGGTTGCGGAGGGCTATCACTTCTTTCGCGATCTCGGCGAGCCGCGCAGTGCGACGACGATCGCCGCCGCGGTCGCGATGGCGACGAACCGCGTGCGCATCGGTCTCGGCATCGTGCCGCCGTTCACGCGGCATCCCGCGCTGTTGGCGATGGAAGCGGTATCGCTTGCCGAGCTGTCGGGCGGCCGTTTCATCCTGGGGCTCGGCGCCGCCAAGGCGGCATCCGTGCACATGGACATGGGTCCCGACAAGCTGAAGCCAGTGCCGATGCATCGCGACGCGATCACGATCATCCGGGCGCTGCTGAAAGGCGAGGCGGTCGACTATCACGGCAAGGTATTCACGCTGGACGCTCCGCCGCGGCGCCACGAGGATCGCGTGCACGACGTGCCGATCGCAGTCGGCGCGACGGGCCCGCTGATGCTGAAGCTCGCGGGCGCGATGGCCGACATCATCCTGCTCCCGACGTTTACCACGCCCGCATTCGTCGACTACGCGCGCGAGCAGATCGACAAGGGCCTGCGCGAGTCGGGCCGCAGCTTCGATGACGTGCAGATCGGGGCGACGCTGCCGTTTTCCGTCCATCGCGACAGCAAGACGGCGCGCGATGCGATCCGGCGGCTCACCGCCGTCTACATCGCGAACAAGGTGCAGAATATTCGCGACGATGCATTGATGCGGGCGGCCGGTCTCACGCAGGACGAAGCGGTGCCCATTGCGCAGGCAAAGAGCGAGCGGGGCATAGACGCGGCGACCGCGATGGTCACTGACGAGATCATGGACAAGGTGGTGATCGCGGGCAATCCCGAGGAAGTGAGCGCGAAGCTCGTTGCCCTCTTGAAAAAAGGCCTGTCGCTGCCGCTGCTCTACCAGGTCATCGGTCCCGACCGTGAAGAAGCGATCCGGCTGGTCGCGCGAGACGTGAAGCCGGTTTTCGACGCCGCATGACGGCATCCGCGGCTGAAAGCGTCGGCGACGCGCGCCGGGAAGAAGCCCGCCGCTGGCTCACAACCACGGGGACGCTGCCGCTCGAATCGCTGCTCGAGCGCGCACACGCGAGCGCACGCGCCGCGCACGGGGCGGTCATCACCTATTCGCGCAAGGTATTCATTCCATTGACGCGGCTCTGCCGCGACGTGTGCGCATACTGCACGTTCGCGACGACACCGAGCCGGGTCGCATCGCCGTTTCTGTCGCCGGACGAAGTGCTCGAGCTCGCGCGTCGCGGCCGCGCCGCGGGATGCGACGAGGCGCTGTTCACGCTGGGAGACAAGCCGGAGCTCCGCTACGAAAGTGCGCGTGACGCGCTTGCGCGACTCGGCTACGCGCGCACGATCGACTACCTCGCCGCGATGTGTGACGCGGTGCGGCGCGACACCGGCCTGCTTCCACACGTCAACGCGGGCGTGATGGAGGAGGCCGACATCGCAAGGCTGCGGTCAGTGAGTGTGTCGCAAGGGCTGATGCTAGAAAGCGCCGCGGATCGGCTGATGGGCCCCGGCCACGCGCATCACGGCTCGCCGGACAAGGCGCCGGCCGCGCGCATCGCGATGATCGAGGCCGCAGGGCGGCTGGCGGTGCCGTTCACCAGCGGCATCCTTTTCGGCATTGGCGAGACGCGACAGGAGCGCATCGAGGCCCTGCTCGTGCTGCGCGACCTGCATGCCCGCTACGGGCATCTGCAGGAGGTCATCATCCAGAATTTCCGCGCGAAGCCGGGGACGCGGATGGCGCAGGCAAGCGAGCCCGATCTCGACGACGTGCTCTGGACCGCGGCTGCGGCGCGCGACATCTTGGGCGGCGCAATGAACCTCCAGGTGCCACCGAACTTGAGCTTCGCGCAATTCCCCCGGCTGCTCGCGGCGGGCATCAACGACTGGGGCGGCATTTCGCCGGTCACGGCGGATCACGTCAACCCCGAGGCACGCTGGCCGGCGATCGCCACGCTGCGCGCGGCGACCGAGGCGCATGGACTCGCGCTCGCCGAGCGGCTCGCGATCTATCCCGCCTATGCGCGCGCAGCGGCGCGCTGGGTGGACCCGAACCTGCGCCCCGCGTTGCTTGCATCCAGCGATGCCGAGGGACTTGCGCGAGCGGATGCCTGGTCGCCCGGCATCCACGCCCCCGTGCCACCCGAGCATACGCGGCCTGCGCCGTTGCGCGCCGCGTCGGCTTTGGATCCGCTGCTGCGCCGCGCGATGCAGGGCGAGCCGCTCGACGCTGCCGAAATCGAAACGCTCTTTCGCGCGCGCGGAAGCGGCGTCAGCGAGATCGTCGCGGCTGCCGACGCGCTCCGCGCGCAGGTAAGCGGCGACGTCGTCCGCTACGTCGTCAACCGGAACATCAACTACACCAACGTCTGCGCGTATTCGTGCCGCTTCTGCGCGTTCTCCAAGGGCCGGGCGCACGAGCAGTTGCGGGGTCCCGCATACGATCTCGCGCTCGAGGAGGTGGCACGGCGGGTCGGCGAGGCTCGCGAGCGCGGCGCCACCGAAGTATGCATGCAGGGCGGCATTCACCCGCATTACACGGGCGAGACGTACGTCGCGTTGCTCCGCGCGGCGAAGGAAGCTGTCCCGCAGATTCACGTGCACGCGTTCTCGCCGCTCGAAATCGGGCACGGCGCGCAGACGCTCGGCGTGTCGATCACCGCGTTTCTTGCTCGCCTGCAGGCGGCGGGGCTCGGCAGCCTGCCGGGCACTGCCGCCGAGATCCTCGATGACGAGGTGCGCGCACGCATCTGCAAGGACAAGGTCGACACCCGCAGCTGGCTCGACGTGATCGAAGCGGCGCACACCGTCGGGCTGCGGACGACCGCGACGATCATGTTCGGGCACGTCGAAACGCCGTCGTCGTGGGCGCGGCATCTGATTCACGTCCGCGACCTGCAGCGCAGGACGGGTGGGTTCACCGAGTTCGTTCCGCTTCCGTTCGTGCACATGGAAGCGCCGATGTACCTGCGCGGAGAGGCTCGCAAGGGCCCGACCTGGCGCGAGACACGGCTGATGCACGCGGTCGCACGGCTTTCGCTGCATCCGCTCATCCCGAACATCCAGGCTTCCTGGGTGAAGGCCGGCGCTGACGGAGCGAGCCGTCTGCTCGGTGCGGGTGCCAACGATCTCGGCGGAACGCTGATGAACGAAAGCATTTCGCGCGCAGCCGGCACGCAGCACGGCCAGGAGATGCCGCCGCTCGCGATGGAGCAGCTGATCGGCGCATCGGGACGCATACCGCGGCAGCGCACGACGCTGTATGGCGACGTGCCCGAGCACTTGCAGCGCACGAGCCGCGCGGCGATGCCGCTTGCCCCGCTGGTCATGACACCGGTGGCGAGGCGTCCCATGCGGACGCTTGCGACGTGACGACGTTCGCGCGCCGCTGGCAGGCAGCGTCGCCGCTGCCGGGGAGCCGATCGTGCTGACGCTGCGCGTGAACGGGCGAGACGTCGAAATCCGCACGGTGGAGTCGACGCCCCTCGTGTATGTGCTGCGCAACGAGCTCGGGCTCACCGGCACCAAGGTCGGCTGCGCGCTCGAGCAATGCGGGGCCTGCGCGGTGCTGGTCGACGGGCGATCGACGCTTACGTGCAACGCGCCCGCAGGTCAATTTGCCGGTCGCGAAATCGTGACCATCGAAGCGACGCACCACGGACGCCTACAGGCCGTCAAGGCGGCGTTCGTCGACGCGGGTGCTGCGCAGTGCGGATACTGCATCCCGGGAATGGTCATCGCGATCGCCGGGCTGCTCGAGCGCGTCCCGCAGCCGACGGAAGGTAACATCCGCGAGGCGCTGCGTCCTCACCTGTGCCGCTGCGGCACGCACGCGCGCGTGCTCGAGGCGGCGCGCTCGCTGGCTCGGGAAAACGTTTCGTGAGCGCCGAGAGCCTGAACGACTATCCCGCGGTCGACGACTGGCTCGCTTTTCGCGACGGTCGCGTCACCGTCCACACGGGCAAGGTCGACATCGGACAGCGTGTCTCCACCGCGCTTGCCTTGATCGCCGCCGAGGAGCTCGACGTCGCATTCGAGCGAATCGACGTGGAAGACGTCGACACCGCGGCTTCGCTCGACGAGGAATACACGTCCGCCAGCAACTCGGTCGAGCGTTGCGGCCAGTCGGTGCGCCTCGCCGCCGCGACGGCGCGCCGCCATGCGCTATCGCTAGCCGCCCGGGTGCTGGACAGCGATCCCGCGGCGCTGCAGGTCACGGATGGCGTGATTCGTTCGACGCGCACCGGGCGCTCGGTCAGCTATTGGGATCTCTTCGACGACAAGGACCTGGCGATCCCGGTGGATGTCGCCGTCGTCCTAAAACGCGCCGACGATTACCGTGTCATCGGCCGCAAGGTGACCGCGCTGGACCTGCCCGACCTCGTCGGCGGCACCGCGCCGTTCGTGCACGATCTCGCGCTGCCCGGCATGCTGCACGCCCGCCTGATTCGGCCGCCACATCCGCATGCGCGCGTGGCGGCCATCGATCCCGCGATCGAGCGCGCGCTGGGAGACGCAAGGCTCGTTCGCGACGGCAGCTTTCTTGCGGTCGTCGCGGCTGACGAGTACCGGGCAATCCAGGCCGCTGCCCGCGCCGCGTCGTGCGTCCGCTGGACCGCGCAACGTTTTCTGGACACGACGCCGATCCACGAGCTGCTCGTCACGGCGCCGCGCATCAGCCTGCCCGTGCGCGACGGCGATGCGGTCGAGGAGCCCGTGCCGCCACTCCCGCCGCCGCCAAGCGACGCAGCCGTGACGCTGCACGCGCGCACCGAACGTCCGTACCTGATGCACGCGTCCATCGGCCCGTCCGCGGCACTGGCGCTGTTCGACGGCGGCATGATGACCATCTGGACTCATACGCAGGGCGTGTTCCCGCTGCGGCTCACGATTGCCGAATCGCTCGGCATGGACGCCGGGAACGTGCGGCTGATCCAGAAGCGCGGGCCGGGCTGTTACGGCCACAACGGCGCCGACGACGCCGCGCTCGACGCCGCCCTCGTGGCGCGGGCCACACCGAACACACCGATCCTGCTGAAGTGGTCGCGCGACGACGAGCACGCGTGGGAGCCGTATGGCCCGGCGATGGTGGTCGACGTGCGCGCTAGCCTCGACCGCGATGGGCGGATCGTCGACTGGTCGCACGACGTCTACAGTGACACGCATCGGACGCGCCCGCGCCCCGGCGCGGGCCAGATAGGCCCCGCGCGGATGCTCTCGACGCACTTCGTCGCCGAGCCGTTCCCCGATTGGATACCGAAGCCGTTCCTGTCCGTCCCGCTCGCCGGCGTGCATCGCAATGCCGACCCGTACTACACGATTGCGCGCCGTCGCGTGGTGAAGCATCTGGTGCCCCGGATGCCGCTCCGCACGTCGACGCTGCGCTCGCTCGGCAGCTACACGAACGTGCTGGCGATCGAGACGATGATCGACGAGCTCGCGCGCGCCGCGAACCAGGATCCGCTGGCGTTCAGGTTTGCGCATCTGACCGACCCGCGCGCGCATGCGGTGCTGAACGCCGCGGCGGAGCGCGCGCAATGGGGCCGGCACGCGATGCAGCCGGGGGGCGGGCGCGGACTTGCCTTCTGCCGCTACATCAATCGCAAGGCGTATGCGGCGGTGATCGTCGACGTCGACGTCGACGACGCGGCCGTGGTCCACGTGCGACGCATCACGCTGGCCGCGGACGCCGGCCAGATCGTCGATCACGACGGCCTTCGCCTGCAGCTGGAAGGCGGTGCGCTGCAATCGCTGAGCTTCACGCTCTACGAGCAGGTGACCTATGACAGCGGCGGGATCACGAGCCGCGATTTCGCGAGCTATCCGATCCTGCGCTTCGACGAGGCACCGGATGTGGATGTGATTCTCATCGACCGGCCCGGCGAGCCTTATCTCGGTCCTTCGGAATGCACGGTGCCGCCCACGGCCGCGGCGATCGCCAACGCGATCTTCGACGCGACGGGCGTGCGCGTGCGCCGAACGCCGTTCACGCCCGACGCGATCCGCGCCGCTGCACTGCAGTAGCGTTTGCGGAGCGCGCGTGCCCGACCTCGGTTACGACGGCCTGCGCGTGATCGCCCTCGCGGGCGTTCCCGACATGCAAGCCGGCGACGATCTCGCGCGAGCGATCGTCGAGCGATGCCGCGCAACCGGCAACGTTCCGGTGGACGGCGATGTCGTGGTCATTGCGCAGAAGGTGGTGTCCAAGGCCGAGGACCGCTACGTCGATCTGGCCCTCGTCGTGCCGTCTGAACACGCGCGCGCGCTGGCGAGCATCACGGGGAAGGACGCGCGCCTCGTCGAGGTGATCCTCGGAGAATCGCGCCGCGTAGTGCGTGCCGCGCGCGACGTGCTGATCGTCGAGCATCGCCTCGGGTGCGTCATGGCGAATGCGGGCGTCGACCGCTCCAACGTCGGGCCTGATGCGGACGAACGGGTGCTGCGCCTGCCGGCCGACCCGGACGGCAGCGCCGCGCGGTTGCGCGATGCGCTCCAGCAGGCGTTCGGCGTGCGCCTCGGCGTGATCATCAACGACAGCTTCGGCCGGCCGTGGCGCCTCGGCACCGTCGGCATCGCGCTCGGCGTCGCGGGAGTGCCGGCGCTCGTCGACCTGCGCGGCATGGACGACCGATATGGTCGTCGCCTGACCGCGACGCTCGTCGGCCATGCCGACGAGATCGCGTCGGCAGCGTCGCTGGTGATGGGACAGGCGGACGAAGGACGTCCTGTCGTCATCGTGCGCGGCTTGCGCGCGCGGGCAGCCGCGTCCACCGCCAAGGCGCTTTTGCGCCCGGCCGACGAGGATCTGTTCCGATGACGCGCGATTCGAGCGGGCGCCCGACCGTGGTCGTGCTGGCCGGGGGAATCGGCGGCGCCAAGCTCGTCCTGGGACTGCACCACGTGCTCGACGCCGGTGCGCTCGGAGTCGTCGCCAATGTCGGCGACGATTTCCTGCATCTCGGTCTCGCGATCTGTCCGGATATCGACACGCAGCTCTACACGCTGTCGGGCCTCGCCGACCCGGTACGCGGCTGGGGTCTCCGCGACGAGACGTGGCAGTTCATGGACGCCCTCGCGAGGCTGGGCGGGCCGACGTGGTTCCGGCTCGGCGATGCCGATCTGGCTTTGCACGTCGAGCGCACGCGCCGAATGGCCCGCGGCGAATCGCTGTCCGCGATCACCGGCGCGTTTTGCGAGCGGCTCGGCGTTGGCACGGCGCTGTGGCCCGCGACCGATGATGCCGTGCGTACGCGCATACGTACGGCGGCCGGCTGGCTGTCGTTTCAGGAGTATTTCGTCGAGCAACGCTGTGAGCCCGCGGTGGAGGCGGTTGAATACCAGGGCTGCAGCGCGGCGCGTCCGTGCCCGCGCGTGCTGGAGGCGCTGCGCAACCCGGCGCTGCGCGCTGTCATCATCGCGCCTTCCAACCCGCTGCTTAGCATCGAGCCCATGCTCGCCCTGCCGACCTTGCGCGAGGAACTTCGTCGCTGCCATGCGCCCGTGATCGCGGTGTCGCCGATCATCGGGGACGCGGCGGTCAAAGGTCCCGCCGCGAAGATGCTACAGGAGCTCAGATGCCGCAGCGATGGGCTCGAGGCCGCGCGCCGATATGCAGACGTGATCGACGGATACGTGCTCGACTCCCGCGACGCGCATCTCGCACCGGCGGCTCCCGTCGGCGTGCAGGTCATCGCGACGAGCATCCTGATGACGGATCTCGAGACCAAGGCTCGGCTCGCGCGCGAATGCCTCGCATTTGCGGACACGCTGGCGCCGAGCATCGGCGTTCGGGCGGCTGCATCGTGACGGCCCGGAGAGATATCTGGGCTGTCGTTCCGGTGAAGGCGCTCGGGCAGGCGAAGAGCCGGCTGGCGGGCACGCTGTCGTGCGATGCCCGCGCGGAGTTTGCACGCGCCATGCTCCAGGATGTGCTCGAAGCACTCGCCCAGGCTCGAACCATCGCGGGACTCGTCGTCGTGACGGCTGATCCCGAAGCGACGGCGCTCGCTGCGCGTCTTGGTGCGCGCATCTTCACCAGCGATGCTACGTGCGGGCATACGGGCGCCGTCATGGCGGCCGCGCGCCGTCTTCATGCCGAAGGACGCGAGGGAATGTTGACGGTCCCG
>DATEIQ010000086.1:0-8946 GCA_035278845.1 Casimicrobiaceae bacterium | reverse complement strand
GTGACGGAAGCCGACGTGCTGGCGAGCCTGGAAGCCGGCGATCTCAAGGGCCGCAGGATCGGCACGCAGTGGCGGGTGCCGAAGGCGGCGGTCGACGCGTTCTTCAAGTCTTGACGGCCACGGCGCGCCGGCCGCAAGGCGCGCATATTCTCTGAAAAGCATAGCGCGCATGGCCGACGAGCAGGTCAGGATCGCGCGCGAGAAGTTCGCGTGCCCGGCGTGCGGCGGCGAGGCCGTGTGGAATCCGGCGAAGGGCAAGCTCGTGTGCCCGTTCTGCGGCACCGAGTCGCCCGCGGAACTTGCGGCCGACGGCGTGCTGGTCGAGCACGACCTCGCCGCCGCGCTGCGCGCCATTCCCAACGCGGCACGCGGATTCGCCGCAGCGTCGCGGCAAGTGCGCTGTCAGAGCTGCAACGCGATCTCGGTGCTCGACCCGTCGCGCCAGGCGCAGAACTGCGCGTTCTGCGGGTCGGCGCAACTGGTCCCGTACGAGGAGACGAAGCCCGCGTTCACGCCCGAGAGCGTGCTGCCGTTCCGGCGCTCGGAGACCGAGGCGCGCGACGGCATCCGCGCGTGGTACGGAAAGCTGTGGCTCGCGCCGTCGCGGCTCAAGTCGCGCGCGCTCACCGACACCGTGCGCGGCGTCTACCTGCCGTACTGGACATTCGACGCGCAAGTGGAAGCCGACTGGACCGCCGAGGCCGGCCACTACTATTACGAGACGGAAACGCATGTCGTGAACGGCGAGACGCGCACGCGCCAGGTGCAGCGGATTCGCTGGGAGCCCGCGGCAGGTCACGTTTCGCACTTCTTCGACGACGACCTCGTGTGCGCATCGGTCGGCGTGCAGCCGGCGCTGGTGCGCGGCATCGAGCCGTTCCCGACGCACGATGCCAAGCCGTACGATGCGGGCTATGTCGCGGGCTGGGTGGTCGAGCGCTACCAGATCGACCTGGTCGGTGCGGCGCAGCGGGCGCGCGCGGCGATGGATGCGAAGCTGCGCGCGCTGTGCGCGCAGCAGATTCGCGGCGACACCTATCGCAACCTCGTCGTGCACACCGACTACTCGCGCCAGACGTTCAAGCACACGCTCGCGCCGGTGTGGCTGCTGTCGTACACGTACGGCGCGCGGCGCTTCCAGTGCCTGATGAACGGCGTGACGGGTGCCGTGCGCGGCGAGTATCCGAAGAGTCCGTGGAAGATCGCGCTGCTGGTGCTCGCGGTCCTGATCGTCGTCGTGATCGTGATGTCGCTCGCGCGAACCTGAGGTCCTATGCACGCTGCCATCGTCAGTGGTGTTTCGCGCGGGCTCGGCGAAGCGCTCGCGGTCGAATTGCTGGGGCTCGGCTTTCGCGTGCTGGGCGTGGGCCGCACCAATTCGCCGCAACTCGCCGAGCGCGATGCCTATCGCTTCGTCGCCTGCGATTTCGGGCGGCCCGCCGCGCTGCCGGCGGCGCTCGCGTCCGCGTTCGCGGCGATGGCCGCGGAACGCCCCGAGTCGGCATGCCTCGTCAACAATGCCGCGACGATCGAGAGTGTCGGCGTGATGGGCCGCCTCGATGCGACGAAAATCGAGCATTCGATCGCCGTCAATCTCACCGCGCCGGTCGTGCTCGCCGACTTGTTCCTGCGCACGTTCCCCGATGACCGCGTCGGGCGGCGCATCGTGAACGTGTCGTCGGGCGCTGCGCAATCGCCGCTCTCGGGCGAGGGGCTGTACTGCGTCGCCAAGGCTGGGCTCGAGATGCTGACGCGGATGCTTGCGGCCGAGGCGCCCGCCGGCCGGCTGCGCGCGATCACGCTGCGTCCCGGCGTCATCGACACGCGTATGCAGACATTCGCGCGCTCGCAGCCCAGGGACGTGCTGCCAAGCGTCGATCTCTTCGTCGGCTTTCACGAAAACGGGCAACTCGTGGCGCCGGCCGTCGTCGCGCGCAAGGTCGTCGAGCGCCTGGTGCTCGCGGAAGTCGAGCAGGGACGCACGTACAGCTACGCCGAGCTCTGACGCTTCCTTCTATTCGGCAGCCTGACGCGGCGCGGTGCGCAGCAGCAGCCGATAGCTGACGATTGCGCCGCTCGCGCCCGCTTCCCATCTCGCGCAGTACTCGCGCGGATCGCGCGCCTCGAACGTTCCGCTGTCGGCGCTGGACCCGTCGCGCACGACGGGCGCGAGCACGGCGCCGCCCTCGCGGTAATGAACCTCGAACGCAAGCGGCGCGCCGCTTTCGTATCGCCAGTCGAGCTTGTCGCCGCGCGCCATCGCGACACATTCCTCGTGGAGCGCGTACGGCGCGATGACGAGGCGGTCGACCGTCTTCGGCACGCCCGCTGTGATCGCTGGCGCCGCGCAGCCGCCGAGTGCCAGCGCGACGAAAGCGATGCGACCGTCGAGCATGGCGTACGCGATGCAACCCGCGCGCGCGGCTCGCACGGCATCAAGCCGCAGCGACCGCAATCGCGCGCCTCACCGTCGCTCGGTGCGTCTTCCAGTCCTCCGCGAGCATCGCGAAGCGCACGTGGTCGCGCCAGCGGCCGGAGATCTTCACGTAGCGGCGCGAATAGCCTTCGCGCTCGAACCCGAGCCGCGACACGAGCGCGATCGAGCGGCGGTTGGCCGGCTGCACGTTCGCTTCGACGCGATGCAGCGCGAGTCGGCGAAACGCGAAGTCGAGCGCTAACGCGAAGCCTTCGGTCATGTAGCCGTCGCCGGCGAGCTGCACGAAAGCGTAGTAGCCGACATACGCGCTGTGAAAAGCGCCGCGCACGATCTCGGAAAAGTTTATGACACCGGCGAGCGCTCCGTCGTCGTTGCGCACGACGAGAAAGCCGGCGTGGCGCGGCGAGCGGCCGCGAAACGCATAGCGCTCGACATACGCGACGTACGCGGCCGGCGTCTCGGGTGCCTGCACCCATCCGCTGTGCAGCCGCCGGCTCGCGCGTGCGGCGGCGATGAACGCCTGCTGGTCGGCGCGCCGCGGCAGCCGCAGATGGACGCGTTTGCCCATCATCGCGACCGGGCTCTTGCGCATTGGCATAATGGCCATTTTAGCAATCGGAGTTTCGATGGCCGCGTGGGTGGAAGGCCGCGTTGCGGGACGGCGACGCTGGAGCGACAGCCTCCATTCGCTGCAGGTCCATGCGCCGGAGGTGACGTTCATCGCCGGGCAGTTCGCGCGGCTCGCACTTCCCGGGTCGCCGGATTCGAAGGAGGCGATGATCGGGCGGCCGTATTCGTTCGTGAACCCGCCGTCGACGCAGCCGCACGAGTTCTACTTCATCATCCTCCCCGAGGGCCCGCTGTCGCCACGGCTCGCGACGCTCGAGAACGGCGACAGCGTCTGGCTCGCGCCACGCGCCAACGGGTTTTTCAGCATCGGCGAGACGGCCGACGCCGAATCGCTGTGGTGCCTGTCCACCGGCACCGGAATCGGCCCGTTCCTGTCGATGCTGCGCACGCCCGACCCGTGGACGAAATTCGGCCGCGTCGTGCTCGTCCACTCGGTGCGCCACGCGCACGAGCTCACGTATCGCGACGAGATCGCGGGCATTGCGCGCGCACACGCGGGCGCGTTCGACTACGTGCCGATGGTGAGCCGCGACAGCCACCGCGATGCGCTCGCCGGCCGCATCCCGCACGCCATCGACGACGGCCGACTCGAGGCGCGCGTCGGCCTGTCGCTCACGCCGGAGAACGCGCACGCGATGCTGTGCGGCAATCCGGCGATGGTCGACGACGTGCAGAAGGTGCTCGGCACCCGCGGCATGCGCAGACACCGGCGCAAGGAGCCGGGTCACATCACGCTCGAGACCTACTGGTAGCGACGCGCAAGCTGCAGGCGCCCGCGTCACGAAGCGACGCGTCAGCTCGCAAGCGAGCGTCACGAAGCGACGCGTCAGCTCGCAAGCGCCCGCGTCACTACCTCGCGCACGTCGGGCGACAGGTTCCTCGTCCGGGCGATGCGCTGCAAACACTTCTGCATCGTCGCTCGTCGCGGCTCGTCGTGGCGCTTCCAGAGATTGAATGCGCCGGCGACCGTCGAGGCGAGCTGCGGATTCATCGGATCGAGCATGCGCACCTGCTCGGCGACGAATGCATAGCCCGCGCCGTCGCGCGCGTTGAAGCGCGCGAAGTTGCCGAGCGCAAAGGCGCCAACCAGCGAGCGAACGCGATTGGGATTGCGCGCGTTGAACCGGGGATGCGCGATCAGCCCGCGCACCGTCTCGAGCGTATCCGGGCGCAGGCTCTTCGCCTGCAGCGAGAACCATTTGTCGAGCACGAGCGGCTCGTGCCGCCACTGCGCCTCGAAGCGCGCGTACAGGTCTGCCCGCACCGGCTTGTCCGAATCGCGCAGCGCAGCAAGTGCGCCGATCGCATCGGTCAGGTTGTCGGCGGTTTCGAACTGGCGCAGCGCGAGCGCATGCGCACGCTCGTCGTCCAGCGCGCCGAGATAGCGCAGGCAGAGATTGGCGAGGCTGCGCGCGCCCGCTTGCGAAGGCGACGGCGCATACGAACCGCGCGGCCGGCGATGCGCCCGGTACGTCTCCTCGAACGCATCGCGCAAGTCGCTGGCGAGCGATCTTGCGACGTGCGCGAACGCGGCTTCGATGCCGTCTGGACCGATCGTCGGCATGAGGCTCGCGACGTACGCGGGGTCCGGCAGCGCGAGCGACTGCGCGAGCAGCGCGGGATCGCTCGTCCGGTCCCCGAGCAGCGCACGCGCGATGCGCGCCAGCAGCGGTACCTCGGCGAGCGGTGCGCCGGTCGCATGGGCCTGTGCGAGCGCAATTACGGCGCTTACGAAGGATCGCTGCGCGGCATCCCAGCGATTGACGGGATCGCTGTCGTGCGCAGCGAGCAGCGCGAGATCCTCGTCGCTGTACGCGTATTCGAGACGCACCGGCGCCGAGAATCCGCGCAACAGCGAAGGCACCGGCGACTCTTCGATGTCCATGAACCGGAATCGCTGCACGGGCTGCGTGAGTTCGAGCACGCGCGTCGTGCCCGAAGCGGCGGCCTCGCCGGCGAGGCGCAGCGGCATGTCGGTGCCGTCGGCGGCGAGCAGTCCCAGCGCGAGCGGAACGTGCAACGGCGAAGGCTCGCGGCCGCCGCGCGAAGCGGGCGTGCGCTGCGTCACTTCGAGGTCGTACGCGCGAGCCGCCGGATCGTAGTGGCCGCGCGCGCTGACGATTGGCGTTCCCGGTGTCGAATACCAGTTGCGGAACTGCGTCAGGTCGACGCCGGATGCATCCTGCATCGCCTGCACGAAGTCATCGCAGGTGACCGCCTGGCCGTCGTGGCGCTCGAAATAAAGATCCATGCCGGCGCGAAAGCGCGCAGGGCCGAGCAGCCGATGCTGCATGCGGATCAGCTCGGCGCCCTTCTCGTAGACGGTGGCCGTGTAGAAATTGTTGATTTCCTGGTATTCGTCGGGCCGCACCGGATGCGCCATCGGCCCTGCGTCCTCGGCGAACTGCTCGCGGCGCAGGTACTCCACCGCGGCGATGCGCTCGACCGCGCGCGAGCCCTGGTCGCTCGAGAACTCCTGATCGCGAAAGACAGTGAGGCCTTCCTTCAGCGACAGCTGGAACCAGTCGCGGCACGTGACGCGATTGCCCGTCCAGTTGTGGAAGTATTCGTGGCCGACGACACCTTCGATCGCGTTGAAATCCTCGTCCGTCGCCGTCGCCGGGTCGGCGAGAATCAGCCGGCTGTTGAAGATATTGAGGCCCTTGTTCTCCATGGCGCCGAGGTTGAAGTCGTCGGCGCAGAAGATCATGAACGTATCGAGGTCGTACTCGCGGCCGTAGTGGTCCTCGTCCCACCGCATGGCGTGCTTCAGCGCTTCCATCGCGTGCCGGCAGCGTTGCACGTTGCGGGACGTGCCGAAGATCCGCAGCGCGACGTTGCGTCCCGACCGGGTGATGAAGGCGTCGTCGAGCGCTGCGAGATCGCCGGCCACCACGGCGAACAGGTACGTAGGCTTGGGAAAGGGATCGTGCCACTTCGCGTAGTGACGTCCGCCGTCGAGCGCGCCCGATGCGACGAGATTGCCGTTCGCGAGCAGCGTCGGGTAGCGCATGCGATCCGCGCGCAGCGTGACGCGGTAGCGCGCGAGCACGTCGGGGCGGTCGGGAAAATACGTGATCCGGCGAAAACCCTCCGGCTCGCATTGCGTGCAGAACACGCCGGACGAGACGTACAGCCCTTCGAGCGCCACGTTGCGCGCGGGCGCGATCGTCGAGCGGACGGTGAGCGTGCCGGCGTCGGGCACGCCCGCGAGCGCAAGAGCCGACGTACGTACCGTCAGCGCATCGGGTGCGAGCGCGCGGCCGTCAAGCTCGACGCGCACGTTTTCCTGCTGCTCGCCGTCGAGTACGAGCGGCGCGCGGCGATCCGCGCGGGAAGCCGCCGGATTGCGGCGGAACGCGAACGTCGTCGCGACCTCCGTTCGAGCGGGATCGAGATCGAAATCGAGCGCGACGTCGTCCACCAGGAACGCTGGAGGGCGATAGTCGACGCGGCGCTTCGAGGCCGCGCGCGTGCCGCGCGGGCGCATCGTCGGCGACATCGGCCGTGCGTCTACTTCACTTCCAGCAGCTCGACGTCGAAGATCAGCGTTGCGTTCGGGGGAATCACGCCGCCGGCGCCGCGCTCGCCGTATCCCATCTGTGGCGGAATCACCAGCGTGCGCTGTCCGCCCACCTTCATGCCGGCCACGCCTTCATCCCAGCCCTTGATCACGCGACCTGCGCCGAGCGTGAACCCGAACGGCGCGTTGCGATCGCGCGAGCTGTCGAACTTCGCGCCGTGCGAATCGGGCTTGGATGTGTCGTAGAGCCAGCCGGTGTAGTGGACTACAACCGCCTTGCCGGATGTGGCTTCGGTTCCAGTCCCTTGTTTGACATCGATTTTCCGTAGTTCGCTTGGTGTGGCATCCAACTTGCTATTCCCTTGGGCAATGGTGGTCTGGGCATTCGCCAGGAACGCGGCGGCGATCGCGGCAACGAGCGCGACGCTTCCGGCGCGCACGAGTGCCGCACGCGCGTTGCGCAGCGACCGCCACGACGAGCAACGAATCATGGTCATCGACGAAACCCTGTTGAAGAAAACGAAGAACGCCGGCGGCATGCGCAGCGTGTCGGCGATTCTAGCCCACCTTCCATGTTCGGTTTTCTGAACGCGGGCGTTCGCGACGCCAGCGACCCGATCATCTCCGCCAAGGCTGCGGGGACATGGCTGCGCGAGCTGCCGTCGCTCGACGTCGTCGCGCGCCAGGAAAGCGTCGTGCGCGGGCTCGAGGGCTTGCGCCAGTCGCGGCGACCGATGGATTTTTCGCGCGCGCAAGCATTGCAATACACCGACGCAGCGCTCGGCGCCGACCGTCGCCAGCTGTTCCGACAGTACGTCGAGAGCCTCGATTCGGCGCCGAAAGTGGCCGATCGCATCTGGCAGTCGAGCTTCGACCTCACGCAGGGCTTCATCGCCGCCTACCAGCACGTGCTCGAAACCGCGCTCGCGCCGTCGGCGTTCGGCCGGTGGAAATCACACGTCCCCGGACTCTTCGCTCGGCTCGTCCATTACTACGGCACCGACGCGAAGCTCCGCGTTTGCCGGCACGAGCGCTGGATTCCCGCGAAATGGGTCGAGCTGCACCGCACGTTCATGCGCGCGAGCGAGCTCGGCGTCGAGCGCATCCCGACATCGCTCGGCAGCCATCAAGGCGGTACGCAATGGACCGTCGAGCAGGAATACGTGTTCGTGCTGCTGATCCACCAGCTCAACAGCGGAAACCTGTCGCCGGCGAATCTCGAATGGGCCGCGACGCAGATCCGCGGCTGGAGTCGCAAGCTCGAGCTGGTCGCGCTGCCGAAGTCGATGGAAGGATTCTTCGTCGATCTCGCCGGGCGCACGGGGCTCGCGCGCCGTACCGGGCAGGACGCCGGCGCGATGCTTCGCTATCTCGACACCAGCGCGCTTGCCGAGCAGCTCGACATGGTGCTCGCGGCGTTGCGCCACTCGGAAGAAACCGACCAGGGACCGGTCGGGCCGCTCAACCAGCAGCGCGCGGCAATCCTCGAAAAGGCGCGTGCGGCGATCGCCCCGAATCTCAACACCGATCTGCGGCGCGATCCGCGGACGCCATGTGTCATCGCGGCGCGGGTGCGCATCGGCCTCGCGCGCGTCCAGCGGGAGCTCTCACGTCCGCCGGATGCCGCCTCGACGCCGTCGCCGGACACGGTGGCGGGCGGCGAGCAGATCGAGGTCTATGCGGTGGCGGGGCCGGTGCGCGCGCAGCGCGAGACGCCCGACGAGGCGGATACGCTGTCGGCGACCCTCGCCGTTCTTCCCGAGCCGGTGTGGCAGGTCAAGGACCGCAGCGTCGCCGGCTTGCGCATCTATGCGAGCAGCGGCGCGGGCCAGCAGCTGATGCTCGGGGCGCTGACCGCGGTCAAGCAATCGGACGGCACGGGGTGGGTGCTCGGGGTCGTGCGCCGCCTGAACAAGCTGTCGACCGACGAAATGGAAGCCGGCGTCTCGCTGATCGCCGAGCGCGTCGTGCCGGTGACGCTGTACGCGAAGCGCGAGGCGAAGGAAGGCATGGGAGGCATTCTTGTCAACGGATTCGACGAATCGATGCTCGGCCCGAAGATCGAGGGACTCTATCTGCCGCCGCCGTCGCGCCCCGACAAGCCGCTCGTCGTGAAAACCGTCGTCATCCCGACGTACGAATACGCCGAGGGCCGCAACGTGATCCTGATGACCGACCGCTCGGTGTACACCGTCGCGCTGCGGCAACTGGTCGAGCAGCGCGTCGACTGGAGCTGGGCGGCGATCCAGATCGTCGAGAAGCATCCGCGCGGCTGACTTCGTGACTTCGGGGTCAGTGACTTCGGGGTCAGAGCAACAAGTCGACTTGTTGCTCTGACCCCGAAGTCCAAAGGTTA
>DATEIQ010000085.1:0-2578 GCA_035278845.1 Casimicrobiaceae bacterium | reverse complement strand
GGCTGCGACGTTGAGATAGAGAATCGCACGCGCGCGATCGACGATCAGCACGCTGGTGCTGAGACTGTCGAGGATGCGTCCGGGATCGGCCATGGCGCTCGCAGCAGCGAAAGACGAAGGCAACGCGGCCATCGCTATCCGCACCTCCCGATGCGATCAGCGCCGGTGGCGCGGGCCGCGCGAGCGGTCAGGGCTTCTTGGGTTTCGGCTTCGGCTTCGGCGCGACCGGCATGTTGGTTGCCGGATTGACCGCCGGGCGTGCGCCGTTCAGCGAACCGTAGGTCGGCTGCGTCGTAAGAACCTTGTTCGCGACGCCGCGCGGTTGCGGCTTCGGCGGCGGCCGCAGCGTCGGCCCGACTGGCGGGTTCGCGATCGATTCCTGCCGCACGTTGAAGCCGACCGGCGGGGTCTCCTGAATCGTCTTGCCGGTTTGATCCCTGATCACGGCGGTCACGCTGTGCACGCCGCGAGGCACTTCGGTCAGCACATAGCTGAGCGAGTTGGGCGGGGAGCCGGTCACCAGCTTGCCGTCGAGATAGAGACTGAGCGCGTGCAGCGGCTGCACTGCTGGGTCGATGCGGATCTCGACGTTGACCTGGCCGCCGGTGTTGATGATCGACTGGTCGACCTCGGGGCGATAGATCGCGAAGTCGCGATAGGCAGGCCCGGCGTCCGGCTCCGACGCGGAGGAGGCGGACGGCGCCACGCTCGCCGGGTTCGACTGCGACACATTGCCGGCCCGCACCTCGACCTTGGTCGCCCCCTGCACGGGCTGGTCGGAATAGTGGGTGACGCCGTTGGCATCCACCCATTTCCAGATGTCGGCCGCCGTTGCGGCGCTCGACAGAGCCGACGTCGCGAGCGCGATCAGTACCAGGAGCGCCGTACGCATGAGGCCAGAGCATAGCCGCTTCGCCCTTTGCTGACACAAAAACGGTGACGGGCTGTGAACTCCGTCACCGCAGCCTACCGCGTGCGTAGCGTGCCGGGCCGGAGGACCCGGCACGCCGTGCGATCACACGCTGTAGTACAACTCGAACTCGAGCGGATGCGTCGACATACGCACCTTGGTCACTTCCTGCATCTTCAATGCGATGTACGCGTCGATCACGTCGTCAGTGAACACGCCACCGGCCTTGAGGAAGCCGCGATCGGCGTCCAGCGACTGCAACGCCTGTTCCAGCGAATAGCAGACTTCCGGAATGTGCTTCGCTTCTTCCGGCGGCAGGTCGTACAGATCCTTGTCCGCGGGGTCGCCGGGGTGGATCTTGTTCTGGATGCCGTCGATACCGGCCATCAGCATCGCCGCGAAGCCGAGATACGGATTCGCAGTGGAGTCCGGGAAGCGCACTTCGATGCGCCGGCCCTTCGGGTTCGCCACCCACGGAATGCGGATCGACGCCGAGCGATTGCGCGCGGAGTACGCGAGCATCACCGGCGCTTCGAAGCCCGGCACCAGGCGCTTGTAGCTGTTGGTCGCGGCGTTCGTGAACGCGTTGATGGCCTTCGCGTGCTTGATGATGCCGCCGATGTAGTAGAGCGCGAGATCCGACAGGCCGGCGTACTTGTCGCCCGCGAACAGCGGCTTGCCGTCCTTCGAGATCGACTGGTGCACGTGCATGCCGTTGCCGTTGTCGCCGACGATCGGCTTCGGCATGAACGTGACCGTCTTGCCGTACGCATGCGCCACGTTGTGGATCGCGTACTTCAACATCTGCACTTCATCGGCCTTCCGCACGAGCGTGTTGGCATTGACGCCGATTTCGCACTGGCCCGCGGTCGCCACTTCGTGGTGATGCACTTCGGCCTTCATGCCCAGCTCTTCGAGCGCGAGGCACATTGCGGAGCGCAGGTCCTGGAACGAATCGACCGGCGGCACCGGGAAATAGCCGCCCTTCACGCCGGGACGGTGCGCCTTGTTGCCTTCCTCGTACTGCTTGCCCGAGCTCCACGCCGCCTCGATGGAATCGATCTCGAAGAAGGAGCCCTGCATGGTCGTGCCGTAGCGCACGTTGTCGAAGATGAAGAACTCGTTCTCCGGGCCGAACAGCGCACGGTCGCCGATGCCGGTCGACTTCAGGTACGCCTCGGCGCGCTTCGCGAGCGAGCGCGGATCGCGGTCGTATCCCTGCATCGTCGAGGGCTCGAGCACGTCGCAACGCAGGATCAGCGTGGTCTCTTCGAAGAACGGATCGAGCACCGCTGTGGTGGCGTCCGGCATCAGCACCATGTCCGACTCGTTGATGCCCTTCCAGCCGGCGATCGAGGAGCCGTCGAACATCTTGCCGTCGTCGAAGAATCCCTGGTCGATCGTGTGCGACGGCACGGTGACATGCTGTTCCTTGCCGCGCGTGTCCGTGAAGCGCAGGTCCACGAACTTGACCTCCTTTTCTTTCAACATGCTGAGGACTTCAGCGGGCGTCGTCATGAGTTCTCCTCCGGTTTGGCGGCAAAATTGCTAATCACCGGTCGCTCGCCGCTGCGATGCCGGTGGTTATTTGGTGCTCGCGAGTTTGCAGGATCTATGCCACTGCCCCGCGGCGAGGCAAGCGCTTGATCCGGCGTCCGTCGTGACGCA
>DATEIQ010000084.1:0-5704 GCA_035278845.1 Casimicrobiaceae bacterium | reverse complement strand
GCGAAGTGGTCCACGAACTCGTCGCCGAACCAGTCGCGCGCCACGTCCGACTCGCGGAAGACGCGCGTGGTCTCGATGAGCGAGCGCGGCGCGCGCGGGACCTTCTCGGCGCCCACGTTCGTGCCCTCGATCGGCGGCGCGGTGAGCGGGAGCTGCTTCTCGACTCCGTGCAGCCCGGCGGCCAGGCAGGCGGCCACCGCGAGGTAGCTGTTGACGTCCGAGCCGGGACAGCGCGTCTCGAGCCGCGTCGATTTCGGCGAGCCTGCGAGCACGCGGTAGCTCGCGGTGCGATTGTCGATGCCCCACGTCGGCTTCACCGGCGCCCAGAAACCGTCCACGAGCCGCTTGTAGCTGTTCACCGTCGGCCAGAACATCGGCGCGAACTCGAGCAGCGTGGCGACCTGGCCGGCGAGATAGCTCTCGAAGAGCTTGCTCATGCCGTGGCGGCCCTTCGCGTCGTAGAACAGGTTGCGCTTGCCGTCGGACAGCGATTGATGGCAATGGCCCGAGCAACCCGGATATTGCTGGCTCCACTTGGCCATGAAGCTCGGCATGATGCCGAACCGCGCGCCGATCTCCTTCGCGCCGGCCTTGAAGAGCAGCCCGCGGTCGGCCGCCTCGAGCGCCTCCGAGAACATGATCGCGGCCTCGTACACGCCCGGCCCGGTCTCGGTGTGCAGGCCTTCGATCGGCACGCCGAACGCCGCCATGTCCTCGGACAGCGCCTTGAAATACTCGCGCGACTGATGCGCGCGCAGCAGCGAATAGCCGAACATGCCCGGCGTGAGCGGCGCCGGGCCGATACCCTGCTTGTCGGCCCAGGATTGCGGCGTCTCGCTGAAGTTGAACCATTCGAACTCGAGCCCGCACATCGGGATGACGCCGAGCTTCTCCGCGCGCTTCAGCACGCGCTTCAACACCTGCCGGCCGTCGAGGGGAAACGGCTCGTCGCGGCCGTTCTTCCGCACGACGAATTCGCCGAGAAAAAAATCGACGTTGTCGTCCCACGGCACCTTGCGATGGGTGCCGGGGTCGATGCGCGCCAGCGCGTCGGGGAAGCCCTTGTGCCACCCGGTCAGCGTCGTATTGTCGTAGCACTGGTCGTGGCAGTCCCAGCCGTATACGACGTCGCAGAAGCCGAAGCCCGATTCCAGCGCCGACTCGAACTTGTCCTTGTGGATGTATTTGCCGCGCAGGATGCCGTCGATGTCCGACACGGCGACCTTGACGCGGTTGCCCGGAGATTCGCGGACAGCGGCCAGCGTCTCGGCGGCAGCGGCAGGCACGGGCATGGGGTTTCCTGGGCGGAGTCGGTGAAGCCCCGAATTGTGACATGGCTTGAATCGTCCCCCCACGCTCGCGGCTCTGCCGCTTCGCTGCCCCCGTGGGGGGCGCAATTCGACGCTCGGGGCGGCCCTTCGCGTCTCATGGCGGCCCGCATCCTGCCCGCCATGCGCTGCCGATCCGCTGCTATTTGACAGGAGAAGCGTCCTCCGCCACGCTCTGTCGCCATTTCGCCTCCGGCCATGTCGCTGCTGCTCAATCGCTTCGCGCTCTTCTATCCGATGCGGATCGTGGGAACGACCTTCATGGTCGTCGCCCTCAGCCTGTACGCATGGCAGTTCGACGGTTTCGGGACGTCCTACCGAGTGCTTGTCGCGGTCCTCGTCGTCTATCCCCACGCCGTCCATTTTCTCGCGCGCAAGTATCCGCAGAGCCGGCGGAAGATCGAGTTGCGGACATTCGTTTTCGATTCGTTCATGGTGGGCGTCACAGTCCATGCGATCGAGTTCGGACCGCTGCCGACATTCGTGTTGATTACCGTCGCGCTCGCGAGCTCGCTGTCGGTCGACGGTCCGCGCCAGATGCTCCTGTGCGCCGGCGGTGTGCTTGGTGGCATCGTCACGTACGGTCTGTTCGAGGGCTTCCATTTTTCAGCCCGGGACACGATTGCCGCCGACGTCGCGGCCTCGGTGTTCACGTTCGTCTATTTCATGGCGTTCGCGTATTCGGCGCACAACCGCAGCGCGTTACTGCAGCGATCGGAAACCGAGTTGCGCGAGCGCACGGCATCGCTCGAGATCGAGAAGCTGCGCTCGGACCGCCTCGTCTACAACCTCGTGCCGGCGCGGCTTGCGCCGCAGATGTCCGCGGCCGGGACCATCGCGCCGGTTCGCCACGACGCAGTGGTACTGCTCGCCATCGAGGTTCGTCGCTTTTCGCGCTCGCTGCAGGACGGCCCGGCAGACGAGGTGCTCGCGCACCTCATGCATTGCTTCCGGGCGTTCGATGCGATAGCCGACCGCTTCGGACTGGAGAAGCTCAAGACGATGGGCGACGTCTACATTGCCATCGGCGGGTTGCCGACGCCGAACACGAGCGACGCCGCGAAAGGCGTCGCCGCCGCACTCGCCGTGCGCGAGTATCTCGCGGACCTCGCCGAGTCACGCCGGGCCCATGGCAAGCTCGCGTTCGAGGCGGCGATCGCCGTGCACTGCGGCAGTGTCATCGCCGGCGTCGTGGAGACGTCGAAGGTTTCGTACGACGTGTTCGGCGGCGCGATGAAGGTGCTGCTTGCGCTCCTTCGCGATTGCGCCGACGGCGACATTGTCGCCTCGGACGCCACGCGCCGGCTCGCGGGAGAAGCATTCGAATGGGCCGCGACCGCTGGCGCCGGGTCCAGCGTGCGCGCGCATCGGGTGCACGCGCGAGGGGCCATCCCCGCCGCGGTCAAGGCGTAGAACGGCCGCATCCCGCCATGCCCGAGGGCGCGAGCGGCATCGACGCGGACGACGATTTCACGCGCGACGTCGTAGCGCTCCTTCCCCGGTTTCTCGGCCCGCTGCCGGAAGCCGATGTGCGCGCGTTTGCGGCGCGGCTGACTCGCGAACATGCGGTCCGCGGCACGCTGCTGTATCGGCAGGGCGATGCTTCCGACTGCATGCATTTCGTCGTGACAGGTCGCCTTGAAGTCCGGGTACGCGACCGGCATGGCGAGCGTCGGCCGGTCGCGCATCTTTCGAGCGGCGACTGCGTGGGCGAGCTCTCGCTCCTGACCGGCGACGCGCGGGCCGCCGACGTGCTGGTTCTGCGCGATGCCGTGCTCGCGCGCCTCGCCCGCTTCGACTACGAAGCGATGCTCGCGATGTATCCGGGCGCGGGCCTCAACATCGCGCGCTTCGCGCTGCGCACGTTGCGCAAGGGGACAACGGAGTTCACCGCGAAAGTCCGCAACATCGTGCTGGTGCCGTTGCATCCGGATGTGCCGATCGCAGACTTCGGCCGGCGCCTCGAGCTCGCGCTGCTGCGATTCGGCTCGACGCTCTATCTCGATTCGACGCTCGCGCGGGTGAAGCGACGCACCGCGGACCTGCCGCATTCGACGGAAGCGAGCGACGGCGTGTTCATCGACCGGCTGCTCGACCGTGCCGAACGGACGCGCCGTTTCGTTATCAGTGAGGCGGATGCGGACGCGAGCGCATGGACCCGCAAGTGCGTCGCGCATGCCGACCGCGTGGTGTTCGTCGCCGATGCCGCGCATTCGCCCGTGCTGTCGCCGATCGAACAGTCGCTCGCCGATGCCACGCGCGGCGTGGCGCCGATACCGCGCGAGCTCGTGCTGGTGCACGCGAATCGCAGCGTCTCCCCTTCGAATACCGCCGCATGGCTCGCATCCCGTCCGGATTACCGTCATGCTCACGTATCGTGGGACGGCAGCCGCGATTTCCGGCGGCTCGCGCGGCTCTGGTCCGGGAACGCGGTAACGCTCGTGCTCGGCGGGGGTGGCGCCCGCGGTCTCGCGCAGATCGGCGTGATTCGCGCGATCCGCGAGGCGGGCGTGCCGATCGATGCAGTCGGCGGTACGAGCATCGGCGCGATCATCGGGGCCCTGGTCGCGATGGATTGGCCCGACGAGCTGATTCTCCAGTCCTGCAAGCATGCCTTCGTCGATGACCGCCCGCTCGACGACCTGACCGTCCCGGTGTTTTCCCTGTTGTCAGGACGCAAGCTCGCCCGCGCGCTGCATCACTACGTCGGCGATGTCGACATCGAGGACCTGTGGCAGCCGTATTTCTGCATTTCGAGCAACCTGTCGGAAAGCCGGGTGCACGTTCATCACGCCGGGCGGTTGTGGCAGGCGATGCAGGCGAGCGCGGCGTTGCCGGGCCTGCTGCCTCCGACGATCACCGACGGCCGGCTGTTCGTCGACGGCGGGGTACTCGACAACCTTCCGGTGGGAATCATGAAGCGATTCATCGGCGGCAGGACGATTGCCGTCGAGGCGACCGTCAAGACCGAATATTCGGTCGACGCAGGACAGTTTCCGACGCCGCTCGAGTACCTGCGCGCTCGCCTGTCGCGGCGCAATAGCGGCACGGTGCCGACGCTCCCCAGCCTCCTCATAAAATCGTCGCTGCTCGGCGGCGGCAGCGGCCGCGGGGAATTGCGCGAGGGCATCGATCTGCACGTCAATCCGCCGATGCACGCGTTCGGATTCCTCGATTGGGACGCGATCTACGCGATCGTGGACATCGGGTATCGGCATGCGCAGCAATGTCTGGGCGACTGGCTGGATGCGGGATCGGGGTCGCACTTGCGCGAGGGATTGGCCGGATTGCCGCGAGAATCCATCACCGCATGACCCCGCGGCCGGCGCGGCGCATCGCTCTCGTGAATCACAGATCGGCGCTCGCATCGCTGCACGTCGCCGTCGCGCTGTTCGGATTTGCGGCGCTCTTCGGCAAATGGGTCGAGCTGCCGGCGACGGCAATCGTGCTCGGACGCACGATCGTGGCCGCCGCCACGCTCGCCGTCGTCTGTCTGGCGCGTCGCGAGCCGGTCGGCCGGCCGACGCTCGCTGTCGCCGGAAACGGAGCGATTCTCGCCCTGCACTGGGTGTCGTTCTTCGCGGCGATCCAGGTCTCGTCGGTTGCAGTGGGTCTCCTCGGATATGCGAGCTTTCCGCTGTTCGTGCTGCTCTTCGAGCGCCGCTTTCGGGCACGAGGCGCATCGGCGCTCGAATCCGCGACGGCGTTGCTCGCGGCGCTCGGGCTCATCGTGATCGTGCCGGACTTCTCCTGGGGAAGCGACACGTTCCGCGGCCTGGCGCTCGGCTGCGTGTCCGGATTCACGTTCGCGTGGCTCACGGTGCGCAACCGGAAAATCGTGGAGCACATGACGCCGACGCGCATTGCCCTTTGGCAAAACCTGTTCGCGGCCGCCTGCCTGCTCGTCGCCGTCGCCGGCATCGGCGCAATGGCCCGGCCGAGTCTTCCGGACGTGGCGCTGCTGCTGGTGCTCGGCGTCGCTTGCACCGGGCTCGCGCACACGCTGTTCATCGCGAGCATGCAGCGGCTCTCCGCGCACACGGCAAGCGTCGTCGCGGCGCTCGAGCCCGTGTACGGTATCGCGCTCGCGGCGTTGCTGCTGCACGAAATCCCGACCGGGCGCACGCTCGCAGGCGGCGTGCTGATCGTCGCGGCCGCGCTCGTCGCCTCGCGGCGAAGCGCGTGATAGGCTGACGCAGTGGACATCGGCATCGTCGGCCTCGGACGTATGGGGGGAAACATGGCGCGCAGGCTCGCGCGCGGCGGCGTGCGCGTGACGGGTTTCGACCCCGATCCGCACGCGCGCGATGCACTCGCAGCCGATGCGATCGCCGGGGTCGACACGCTCGCCGCCCTCGTTGCAGCGTTGCCGGTTC
>DATEIQ010000083.1:0-6664 GCA_035278845.1 Casimicrobiaceae bacterium | reverse complement strand
GACGCCGCCGAGCGTCGCGGCCGTGAGCGCGATGCCCGCGGAAACCAGCGACCATTGCAGCGTTTCGGTCAGGTGCAAGACGAGGAAACTGGTCAGGCACACCTGTGTCGCCGAATACGCGAGCGATACGAGGGCAAGCTCGCGCAGCGCGCGCGATTCGCGCAGCAGCGCGAGCGGCGCGAAGACTGCTGCGAGCGAAAACCCGCTTTGCGGCCGGCGATCGGCGTCGAGCGCCGCGCGGATCGGCTGCGCCAGCGCAATCACCACGAGACCGCCCAGCACGACGAGCGCGAATGCCGTGCGCCAGCCGATCGCCACCGCCAGCGCCGGCAGCAGCGCGCCGGCCAGCGCGACGCCCGCCGGAACACCGGTCTGCTTGATCGAGAACGTGAGCGCCATTCGCGACGGTGGGGCGGTGCGCTGCAGCAGTTGCGACGACGCGGGCGTGATCGGCCCGTAGCCCACGCCGATCACCAGCGCCGCGATCGCGAGCAGCACTGCGGCCGTGCCTGGCGCTGCCGCCATGAGGCCGACACCCGTCGCGGCGAGCACGACGCACGCCTGCGATACGCGAATCGATCCGTGCCGCTCGATGAAGCCGCCGCAGGCAAGGCTCGCGAGCATCGCGCCACCGTAGACGAGCCCGACGAACACGCCGATCCAGCGAGTCTCCACGCCGAATTCGCGTGCGATCTCCGGCGCGAGTACGGCGGTGGCCGTGGCGGCGAACGAGACGTAGATCTGGATCGTCAGCGTCGCGGCGAGCGCGACCGCCGCGGTGCGCGCGGGCGTCATGCCGGCATGCGCGTGCACGCCAGCATTCGCCGCTCGGTGACGATGCAGTCGACGCCGATGTCGTGCCGTGCGGAAGGAACGCGGTCGACGAGCTGCACTTCGAATGCCCCGGCAACGCGTTCCACTGGCGGCTGCAGCAGCGGCAGCAGACGATCGTAGTAGCCGCCGCCGTAGCCGAGACGCGTGCCCGCCGGGTCGAACGCGATGCCCGGCACGAGCACCCAGTCGATCCGGTCGAGCGGTATCGCCGGGAGATCGGCGCGCGGCTCGGGAATGCCGCGATAGCCGGCTTCGACGTCGCGCTCGAGATCCTCGATCGCGAGTGCGCGCAGCATTCGCGACGACTGAACGACGCGCGGTACGGTAACGGTCTTGCCGGCCGCGAGCGCATCGCGAGCCACGAGGCGCGCATCCCATTCGCTGCGAAACGGCAGCGTGAGCAGCACGACGCGCGCCGCTCGCCAGGACGGCAGCGTCGCGATGCGATCGGCGATCGACCGCGACGCGCTCGCGCGCAGCACCGCCGGCAGCGCATCGCGCGCGGCCGTCACCGATTCGCGCAGCGTACGCTTGTCGTCGCGCAGGGTCATTTACGCGGCCACTATAATGGCGCCTCGAAACAGGATGCCACGATGAACCACGCCCATCAGGTCTACCGCACGCGTCGCGACGCCGTGCTGCAATCGATGCGCGCGCGCAGCGGCGGCGGACTCGCGATCGTCCCGACGGCGCCGGAAGTGCCGCGCAACCGCGACTCGCTCTACCCGTACCGCCACGACAGTTACTTCTATTATCTGTCGGGATTCCCGGAACCCGAAGCGGTCATCGCGCTCGTCGCCGCGCCGGACGGCGATCGTCACCTGCTGTTCTGCCGCGAGCGCGACCAGGAGCGCGAGATCTGGGACGGCTTTCGCTACGGGCCCGAGGCCGCGCGCGAGATCTTCGGCTTCGACGAGGCGCATCCGATTTCCGAGCTGCGCCGGAAGCTGCCCGAGCTCGCCGCCGACCGGCCGGCGCTCTTCACGCCGCTCGGACTGTTTCGCGACTGGGACCGCGAGGTCACCGATCTTCTGAACGAGGTGCGCAATCGCGTGCGCACCGGCGTTGCCGCGCCCGAGGAGGTCGTCGACGTGCGCAGCACCGTCGACTCGATGCGACTCGTCAAGGACGCGCACGAGATCGCGCTGATGCGCCGCGCCTGCGCGATCTCGAGCGCCGCGCACCGGCGCGCGATGCGCTACGCGAGGCCGGGTGTTCACGAATACGAGGTCGAGGCCGAGCTCGCGCACGAATTCCTGCATGAAGGCGCGCAGTCGGTGGCGTACAGCTCGATCGTCGCATCCGGGCCGAACGCGTGCGTGCTGCACTATCGCGACAACAACCGCAAGACGAGTGATGGCGATCTGCTGCTGATCGACGCCGGCTGCGAGTACCAGGGCTACGCGTCCGACATCACGCGCACGTTCCCGGTGAACGGGCGCTTCAGCGGGCCGCAGAGGGCCGTGTACGAGGTCGTGCTCGCCGCGCAGCTCGCGTGCATCGACGCGGTGAAGCCGGGCGCGCCGTTCCACGATTACCATCACGTCGCCGAGCGGGTGCTCGCGCAGGGCTTCATCGATCTCGGCTTGCTGACCGGTACGGTGGACGGCGTCCTCGAAAGCGGCAGCTACAAGCAGTTCTACATGCACCGTGCCGGCCACTGGCTCGGCATGGACGTACACGATGCGGGGCTCTATCAGCAGCAGGGCGAATCGGTGCGGCTCATGCCTGGCATGGTGCTGACCGTCGAGCCGGGGGCGTACATCAGACCGGCGGACAACGTGCCCGAGCCGTTCTGGAACGTCGGCGTGCGAATCGAGGACGATGTCCTCGTCACGGCGGCCGGCGTCGACAACCTGACGGCCGCGACGCCCAAGTCGGTGGCCGACGTCGAGGCCGCCTGCGCCTGACGCGGCTGTGATGCACGACGTCGTCGTCGTCGGCGCCGGCCCGGTGGGCGCGACGTTCGCGCTCGCGCTGCGGCATGCCGATCTCGACGTCATCGTGCTGGACGCGCGCGCCGCGGGCGAGGCCGCGCGCGCCGATCGCTCGCTCGCGCTGTCGCACGGCGCCCGACTGATTCTCGAGCGCCTCGGCGTGTGGACGCCGCTCGCGGGCACCGCGGGCGCCGTCACGCCGATTGTCACGATCGACATCTCGCAGGCGCGCGGCTTCGGCAGCGTCGAGCTCACCGCCTCCGAGCAGGGCTTGCCGGCGCTCGGTTACGTCGTCTCGTACCGCGCGCTGCAATCGGCGCTCGATGCCGCGCTCGCGGGCAGCGGCATCTACGTGCGTTTCGGGCACGAGGCCAGCGCGGTGACCGGCGCGGCGGATCGCGTATCGATCGAGCTCGCGTCCACGGCCGGCGAGGCGCTCGATGCCCGGCTCGCTGTCGTCGCCGACGGCGCGGCGGCCGCCGTGCGCGGCATCGCGCGCAAGCGCCACGATTACGGTCAGACGGCGATCGTCGGCGAGGTCGTGCTCGATCGTCCGCATCGCGGCATCGCGTACGAGCGCTTCACCGCGGAAGGTCCGGTTGCGCTGTTGCCGGAGCGCGATCATTACGCGCTCGTGTGGACGCAGACGCCAGCCGCCGCGGCGCGCGCGCTCGCGCTGCCCGACACGGATTTCCTCGCGGCGCTCGCCACGCATTTCGGCCGCCGCGTGCGCGGGTTCACCGGCGTGCGCGCGCGGCGCGCGTTTCCGCTGACGCTCGAGGTCGCGCGCGACACGACGGCGGCGCGCGTCGCGGTCATCGGCAACGCCGCGCAGGCGCTGCATCCGGTGGCCGGGCAGGGGTTCAACCTGGGTTTGCGCGACGCATTCGAACTGGCGACGCTGGTGCGCGAGACGCCGCGCGATGCGCTGGGCGGCGCTGCGATGCTCGCCCGATATCGCGCGGCGCGGCGCTTCGATCGACGCACGGGCATCGCATTCACGCACGGCCTCACGCAATTGTTTGCAAGCGATGCGCCGGCCGTTCGCATTCCGCGCGGTCTCGGCATGCTGCTGCTCGACAGCGTCCCGGTCGCAAAGCGCGCGTTCACGCGCGCGATGCTGTACGGGCCGCGCTGGTAGCCGCGATGACGCAAACGGGTATAATTCGCATCCCTCCGAATCACATTCCATCCGAGTCGTGCGCATCGGTGGCTTCCTACTGCCGAACAATCTAGCGGTCGCGCCGATGGCGGGCGTGACGGATCGCCCGTTTCGCATGCTGTGCAAGCGCATGGGAGCGGGCTATGCCGTGTCGGAGATGGTGTCCGCCGATCCGCGACTGCGCGCTACGGCGAAATCGCTTCGGCGCATCGATCACGCGGGCGAATCCGCGCCGGTGGCCGTGCAGATTGCCGGCGCCGATCCCGCGTGGATGGCGGACGCGGCGCGCTACAACGTCGACCGCGGCGCGCAGATCGTCGACATCAACATGGGCTGTCCGGCGAAGAAGGTGTGCAACGCCGCGGCTGGCTCCGCGCTGCTCGGCAACGAACCGCTCGTCGCGGCGATTCTCGCGGCGGTCGTGCGCGCCGTCGACGTTCCCGTCACGCTGAAGATTCGCACCGGCCCGGCGCCGCACGCGCGCAATGCGGTCGCGATCGCGCGCATTGCGCAGGGCGCCGGCATCGCGGCGCTCGCCGTGCACGGCCGCACGCGCGCCTGCCGGTTCGAAGGCGCCGTCGAGTACGACACGATCCGAGCGGTGAAGGCGGCTGTGAACCTGCCGATCTTCGCCAACGGGGATATCGATACGCCCGAGCGCGCCCGCGCAGTGTTCGCGCACACGGGCGCCGATGGGCTGATGATCGGCCGTTCCGCGCAGGGAAGGCCGTGGATCTTTCGCGAAGTCGCGCATTTCCTCGCCACCGGACAGCACCTTGCGCCACCCACCGTCGCAGAAGCGCGCGCGGCGATCCTCGAGCACCTCGAGGATCACTACGCGTTTCACGGCGAGGACGTCGGCGTGCGCACGGCGCGCAAGCATCTGCACTGGTACACGGCCGCGCTAGCCGGAGCGGCCGGATTCCGCCAGCGCATCAATACGGCGGTCACGGCGGCCGCGCAGCGCACGCTCGCCAGCGCGTATTTCGCGCAGCTTGCGGACGGCGGCGACCGTTTGCAATACGACCCGGCGCAATGGCACGCGGAGGCGCTCGCGGCGTGAAAAAGAGCATCCGGATCACCAGCGGCAACGAGCTCGCCCGCAGCGTCGAGCGCTCGCTCGACGAATATTTCCGCAAGCTCGACGGCGAGCCGCCGCACTGCATCTACGAGATGGTGATCGCGCACGTCGAGCGCGCGCTCCTGACGTCGATCCTGGACCGCTCGAACGGCAACCAGACGCACGCAGCCGACATGCTCGGGCTGAATCGCAACACGCTGCGCGCGAAGCTCGCCAAGTACAAACTGATCTGACGTGAGCGGCAAGGTCACGCAGGCGCTGCTGTCGGTTTCCGACAAGTCCGGTATCGTCGACTTCGCGCGCGGGCTCGCCGCACGCGACATCCGCCTGCTGTCCACCGGAGGCACGGCGCGCGCGCTTTCTGCCGCCGGAGTTCCGGTGACCGACGTCGGCAGCTACACGGGCTTTCCCGAGATGCTCGACGGCCGCGTGAAGACGCTGCACCCGAAAGTGCACGCCGGAATCCTTGCTCGTCGCGATGTGGCCGAGCACGCAGCGGCGCTCGAGCGCCATGCAATTCCGCCGATCGACCTGATCGTCGTCAATCTGTACCCATTTCGTGAAACGGTCGCGAACCCCGGCTGCTCGCTCGACGAAGCGATCGAGAACATCGACATCGGCGGCCCGGCGATGGTGCGCAGCGCCGCGAAGAACTGGGAGCACGTCGGCGTCGTCGTGCGGCCGCAGGACTATGCCGAGGTGCTCGACGAGCTGGTGCGCAACGGCAATACGCTGTCGCCGGCGTTGCGATTCCGGCTGATGCAGCGGGCGTTCGCGCACACTGCGAGTTACGACGGCGCGATCGCGAACTGGATCGGCGCCCGCGACGTCACGGGGGCCGCGCAGGAATTTCCGCAAACGCTTCATTTCGCCGCCGACAAGGTGCAGGACATGCGGTACGGCGAGAATCCGCATCAGCGCGCGGCACTGTATCGCGAGCCCGGAGCGCCGGCTGGCACGCTTGCGACGGCGCAGCAGTTGCAGGGCAAGGAGCTGTCGTTCAACAACGTTGCTGATGCCGATGCCGCGTGGCGATGCGTCAACGCGTTCGACGAGCCCGCGTGCGTCATCGTCAAGCACGCGAATCCCTGCGGCGTCGCGACTGCCGCGAGCCCGCTCGACGCGTATCGCGCGGCGCTCGCGACCGATCCGGTGTCGGCGTTCGGCGGCATCATCGCGTTCAACCGCGAAGTCGACGCTGCCGCGATCGAGGCGGTCGCGGCGCAATTCGTCGAGGTCGTCGTCGCGCCGGGTTACACCCCCGACGCGCTCGCGTCGATCGCGGGCAAGAAGAACGCGCGCGTGCTCGAACTCGCGCGCCCGGTGTCGAACGACGGCGAGCTCGACGTCAAGCGTATCGGCGGCGGGTTCCTCGTGCAGTCGGCGGACACGCAGGCGATCGACCGCGCCGGCCTGAAGGTCGTCACCCGCGCGCGGCCGACCGACGCGCAAATCGCCGACCTGCTGTTCGCCTGGCGCGTCGCGCGGTTCGTCAAATCGAACGCGATCGTCTATTGCCGGGACGCTCGCACACTGGGCATCGGCGCGGGCCAGATGAGCCGCGTCGATTCGACGCGCATCGCCGCGCTGAAGGCGAAGGAAGCGGGGCTGTCGCTCGCGGATTCGGTCGTCGCGTCCGACGCGTTCTTT
>DATEIQ010000082.1:0-8727 GCA_035278845.1 Casimicrobiaceae bacterium | reverse complement strand
TCCCGCTAGCGCTTACCTCGGCCTTCCTGCTGGCGCTTACCTCGGCTGCAAATTGCCAAGGTCAGGCGGCGATCGACGCCAACCGATTCAGGCGTCGAGCGCCGCCAGCGCCTGCCTGGAATCCGATACCCAGCCGAAGATGCCGCCTTGCGCCTTGATCATCTCGAGCGCCACGCGCTGGAATTCCGGGAAATACGAACCGACGCAGTCGGACAGCACCACGCACTCGTAACCGCGATCGTTCGCCTCGCGCACGGTCGTGTTCACGCACACTTCGGTAGTAACGCCGCAGACGATCAGCGATTTGATCCCGCGGTTGTGAAGGATCAGGTCGAGATCGGTCGCGCAGAACGCTCCCTTGCCCGGCTTGTCGACGACGACTTCGCCCGGCTTGGGATAGAGCTCGGGCACGATATCGTGGCCCTTCTCGCCGCGCACGAGGATGCGTCCCATCGGACCGGCGTCGCCTATTCGCTTCTCGCCGCGGCCGCGCACGATCTTGGTCGGCGGGCAATCGGCGAGATCGGGACTGTGACCCTCGCGCGTATGAATCACTAGCATTTCCCGGCTGCGCGCGGCATCGAGCACGCGCTTGCACGGCGCGATCACTTTCTGCAACGGCGTGACGTCGTTACCGAGCGCCTCGCCGAACCCGCCGGGCTCGACGAAGTCGCGCTGCATGTCGATGACGATCAGCGCCGTCGTGCGTGGATCGAATTCGAACTCGTACGGTTCCGCCGTCATCGTGGCCATGACCAGACCTCTCTTTTCAAGCAATCGCGGGCGCAGTCGATTCCTTCGCGCCGAGCGCGAAGCACACCGCGCCGAACATCGCATACCCGAGCGCGACGAGCGGCGACACCGCCCAGCCGAGCTGCGAGCCGTGGATCAGCCCGACGTACGCGAGAATCGCACCCGCGAACGCCCAGACTCCGGCGGTGCGCAATCGGTTGTCGATGATGAAGACCGCGATCGCGCCGAGGATCATGCCGGCGAGCACCGAGCCGCCCCCGAGCGATTCGAGGCCGTGGTAGAGCACGCCAGTAGCCGCGAGCTTCGCCGGACCGAGTTGGGCGGCTGATGTTCCCGCTGCCGCGAGTGCGCCGTCGATCTGCGTCTTCGCCCACTCGGCGATATTCGGAATCAGCGCGAGGATCACCGCCGGCGCGTGGTTCTTCGGCGTCGCCTGGAACGCCTGTGCGCCGATGACGAGGCCGATGTAGAGCAGGATCGGCAGGATTGCGACCAGCGGAATCAGCGCAAGCAACAGCGCCGTGAGGCCGAGGAAGCAAACGATCGCGATGGCGAAGCCGGTGGCAAGCGAATAGCCGATGCGTCCGCCGACCGCTTTCCAGCCCGGATGCCCGATGTATACAGCAGGCGGGAACGGACTGCCGAGCATCGATCCGACGATCGCGCCTGCGCCATCTGCCAGCAGGATCTTGCGCAGGCTGTAGTTGTCGCCGGCGGCCGAGGCGCTCTCGACGTTGTTCATCGCCTCGGTGAAGTTGTAGATGCCGAGCGGAATCGCCGTCACGAGCAGCGGCGCAACCAGCGCGAGCCCCTGCCATACGTCGGACGAGAACAGCGGAATGCGCAAACCGAATTGTTCGAACGACTGCTTGACCGCCGCGGGCTGCATGTAGTCGCTCCATCCGGCCAGCGACACGACCCAGCCGATCACCGAGCCGACGAGCACTGCGGCAAGCCCTCCCGGAACGCCGCCGGGCAAACGGATGTTGGCGGTCCATGCGATCAGCACGAGCGCGAAGCACACGAGGCCGATCCACGGCACTTCCCACATCTGGAACGCGGGGCGCATCGAGATGAACGCCACCGAGATCCCCGCGAGTGTTCCCAGCATCGCCGCACGCGGCGTCAGCGCGCGGATCTTTGGTCCCACGAATGCGCCGATCAGCACGATAACGCCGATGATGAAGCACCAGGCGAGTCCCGCGCGCCACGCGACCAGCGGGTCCTTCGTCGCCAGGTACGTCGGCAACATGATCAGGAACACGACGATGAACATGTGCGGCACGCTCGGGCCGTAAGGCATCGCCGTCACGTCGCTGCGCCGCTCCTGCTTGCTGAGCTGCCACGCCAGGTACGCGTAGAAGAGGTTGCCGAGCGGCAACGCGATGCCGAGCGCAGGCAGGATGCGGCCGAACACCGTGTCGGCGGGAAGCTGCACGACGCCCAGGCACAGCCCCGTCAGCACGATCACGTTGAGCAGCACGTTCGTGAACAGGCCGAAGAAGCCGTTCAGATCGCCGACCACCCATAGCCGCGGCGCTGGAGCCGTCACACCACCGAGTGTCGCCATGTTCGCAATCTCCCTTGCGTTATGCGCTGCCTTTGGCTGCGATGTACGCGCGCCAGCCGCCGTGCGCCGTGATCTCGCGCTTCCCGTCGCACAAGAATGGTTCGCCCAGCACGCCGAGCACGATCGAGCCGTCGCGCAGCACGACCTTGCCGATGGCGAGCCCCGGCGGCTCGTTCAACAAAATGCTCGCCAGTCCCTCGACGGGGACCTTCCACACCTCGAGCGCGACGCTGTTGCCTTCGCCCGGCGTGCGGATCATGGCCGGGTGCCGATCGTCGATCGACCAGATGCGGTAGCACGCGTCGGTGTGGTCCTCGCGCACGAACGTCGCGCCCGCACGAATCAGATTCGGATTGAGTTCCAGCCCTCTCATCAGCGTGCCGTTCACGGCGAGCAATACGGTGTCGGTCATGGCCTCTTCTTCAGTGTTCGATCCAGGTTCCGGTCTCGCCGCGCAGCGCCCGAGCGATACTTTCCGGATTGGTGATGACGCCGCGGCCGGCCTCGCTTCCCTTCACGAACGTAAGCAGCGCCTCGATCTTCGGCTGCATGCTGCCGGCACCGAAATGTCCTTCGGTGGCATAGCGTTCCGCCTGTTCGACGTCGAGACGGTCGAGCCATTGCTGGTCGGGCTTGCCGAAGCGGATGGCGACGCGCTCGACACCGGTCGGGATCATCAACAGTTGTGCGTTCATCTCGATCGCGAGCAGCGCGGACGCGCGATCCTTGTCGATGACAGCCTCGACGCCTTCTAGCGCGCCGCTCGCCGTGCGCTCGACCGCGATGCCGCCACCGCCGCACGCGATGACCAGCGCGCCCTCGCGCGCGAGCTTGCCGATGATCGGCGACTCGACGATCTGCAGCGGTTGCGGCGACGCGACGCAGCGACGCCACCCGCGATCGCCGTCCTGCATGATCGACCAGCCCAAACCGCGCTCGAACCGCCGCGCGGTTTCCTCGTTCATGAACGATCCGACCGGCTTGTCCGGGTGCGTGAACGCCGGATCGCCTTTGTCGACGAGCGTTTGCGTCACCAGTGCGACGACCGGCATTTCGATGCCGCGCTTCCGCAGCGCGTTGCCGAGCGCGTTCTGGAACATGAAGCCGATCGCGCCCTGCGTGTCGCCGACCGCGTAGCGGATCGGGACGGTCGGCACCTGTCCATCAGCGATCTCCGAGCGGCGCAGGATGAAGCCGACCTGCGGTCCGTTACCGTGCGTGACCACGACGTTCCAGCCAGCCGCGACCATGTCGACGATGTGCGCCGCCGTCGCGCATACGGCGTCGTACTGATCGCTGAGCGCCGTGTGCGCGCTGTCGCGGATCAGCGCATTGCCGCCGACCGCGACGACCGCGATCCCCTTGCTCATGGCGTTGCTCGCCTCGGGTACGTTGCGACCGAGCGGGCCAGCTCTTTCACGGCGGCGCCGAAGCACGCCATCGGTGCGGTCGTGATGCCAGCGCCGATCTGCCCGACGCCGGGCTCGCGATGCGCGATGCCGCTATTGATCACCGGCAGTATTCCGCGATCGACCACCTTGCGCGCGTCGATGCCGGCGGCGACCCCCGCGAAGTCGAGCGCCGGCAGCGTGAACGACGGATTCGCGCCGAGCGTGATCGCGCGCATGCGCAGGCTGTGATGGAGCGCGTCCGCCGCCGTGCCGCCGACGAATTTGACGATTGCCGGTGCGGCCGCCATCGCGAACCCGCCGACGCCTGCGGTTTCGGTGATCGCAGAGTCGCCGAGATCGGCCGCGGCGTCGGCGAGCGAGTAGCCCGGAAAGTACAGGCCGTCGATTGGATTCGCGGGCGCTTGGAACCAGCGATCGCCGGTGCCGGAAAGGCGAATGCCGAAATTGACGCCGTTGCGCGACATCGCGGTGACGAGCGAGCTCGCCGGCACCCCTGCGGCTGCATCGAGCATCGCCTTGCACGCGGCCATGGACAGATTGAGAAAGAAGTGGTCGTTGCCGGCAACGAAATTCAAGGCCGCGGCGGCCCGCTCGCGCGAGATGTCCGACGCCAGCAGCGCCGGCGCGAGCTGCTTGAACAGCAGCGCGGTCGCCGCGGCGTTACGGTTGTGGACCTCGTCGCCCATGTTCAGCGCCTGCGCCATCAGCGACTTGAGCTCGATCCTGCCGAGCTTCTCGACGGCCTCGCGCAGCGTGGGCGCTACGTCGCTCGCGATGAAGCGGAGGCGATCGATGACGCCGCGGTCGTTGGCGCCGAAGCGCAGCACCTTCCCGAGCCCCTCGTTGAAGTTGCTGTACGCGCGGTTGCCGCCCGTTGCATTCTCGACGACCCACACCGGCATCGACGGACTGATGATGCCGGCCATCGGTCCGACGGCGCCGTGGTGGTGGCACGGCTCGAGCGCGACACCTCCCGATTCCACGAGTTTCGTTGCACCTTCGATCGAATCGGCCCAGCCTTCGAGCACGATGGCGCCGAGGATGCCGCCGCGCATCGGTCCGCACATCACCGGCCACGCGATCGGCGGACCTGCATGCAAGATCAATTTGCGGCTCGAGGCCATCGCCGGCATCGCATCGCGCGCGATCGTGACGTCGATCAGAACGGGGTTGGCTTCCAGAAAGCGCGCGAAGGCAATCTGGTTCGCGCTCTCGATGGTTTCGTCGTTCAGCACCTGTGCGAGCGCCCACGCCGCGTCGCGATCGCCCTGCGCAGGTGGCTGCCACGTGAGTGCCACGGCCTCGCCGCCGGCCGCAACGACGTTTTCGCCAAAGCCGGCGAGACCGACATTGACGATCTTCAGCGTGTTCTTGAAGAGTGGTTTCATCGGGGTTGCCCAGCGTTTCGCTTGGCGAGAAGCATCGCGAACTGCGCGGCGATCGACGCCGCCTCGATGTTGCTGCCGGCGATGATCGCGCCGGTGGAAGCGAGCGTCTCGATCTGGCCGGCCCGGTCCTGCGGATCGCTGTCGGTGCCGCAGACGTGGCCGATCGTCGCCAACTTGCGCCCGTGCCGCGCTGCCGTGCGTTGCGCGTCGCGCAGTGCATCGGCGAGCTCGTCGGCGGGACTCGGATGCGACCCGTAGCCGAGCACGAGATCGAACAGCAGGACGGCGAGGGCGGGATCGTCGGCCGCTTCGCGGATCGCCGCGTTGCGCAGCGACGGATCGATCATCGGATGCGGACGCCCGCGCGTGTATTCGTCGTCGCCCATGTCGATGAAGACGTGACCCCCGCCAGCTTGTTCCAACGGCAACGCGCCGTGCACGGGGGCGTTCGAGCGGCACGGCAAACCTCGGCTCAGGAACGCGAGCTGCGCCTCGTAGCAGAAGGTGCCCCCGGTGAACAATCCGCGCACGGTGGATTGCGTGCTTGCGAGACCGTCGAGTGCGTGTTCGGCGCCGTTCGAATCTTTGGCCAACGTTGTGCCCAAGATGTTTTGCTTGCCGCCTTTTGCCAGTGCGACCGCGATATCCGCAGCGTCCGCCAGCGACTGGGCCGCATGCAAGCCCGCACCGTGCACCGTACCAGGCTCGGCGCCGAGAAAATGCACGACGGTCGGCCTGCCCGACGCCGCAGCGAGCGCGAGGATGCGTGCGGCCACCTTCGGCGATGGTGGCTTGGAAATGAGCACGATCACGCGCGTCTGATCGTCACCTGCCAGCGCGCGCAGTCCGGCCAGCATTGTGAGCCCACCGATCTCGTCCCGAAGATCGCGGCCGCCGGTTCCGATCGCCTGGCTCACGCCCGCACCAAGGTTGTGGATGCGGCAGGTCACCTCCTGCAGTCCCGTGCCGGATGCGGCGACAAGTCCGATGCTGCCGCGCCGCACGACGTTGGCGAAGCCGAGCGGAATGCCATTGATGATTGCCGTCCCGCAGTCGGGTCCCATGACGAGCAGGCCGCGCGCTTCCGCGTGCTTCTTGACTGCGAATTCCTGATCGACGTCAACGTTGTCCGAGAACAGCATCACGTGCAATCCGAGCGACAGCGCCTTCATCGCCTCGGCCGCGGCGTAATCGCCGGGCACGGAAATCAGCGCGAGGTCCGCGTCCCCAGTTTGCTCGACAGCCGCCGCAATGCTCGTCAGCGGGATGGAGAAGGCTTCGCTTTCGCCGCCACCGGTCGGCTCGCTTTGCAATAGCGACTGCGCGGCGTCGAGCGCTTCGTCGCACGCTTGCGCCTCGCCGCGAACGACGATCAGCAGATCCGATGGATTGACCTTCGCATCGACCGACAGCTTCGCGTTCGCGAGCTGCTCGAGGTTGGCCGGCGTGGCCATGACGCACGACGCCTCGACGATACCGGGTCGCTTGCGCAGCGCCGCGCCCACCTGCATCAGCGCGACCGAGTCCTTGTAGAAGTTGGCAAAGACCCGAAAGCGGGTGTCGGTCGTCATGTCGAGATCATCGAGCGGACGCGGACGAAGCCATGCCTGAACTCTTTGGCGGGGCAGTCCCCTGATCGGGCTTACCCGTCGCCGGCGGCCACGCATCCTCCGCCAATTGGGCGGGTCGTGCAAGTTGGCCGGGGGTGCAGCGGTTCGATTGTCGTCGCGCTGTCGATTTGGCGCCGGGACGATCGACTAGGGAGGGAAGCCTGGACGTCCGCGGTCGTACCGCGTACGCACCCCGAGTCGCCGACTGACCCGTTCAACCGCTACGTCGAAGGAGAAGCCATGCAAAAAATCACACCGTTCCTCTGGTATGCCAAGGAGGCGGAGGAGGCCGCCAAGTTCTACGCCGGGATCTTTCCGAACTCCCGGGTCGTTCGTGTGACGGCGATGCCCAGTGAATCGCCGAGCGGGCCGCCGGGATCCGTCAAGGTCGTCGAGTTCGAGCTGTTCGGCCAGTCGTTCACCGCGATGACCGCGGGCCAGATGGATCCCTTCACCCACGCGATTTCGTTCGTGGTGAATTGCGAGGATCAGGCGGAAGTCGATCGCTACTGGAACGCGCTTCTCGAAGGGGGCAAGCCCGAGGCGTGCGGATGGTTGAAGGACCGCTACGGCATTTCGTGGCAGATCGTCCCGGTCGTGATGTTCAAGATGATGGCCGACCCCGATCGCACGAAGGCCAAGCGCGCAACCGACGCGATGCTGAAGATGGTGAAGTTCGACGTCGCGACGCTGAAGTCGGCGTTCGAGGGGAAGCAGGGCGGTTGAATCGCGCTACCGATCGAATGCAACGGCTGGTGCTCGCGTGGGCGCCGGCCGATTTCTTGGCAACGTGGTTATCTTCTACGTGCTGAGGAACGACCCAGACTCGGCTCGCGTAAAATCGCGTCTACGGAGAGGTGGATGAGCGGTTTAAGTCGCACGCCTGGAAAGCGTGTTTAGGGTAACTCCCTAACGCGGGTTCGAATCCCGCCCTCCCGCCATCTACCCCCATCCCTAAACCAAGAAGATCCAAGGTGATCCATTTCGGGTCATCCAACGTCGGGGTTTCGAAAATCTCCCTCTGAAAGCTCTTTCCTTCCCGTGCGGCGCGGTTCATGGGCTCGAGAAGACTGACCTGCCTGGGGAATTTCGGTGACCGGCCGGAATGAGTTCGGCACATCGTCGCGCAGAATCGGCTGGAATTTGTTACCGGGGCGCGAGAGTCCACGCTCTTTACGCAGAAATGCGAGCACCGTGGCTGCGGACGGCAGCCAGTTGCGCGCACTCGATTCGGCGAACCCGGGTCCGCCTGTCGAGCCTCGGGTGCCGAGCGCATGATCCCTGGAATCCTTGCCCATCCAGATGCCGAGCACGAGCACGTTTCAGGCGCTGCAGCACCGGATGGTCGGCAGCCAAAGTGCGGATCGCGGACGCATGCCGTCGCGTCAGCCAGGAATCGGTTCAGCTGCACGGCGGCATGGGGATGAGCGACGAGCTCAAGATCAGCCACACATTCCGGCGGCTGACCGCGCTTGCGCAGCAGTTCGGCGACGCCGACCACCATCTCGCGCGGCTCGCCGCGCTGGAGCGCTGACATGACGCAGAATCGTCAGGTACTGTTCGCCAGCCGACCGCAGGGCCCGGTCACCGAGCCGATGACGGGTCAAACCGCGTAAGCGACCGAGTGAACGGCGAAAGGTTTACTACAGCACCTCGAACAAGCCGGCGGCGCCCATGCCGCCACCGATGCACATCGTGACGACGACGCGCTTGGCGCCGCGTCGGCGGCCCTCGATCAGCGCGTGCCCGGTGAGCCGCGCGCCCGACACACCGTACGGATGTCCGACGGCGATCGCGCCACCGTCGACGTTGAGCCGGTCGTTGGGAATGCCGAGGGTGTCGCGCGAATAGATCACTTGCACGGCGAACGCCTCGTTCATCTCCCACAGGTCGATGTCGTCGATGCCGAGTCCGGTTCTCGCAAGCAGCTTGCGCACGGCGAACACGGGACCGATGCCCATTTCGTCGGGTTCGCAGCCGGCGACGTCGAACGC
>DATEIQ010000081.1:0-17221 GCA_035278845.1 Casimicrobiaceae bacterium | reverse complement strand
CTGCCGCCGCGGCCGCCGCAGTTCTGCATCGGCTGCCCCGAGCGGCCGACGTTCGCGGCATTGAAGCTCGCGCAGCAGCGTGTCGGCGACGTACACGTCGCAGGCGACATCGGCTGCCATGCGTTCGCGACGTTCGAACCGTTCTCGCTCGGCCATTCGATCCTGGGCTACGGCATGAGCCTCGCGTCGCGCGCAGGCGTTTCGCCGCTGATGCAGCGGCGCACGCTCGCGGTCATGGGCGACGGCGGCTTCTGGCACAACGGGCTGCTGACCGGCGTGCAGTCGGCGTTGTTCAACGGCGACGATGCGGTGCTGCTGATCTTCAAGAACGGGTACACGTCCGCGACCGGCACGCAGGAAATCATTTCGACGCCCGACGAGGCGATTCGCGCCGCGGCGCCCGACAAGACACAGAGCTTGGTCGCGAAGAACGAAGTCATCGAGCGTACGCTCGCAGGGCTCGGCGTGCGCTGGCTCCGCCGCGTCGACAGCTACGCGGTGGACACGATGCGGCGCACGCTGCAGGAAGCTTTCACGACCGACTTCGCCGGCCTCAAGGTGATCATCGCCGAGGGCGAATGCCAGCTCGAGCGGCAGCGGCGCGTCAAGCCGTGGCGTGCTGCGCGGCTTGCGGCGGGCAAGCGCACGGTCAAGGTCAAGTACGGCGTCGACGAGGACGTCTGTTCCGGCGATCACTCGTGCATCCGGCTCTCGGGATGTCCGACACTGTCGGTCAAGGCGGCAAGTGACCCGCTGAAGGTCGATCCTGTCGCGACGGTGCTCGACGGCTGCGTGGGATGCGGGCTGTGCGGCGAGAACGCGCATGCGGCCACGCTGTGTCCGTCGTTCTATCGCGGTGAGACGATCGTCAACGCAGGATTCGTCGAGCGCGTCGTCGATCGCGTGCGTCGTGCCGTCATCGCCATGCTGCAGCCAGCGTGAGCGCTGACATCAATCCCGAGCTTTCGTCTGCCGCGCGCACGGCGACGCCCGTGTCGGTCCTGATTGGCGCGCTCGGCGGGCAGGGCGGCGGCGTGCTTGCGGAGTGGCTCGTCGAAGCCGCCACGCGTGCCGGCTACGTCGCGCAGGGAACGTCGATCCCCGGCGTCGCGCAGCGCACTGGAGGCACCACGTATTACGTCGAAGTGTTCAGCACGCCGCGTGCAGCGCTCGGTGGACGTTTACCGGTGCTCGGGCTCTATCCGATACCCGGTCGCGTGGATCTCGCCATTGCGTCGGAGCTGCTCGAAGCCGGGCGCATGCTGCAGGCAGGCTACGTGAGCGCCGATCGCACGCGGCTGATCGCTTCGACGAGCCGCACGCTGACCACCGTCGAAAAAATGGCGCAGGGCGACGGTCGCGTGAGCTCGCAACGCCTGCTCGATGCGGCGCGCGCGACGAGCCGGCAGCTCGATGCGTTCGACATGGATGCGATGGCGCGCGATGCGGGCACCGTGGTCAGCAGCGTGATGCTGGGCGCGATCGCCGGCAGCGGCGTGTTGCCGATCGCACGGGAAATGTTCGAGGAAACAATACGCGCCGGCCGCGTCGGCGTCGACGCCAGCCTGCGCGGCTTTGCGCAAGGCTATGCCGCCGTCGCCGGGTCCGGCGAGAACGCCCGGGTCCACGGCGCAAACGACAGCCACACCCCTGACACCGATTTCGTCGCCGCAACCGGCGCACAGGACAGTTACACCTCCGACACCAACCTCGTGGCCGATCCGCGGTTAGCCGCGTTTCCGTCCGCAGCACGCGAGACGATCGCGCTCGGGCATGCGCGCGTCGTCGAATTCCAGGACGCCCGTTATGGCGATGTTTACCTCGAGCGTCTCGCGAGGATCGATGCGGCCGAGCGTCGATCCGACGCAGCAGGCGCGCACGATGCGCGCGCGCTGCGCGAGACGGCGCGCTTCCTGGCGCTGTGGATGGCTTTCGACGACGTGATTCGCGTCGCCGCGCTCAAATGCCGTGCCTCTCGCTTCGCGCGCGTGCGGCGCGAAATCCGCGCCGGCCCGGACGATGTCGTTCGCATCGTTGATCATTTCAAACCGGGCGTGTCCGAAATCGCCGGAATGCTGCCGGCCGCGTGGGCGCGGCGGCTCGTGGCGTTCGACCGAAAGCGTCAGGCGCGCGGCCGCGAGCCGCTCGCGTGGCCGCTGCATCTGCGCGCGCATTCGATCCACGGCTTCGTGCTGCTGCGGATGCTCGCGTCGCTGCGCGTCATGCGGCGCCGGGGCATGCGCTACCACGAGGAGCAGCGCGCGATCGAGCAGTGGCTGCAGGCGATCGAGGCCGGGTGCACCACCGATGCGACGTTGGGCTACGAGATCGCGCTCTGCGGGCGACTCGTCAAGGGTTACGGCGCGACGAACGCGCGCGGCAAGGCAACCCTCGCGCACATCGTCCAGCACGTCGCGGGCGCAGTCGAGCAGGGTGCGGCGGCACGTGCGGCGGCCGCCCAGCCCGTCGCAGCGCGCGCAGCAGCGGTTCGCAGCGCGCGCGAAGCCGCGCTGGCCGACGAAGCCGGCAAGGCGTTCGACGCCGAGCTCGCGCGGCAGGGCAAGCCTGCGCGGCCTGTCGTGGTCCAGCCGATCCGTTTCGCGCCGCCTCGCACCCGCGCTGCGCCGGAACGCAAGCCGACGGCGACCGGCGTTGCCCGCCGCGACACGCACCCCGACCCGCGCGCGAACTGACATGCCATTCCGCAACGTCTCGGAGTTCTTCGTCGAGTTCGGCGATTGCGATCCGGCGCAAATCGTGTTCTATCCCAATTTCCTGCGCTGGATGGATGCGGCGGGGCTGCGCTTCTTCCGCGCACTGGGCGTGCCGCCCTGGCAGTTGCGCCCGGAACGCACGGAGGATGGCATCATCGGCACGCCGATCGTCGACCTTTCGGCGCGGTTTGTCGCGCCGGCCACGTACGGCGATCGCATCGAGATCGAGACGTCGATCATCGAATGGCGTCGCACCAGCTTCGTCATGCAGCACGTGATCCGCCGCGGCGCGACGGTGCTGGTCGAGGGGCGCGAAGTGCGTGTATTCGCGCGCCGGCACCCCGACGATCCGGCGCGCATCCAGGCGGTGCCGGCGCCGGCTTCGATTCGCGAGCGATGTGAAACGGGATAACACGGAGGGAGCATGGAGGCGGGGGGAGGGGAGACTTCGCCGGTTCGCGACCTGGGCTTCGGTCCCGCGGGCCGCGCGCTTCTACGCGTCACGAAGGTCGTCGCGATCGCCGGCGGCCTGATCTTCGTCGCACTGGTCGCGATGGAGATCGTGTCGATCGTGGGTCGCAAGCTGTTCTCGGCGCCCGTTCCCGGAGACGTCGAGGTTCTGCAGATGTGCGCGGCGTTCGCATCCGCGACGTTCTTCGCGTACTGCCACCTGACCGGCGGTGACGTCAAGGTCGATTTCTTCACGCACAACGTGCGACCCGGGCGCGTCGCGCTGCTCGATGCCTTCGGCTCGCTGCTCGTGGGCGTGTTCGGTGCGCTGCTCGCGTGGCGCACGGCAGCGGGCGCGGTGGTGCTGAAAGAAGTCGGTGAGACGTCGGCGATTCTCGGCTGGCCCGTGTGGCTCGCGCAGGGGCTGATGGTGCCGGGATTCGCGCTGCTCGCGCTCGCGGGGTTCTATCTCGCCGGGCACCGGCTGCGCATCGCGCTGATGGCGCGGGAGAGCGCGTGAGCCCCCGGCGCAAGCGCGAATTGCCCCGAAGCGCGTCAGCGCGAAGGGTTGCCTGATGACGGGGGTCCAGGTCGGGTCGCTGATGTTCGTGATCATGCTCGCACTGATGGTCGTGCGCGTGCCGATCGGCATCGCGATGTTCGCCGTGGGATTCGGCGGCTACGCGTACCTGACCAGCGGTAACTTCAATGCGCTGCTGTCGTCGCTCAAGAATCTCGCGTATGCACGCCTTTCGAATTACGACCTCGTCGTGATTCCGCTGTTCCTCTTGATGGGGCAGTTCGCGACGCACGGCGGACTATCCCGCGCGCTGTTCCGCTTCGTGAGCGCCTACATGGGCCATCGGAAAGGCGGCGTCGCGATGGCTGCAATTGGCGCGTGCGCCGGTTTCGGCGCGATTTGCGGCAGCTCGCTTGCCACCGCCGCGACGATGGGGCAGGTAGCGCTGCCGGAGCTGCGGCGCTTCGGCTATTCGGGCTCGCTCGCGACCGGCGCGCTCGCCGCGGGCGGCACGCTCGGCATCATGATCCCGCCGTCCGTGCCGCTCGTGATCTATGCAATTCTGACGCAGGAGTCGATCGGCAAGCTGTTCATGGCGGCGGTGATCCCGGGCATGATCGCGATGCTCGGCTACATGCTCGTCGTGCGCATCGTCGTCACGCTTTCGCCTTCGTCCGGTCCCGCGGGCGAGCGCGTGGGCTGGAGCGAGCGGCTCGTGAGCACGCTGAACGTGGCCCCGGTGCTCGTAGTGTTCGTCGTCGTGATCGTCGGGATCTACGGCGGCTGGGCGAACCCGACCGAAGCGGCGGCGATCGGCGCCGCCGCGTGCGGCATCCTGGCCGTCGTCAACGGGATGCGGGCGCGCGGCCTGGTGGACAGCGCGCTCGGCACCGCGCAGGCAACGGCAATGATCTTTCTCGTGCTGCTCGGCGCCGACATGATGAACAGCACGCTCGCGCTGTCGCAGCTTCCGGTGGAGCTCGCCGCGTGGGTGAAGGGCAGCGGCCTCTCGCCGCTGTTCGTGATGTTCATGGTGCTCGTGATCTACATCGCGCTCGGTTGCGTGATGGACTCGCTGGCGATGATCCTGCTCACGATCCCGATCTTCTATCCGATGATCATGGGTCTCGATTTTTACGGCCTCTCGGACACCGACAAGTCGATCTGGTTCGGCATCCTCGCGCTGATGGTCGTCGAGATCGGGCTCGTGCATCCGCCGGTCGGCATGAACGTCTACATCATCAACCGGCTGGCGCGCGACGTCCCGCTCACCGAGACGTTCAAGGGCGTCATTCCGTTTCTCGCCTCGGACGCAGTGCGCATCGCGCTCCTGATGGCGTTCCCGATCCTGTCGCTGTACCTCGTGCATGCCTTTCACCGTTGACCCGCAAGACCTGAAGGAGAGAAACCATGAAGCGTTCGACGAAGCTCGGCCTGATGCTCGTTCCCGCGTTCGCGCTCGCTGCGGCGGCCGCAAGCGCGCAGGAGGTGGTGCTGCGCATCCATCACTTCCTGCCGCCCGGCGCGACGATCCAGAAGCTCGTGTTCGAGCCGTGGTGCGAAAAGATCGGCAAGGAATCCGGCGGCAAGCTCAAGTGCCAGCTCTATCCGTCGATGCAGCTCGGCGGCACGCCGCCGCAGCTCTTCGACCAGGCACGTGACGGCGTCGCCGACATCGTATGGACATTGCCGACCTACCAGGCAGGCCGCTTCATGAAGTCGGAGGTGTTCGAGCTGCCGTTCATGGCCAGGAGCGCCGAAGTCGGCAGCCCGGCATTCTGGGAATACATCCAGAAGAATTCGCAGGACGAGTTTCGCGGCGTCAAGCTGCTCGCGGCGCACTTGCACGACGGATCGCTGTTCCATTTCGCGACGAAGCGCGTGCAGACCGTCGATGAAATGAAAGGATTGAAGGTGCGCGGACCGACGCGGATCGGCACGAAGTTCCTGACCGCGCTCGGCGTCACGCCGGTGCAGATGCCGCTGCCGCAGGTGCCCGAGTCGATCGCCAAGGGCGTGATCGACGGCGCGATGGTGCCGTGGGAAGGCACGCCACCGATCAAGCTGCACGAGATCGCGAAATACTGCCTCGACAATGCACCGGGTCAGCCGAAGATGTCGAACTCGATCTTCGTCATCGCGATGAATCAGGCGAAGTACGACTCGCTGCCCGCCGATCTCAGGAAGGTGATCGACGCCAACTCCGGGCTCGCATGGTCGGCGCAAATCGGCAAGGTATTCGACGGCACCACGGAGCCCGCGAAGAAGCTCGCTGTCGCCGCGCAGAACGTATTCGACACGCTGTCACCGGCCGAATACACGAAGATGCAGGCGGCGGCCGAGATCGTTACCAGGGAGTGGATCGGCGACGTCGGCGCCAAGGGATCCAATGGCCAGCACCTGCTCGACGACGCGAAGGCGCTGATCCGCAAGCACGGCGGCTGAGGAGGTCAGTCCTCGGGGTGCCGCGTTTGGCAGCGCCTTGGCGTCGGGTCAGCCCCCGGGGCGTCGCGTGGTGAGTCCCCGGGGCGTCGCGTGGTCAGTCCCCGGGGCGTCGCGTGGTCAGCCCCCGGGGCGTCGCGTGGTCAGTCCCCGGGGCGTCGTCCTCTTGCCGCCGGCGCCCACCGCATCCACTCCGCGAACCATCGCGCCGCGTGCAGCGGCAACGGCGTCACCGCGAATACGAACAGCAGGAAACCGATGAGCGAGTGGCCGAGCAGCACGAAGGCGAGCGAGACCGCGAGCATCGCGATCGTCGTGCCGATCATCATCGCGTATTCGTTCATGTCCACCTCCATCGATTGTTTTCGTGCATTCCGATGATGGGGGCAGGCGGGCGCTTCGATAAGCGCGGTTTGCGGAACAATACTGTTTCCCCTTGTCACTTCACGAGCGTCACCGGCAGGTCGGACAGCGCGATCACCTGCCGCGCGATCGAGCCGACGACGTCGCCGGTCGAGCCCAGCCCGCGCGTGCCCATGACGATGGCGTCGCAGCGCATCGAATTCGCGTACTCGGCGATCGCCGGCGGAACGTAGCCGCGTCGCATCTCGCTCGTGTGCGGAACGCCCGCCTCATCGAGCAGCGCCTTCGTATGCACGAGCGGGTCGGCGGGTGCCGCGCCGGCTTCGCCGAGCGCAGTCGGCGGCACGCCGTCGGCGACTTCGACGTGCAGCAGGAGCACCTCGACTTTCGCGAGGCGCTGGTACAGTTGAATGGCCATTTGTACGGCCCGGATCGAGCTTTCCGAGCCATCCACGGGCAGCAGCACGCGCAGCATCGCGCCTCCTTGTCGAGTGAGCGCCCTCCCGTGGCGACCTGCGGCGAGGATGCGGGAGGGAATGCATGAAGAACCTTGCCGGCATGGCGATTTTCGCGCGCGTCGTCGAAGAGCGCAGCTTTTCCGCCGCGGCTCGGCGCCTGGGCCTGTCGAAGTCCATGGTCAGCAAGGAGGTGACGAAGCTCGAGCACTCGCTCGGCGTGCGCCTTCTGAACCGCACGACGCGCAAGCTCAGTTTGACCGAAATCGGCGCCACGTTCTACGAGCCCTGCGCGCGCATCCTGCAGGAAGCGCAGGAGGCCGAGCTTATGGTCGGACGCCTGCACGCGGAGCCGCGCGGCGTGCTCCGTCTGACGGCGCCGGTCGCGTTCGGCACGCTGCACGTCGCGCCGGCGCTGCCCGAGTTCCTCGCGCAATATCCCGACGTGCGCATCGACCTCACGATCGGTGATCGCCAGCTCGATCTCGTCGACGAGGGGTTGGACCTCGCGATCCGCATTGCGCGCGTGCTGCCCGACAATCTGGTGGCGCGCAAGCTCGCGCCGATCAATCGCGTCGTTTGCGCGGCACCCGCATATTTCGAGCGCCACGGGATGCCCCGGCGGCCGCACGATCTCGCACGGCACAACTGCCTCGTCTACACGCATGCGAATCCGGATTCGCAGTGGCGCTTTCGGTCCGGGACGGAAGAGGACGTCGTTCCGGTGCAGGGGAACCTCACGCTGAACGACGACGAGGCGCTGTGGCAGGCGACGCTCGGGGGCCTTGGCATCGCGCTCTTGCCGACGTTCATCGTGGGCAATGACTTGCAGTCGGGCCGGTTGCAGGCCGTGCTCACCGAGCACGTGCCGACGGAGCGTAACCTGCATGCGCTCTATCTGCCGAATCGGCACCTGTCGGCGAAGGTGCGCGTGTTCATCGATTTCCTCGTCGCGCGGTTTTCGCCCGAGCCGTATTGGGACCGCGACTGGGCCGTCACACGGAAGGCCGGTGGCGTGAGAAAGGCTCGCAGGCCGACATCGCGCTGAAGCGGACGCCCCTCGCGGCGCGGATGGCACAATCGCGGCATGTCTTTCGCGGAACTGCCGCCGTGCCGCTGCGCATCGAGGACTACGCGCTGATCGGCAACACGCGCTCGGCCGCGCTCGTCGGCAACGACGGCTCGATCGACTGGATGTGCGTGCCGCGCTTCGATTCCGATGCGTGTTTCGCGGCGTTGCTCGGCGATCGCCGGCACGGCTACTGGCAGATCGCGCCCGCGGCGCCCGTGCAGAACGTGCAGCGCGCGTACCGCCCCGAGACGCTCGTGCTCGAGACGGATTTCACGACGGACGATGGCGTCGTGCGTATCGTCGATTGCATGCCAGCCTGGGAAGGACGCACCGACGTCGTTCGCATCGTCGTTGGCGTGAAAGGCAACGTTCGCATGCGGATGACGCTCGTCATGCGGTTCGGCTACGGCGCGGTGACACCGTGGGTGCGCCGTGTCGACGATGCTTTGCGCGCAACAGCCGGTCCGGACTCGCTCGAGCTGCGTACGCCGGTGGCGCTCGAAGGCCGCGACTTCACGACGGTCGCCGAGTTTACCGTGAACGCCGGCACACGTGTGCCGTTCGTGTTGACGTGGTTCGAGTCGCACGAGCCGCGGCCGCTGCCGGTCGACGCCGAAGCGGCGCTTGCTGCTACCGAGCGCTACTGGCACGGGTGGTGCAGCCGCTGCACGTACGAAGGCCCGTGGGCGAAAGACGTGCGCGCATCGCTCGTCGTGTTGAAGGCGCTGACGTACGCGCCGACCGGCGGCATCGTCGCCGCGCCCACGACGTCGCTGCCCGAATGCATCGGCGGCGTGCGCAACTGGGATTACCGTTACTGCTGGGTCCGCGACGCGACGTTCACGCTTTATGCGCTGCTGCTGGCCGGCTATCACGACGAGGCACGCGCGTGGCGGCATTGGTTGTTGCGGGCGGCGGCCGGTCATCCGGCCGAGTTGCAGATCCTGTACGGCATCGCGGGGGAGCGTCGGCAAACCGAGCTCACCGTGCCGTGGCTGCCTGGCTACGAAGGCTCGGCGCCCGTTCGCGTAGGCAACGCCGCTGCCGTGCAGACGCAACTCGACATTTACGGCGAGCTGATGGACACGCTGCACGTCGCGCGCGAGGCCGGGCTCGATGCAGACGCGGATGCCTGGAACCTGCAGCGTGCGGTCGTCGATTTCCTCGCCGAAAACTGGCAGCAGCCGGACAGCGGCATCTGGGAGATGCGCGGCGATCCGCAGCCGTTCACGCACTCCAAGGTCATGGCGTGGGTGGCAATCGATCGCGCGGTCAAGGCCGCGGAGCGCTACGGTTTTGCCGGATCGGTCGACCACTGGCGCGACGTGCGTGCGCGCATTCATGCCGAAGTGTGCGCGCAAGGCATCGATCAGGCGCGCGGCGTGTTCGTGCAACGCTACGGGTCGACGGCGCTCGACGCGAGCCTGTTGCTAATCCCGCTCGTCGGCTTCCTGCCGCACGAGGATCCGCGCGTGCGCGCGACGATCGGCGCGATCGAGCGCGACCTTACCGTCGATGGCCTCGTGCTCCGTTATCGCACGGCCGAGAACGTCGACGGATTGCCGCCTGGCGAAGGATTCTTCCTGCCGTGCTCGTTCTGGCTCGCCGACAATCTCGCGCTGTGCGGACGGCGCGACGAAGCCGTGGCGCTGTTCGAGCGGCTGCTCGCGCTGCGCAACGACGTCGGCCTGATGTCCGAGGAATACGATCTGCATGCACAGCGCGCGCTCGGCAACATGCCGCAGGCGCTGACGCATGTCGCGCTCGTGAACACGGCGCGCAATCTGGCACGCAGCGGCGGACCGTCCGAGCATCGCAGCCGCAACACCGGCGAGGCCCCGCCCGGCGGCCGCGCACCGCCGGCCGGGGAACGTGCGGCGCCGTCCGCGGACGACGCGAACAAGACGTAGGGTTCTTTCGTACTCGCGAAGAAGGCGTGAACCGTCTCTAATCGAACGCCGTCGCGCGTCGTTGCCGCGCCGCCGTCACGGAGCCGGGACGCAGCCCGACGGCAGCGAGCAGCGCTGCAATCACGGCGAACACGGCTCCGATTGCGAACGCGAGGTGATAGCCGGTATTGAGCGCGGCGGCTTCGCCGATGCCGCGCGCGAGCGCGCCGCCGGTGCGCGCAGCGGCAAAGCTGGCGAGGATCGCAAGTCCGAGTGCGCCGCCCAGCATGAACGAGGTGTTGACCGCGCCCGACGCGAGTCCCGACTCGGAGGGTTCGACGTCGCTCATCGCGGCCAGCAGCAGCGGATTGAATGCGATGCCGGCTCCGAAGCCGAGCAGCAGCATCGCCGGCAGAACGTCGACGGCAAAGCGCGCATCGAGCGGTGCGCGGGCGAACAGCGCAAGCCCCGCCGCCGCGATGACGAGGCCGGCAACGAGCGGTCGGCGGTGGCCGAAGCGCACGACGAGGTTCGCCGACAGGCCGAGCGAACAGGCCGCCATGGCGAGATTCGCTGGGAGAAACGCAAGGCCGACGCCCAGCGCGTCGTAGCCCGCGACACGCTGCAGGTAGAGCGCCGAGATGAAGAACCACGCGAACATTGCCGCGGCCCAAAGCACGCCGACGACGTTTGCCGTGACCAGATTGCGCGAGCGGAAAAGGCGCAGCGGCACGAGCGGCGAGCGCGCCTGCGCTTCCCACGCGAGAAACAGCGCCACGAGCAGGGACGATGCACCGAGCAGGCCGATCGTTGGCGCGGACGCGAAGCCGGCCTCGTTCCCGTTGACGATCGCATAGACCGCGAGCATCGCGGCGCCCGTCACCGCCACCGCACCGGCGACGTCGAGCCGACGTTCGCCCTGGCGCGCCTCGCTCGCGGGAAGGAGGCGCCGGCACAGCGCGTAGACGGCGACGCCGATCGGCAGGTTGACGAGAAAGATCCAGTGCCAGTCGAGCGCGCTCGTCAAAAGGCCGCCGAGCAGGACGCCGATGCTGCCACCGGCCGCGCACACGAAGCCGTAGACCCCCATCGCCTTCGCGCGCTCGGCTTCTGCCGTGAACAGATTCATGATGAGCGACAGTGCGACAGCGGAGACCACTGCGCCGCCGAGTCCTTGCGCCGCGCGGGCGCCAATCAGCGCCGCTTGCGAGCCCGCGAGCCCGCACCCCAGCGATGCGAGCGTGAACAGCGCGATCCCGCCGAGGAACAGGCGGCGGTGCCCGAAGAGATCGCCGAGCCGGCCGCCGAGCAGCAGGAAGCCGCCGAACGTGAGCATGTATGCATTGACCACCCAGACGAGCGACGTGGCCGAAAACGCGAGGTCCTCGCTGATCGAAGGCAGCGCGACGTTCACGATCGTCGTGTCGAGCACGATCATCAGCACGCCGGCGCATAAAACGTACAGCGCAAGCCACCGTCTGCGGGCATCGTGTTCTTCGGTCATCGCGAAATCCCTGGTATTCGTGGCGCGATCGCCTGCGCTCATGCGCGTCCCAGCGCGCGCCGCGTCGGCTCGTCGTCGGCGATCGGCCGCACTTCGACCGAGCCGACCCATGCGCCCGGGATTCGCGACGCAGCGAGAATCGCCTCGTTCAGATCGCGCGCCTCGATCATGTAATACCCGCCGAGCTGCTCCTTGGTCTCGGCGAACGGACCGTCGGTCGTGAACGTTTTGCCGTCACGCACGCGCACGGTGATGGCCGACTCGGGCGGCTGAAGGCGGTTGCAATCGACGTAGTGACCGCTCGCCTTGATACTGCGATCGAACTCGGCGTATTCCGCGAAATGCCGCTCGGCATCGGCGGCGGCGAGTTGCTCCATCACCTTTTCGGCGCGGATCAGGCACAGGAAGCGCATCGTGTTCTCCGATGAAAGTCGTTGCGCTCTTCGATCAGGACGTCGCATCCAGCATGGCGTCGAGCGGCCGCACTTCGACGGTTCCGCCCACCCGCAACGTCGGAATGCGCATCGCGATCGACAGCGCCTCGTCGAGATTGCTGCATTCGACGAGGTGATAGCCGCCAAGCTGCTCCTTGGTCTCGGCGAACGGACCGTCCGTGATCACGGCCTTGCCGCTCTTCTGGCGGACCGTCGTAGCGGCCGAGCTCGCGCAAAGCTTTGCACCGCCGCGGTAATGCCCGCTCTCGACGATCGCGGCATGGAATTGACCGTAATCGCGCATGACCCCGGCACGCTCCGACTCCGGGAGACTCGACCAGCGCGATTCATCGAAACAGCACATCAGCAGGTATTGCATGGCTTCTCTCCGTTGAGATGCGGTGCACGAACAGCGGTTGCGCGGCACGCGCCGCGTCATGGCGGACGCCGAGCGTCGCGCCGAGCCCGTACAGAATCCCGGTCCAGCGTGTCCGCGCCTGGTGTGCACGGCACGCGGGCAGGCCGGTGTGCGAAAGCGTCACGACGCATCCGGCCCCGACCGGCGCAAAGTCGGCGCGAACGCGGGTGACCGCTTCCGGAACGTCGGGCGAGGCAAGCGTGAACACGATCCGCCGCGCCGGGACAAGGGCGGCGTACTCGCCGCAATGCTCGACGATCCTGCCGTCGCGATCCTCGACGAAGCGATACCGGCCGCCGACGCGCGGATCGATTTCGCCGCGCTGCATCGGCCGCGACGCTGTGGCAAACAGCCAATGGCGGGCGAGCACCGGATCGATCCAGGCAGCGAACACCTGCGCGGCGGGAGCGTCGTACCGCCGGGCGACCCGGATCGCGGTGCTTGGCGTCGGCGCGGCTTCACCCTGCGTATTGCGAAACGTGGGCTTCATCGGCCCTCCTTTTTCCTCGATTGCAAAATGGTCGAACGGCGATGCCCGAAATCGACACGCCTCCAGATTCACTGCGAGCGAGAAGCCCGAACCGGTCAACGCAACGGTCAGAGCGGCAGCTCCGCGAGCCGCCGCTCGAGAAAGCGGCGTTCCGGTTCCTGCCGAACGAGTGCGATCGCGCGCTCGTACGATCGCCGGGCGTCCGCCGCGGCGCCGAGGCGGCGGCACATGTCGGCGCGCGCGGCATGCGCCAGGTGATAGTCGGAGAGGTCGCCGCGCTGCAGGATCGCATCGATCAACGCGAGGCCGGCGGCCGGACCGTCGCGCATGGCGATCGCCGCGGCGCGGTTCAATTCGACGACCGGTGACGGCTCGGCCTGCAGCAGCACGTCGTAGAGTCCCACGATCTCGCCCCAATCGGTCGCATCGGCGTGCGCCGCGTTCGCGTGCACCGCCGCCACCGCGGCCTGCAGCGCGTACGGTCCCGGCCGCCCGGATTGCAGCGCACGCGCCACGAACGCGGAGCCCTCGGCAATCTGCTCGCGGTTCCACAAGGCGCGATCCTGATCGGCGAGGAGCACGATGTCGCCGTCCGTGCCGGCGCGCGCGGCACGTCGCGACTCGTGCAGCAGCATGAGCGCGAGCAGGCCGATCGCTTCCGGCTCGGGCAGCAGTTGCACGAGCAGGCGGCCGAGGCGTATCGCCTCGCCGGATAGGTCGGCACGCAACAGCGACGGTCCCGACGACGCCGAGTACCCCTCGTTGAATACGAGGTAGACGACGCGCAGCACCATGCCGAGACGCTGCGGCAGATCGGCGTGCGCGGGCACCTCGTAGGGAATGCGCGCCTCGCGGATCTTCGTCTTCGCGCGCACGATCCGCTGCGCGAGCGTCGGCGCCGCCGTCAGGAACGCCTGCGCGATCTCTTCGGTCGTGAGGTTGCACACTTCGCGCAGCGTGAGCGCGACCTGCGCGTCGGGGGACAGCGCCGGGTGGCAGCACGTGAAGATCAGCCGCAGCCGGTCGTCCTCGATGCTGTCATCGTTGCGCTCCGGCGCATCGTCCGGAATCTCCTCGAGCAGCTCGGGATCCGTAGTGTCGAAGCGGGCGCGGCGACGCAGCCCGTCGATGGCCTTGAACCGGCCCGTCGACACGAGCCATGCGCGCGGATTTGCGGGTATCCCCTCGCGCGGCCATTGCTCGAGCGCTGCGCGAAACGCGTCGTGCAGCGCTTCCTCGGCGGCGTCGAAGTCCCCGAGCAGCCGGACGAGCGTCGCATAGACGCGGCGCGACTCGGCGCGATAGATCGCATCGAGTCGCGCCGCGACGGATTGCGCGGCGACGGCCGCCGTCATCGGCTATCCCTTCGCGCTTCCGCTCTTCGCGAGCCGGGCCGCCTCCGCGCGAATGCGATCTTCCTGCGCGCGCAATTCCGGCGTGAACTCCGCGCCGAAATCCTCCGCCTCGAATATCTGGCGGATCTCGATTTCCGACTCTTCACCGGGCATCGGATCCGGACAGCGCTTGACCCACTCGACGGCCTCGGCCATCGACTTGCATTGCCACAGCCAGAATCCGGCAATCAACTCCTTGGTTTCGGCGAACGGACCGTCGATGACCGCTTTTCGTCCGCCCGCGAATCTGACGCGCTTGCCCTTGTTGCTCGGGTGCAACCCTTCACCCGCGAGCATAACGCCTGCCTTGACGAGTTCCTCGTTGAACTTGCCCATTGCGGTCAGAAGCTCCTCGCTCGGGAGCATTCCAGCCTCGCTGTTCTTTGTCGCCTTCACGATCACCATGAATCGCATTGCATGCCTCCGTTTCGGTTCGATAGGAGAGCCCTCGCGGTTGGCCAACCGGCCGGCCATCCGGATCTGCGGCTCCTGTTTGCGGTCGAACGGGCCGCGGCGGAATCGACAATTTCAGCGGGATCCGTTCCCGGAAGCCGCCGCCGGCGCCTCGATTGCCGCGAGCGCGTCGGCGATGGACGCGACCTCGCGCGGCCGCACGACGCGCGCCATTTCACGGCCGTTGCGCAGGAACACCAGCGTCGGCCACAGCTTCACGCCGAACGATCGACCCAGCGGGCGGCCGGGCCCATCCTCGATTTTCAGATGCCGCACGCCTGGATGGCCGGCGAGCGCGCTCCGAATCGACGGCGCGGCTGCGCGGCATACGCCGCACCAATTCGCGCCGAACTCGAGCAGCGTCGCGCCAGGGAGGGCATCGACGTCGTTGCGAGACAACTCCGCATTCGCGTCCATCGAATTTCTGACTCCAGCTCGAGACAAAGCGGGACTGGCCTTGCAGCCGTGTATTGTGTACGCTGTCCACAATACGATAGCAGAGGAATTCGGCGATGTCTACGCCGTCCGCGTCCAGAAGAGACCGGCTGAAGGTGGTGGCGGTTCTGCGATCCGGGCCGGGACGATGACGAATCGGCGGCCGCTCCGATCGCGGCACCGTGCCACTTATCGGCATGGCGATCTGCGCCGCGCGCTGGTGGACGCGGGCATCGCGCTCGCGCGCCAGGGCGGCCCCGATGCGGTCGTGCTGCGTGAAGCAACGCGCCGCGCGGGGGTCGTTCCCAACGCTGCCTATCGGCACTTCAAAAGCCGCGACGACCTTTTGCACGCGGTTCGCGACGCTGCGCTGGCCGCGCTGGCGGTGACGATGGAGAACGAGCTCGCCGCAATGCGTCGCGACGAGAGCGCCGCGGATTTCGCGCGCGCGAGCCTGCGCGCAATCGGCACCGCGTATCTGCGTTTCGCACAAGCGGAGCCCGGACTGTTTCGCACCGCATTCGCGACCCGCGGACCCGCGCCCGGGGAAATGGAACGCGCGACGGGCGGCGCGAGTGGACTCGGACCGTTTGAGTTGCTCGGCGCCGCGCTCGATCGATTGGTGAGTGCCGGTGTTTTGCCGTCGGACCGGCGACCCGCAGCCGAATACCTGGCATGGTCGGCCGTGCATGGGCTCGCGATGCTCGTGCTCGACGGGCCGCTGCGGCGCATGACGGATGCCGAGCGCGCAAGCGTCGCCGGCCGCCTGCTCACAATGGTCGAGAAGGGGATCTAGAGGCCGGTCGGCGTGCGCAAAGCCGCGAAGGTGAATCTAGACGCTGGTCGGCGTGCGAAGCATCCGAATCATCCGCAGCGCCGTTTCCCGTCCGCGATAGTAGCCGGGCACCCGGATCGTCTCGACGAACGCGAGCGCGCGATAGAAGGCGTACGCGGACGCGTTGGATGCGCGCAGCTCGACATGCACCGACGATACGCCGGCCGTCGCCGCCGATTCGATCAGCCACTCGACCATGCGGCGACCGATGCCGCGTCGCTGGTGCGCCGGCTGCACGGCGAGCAGGATCAGGTGCGCGCGCTCGTCGCCGATGCGCATGACGGCAAATCCGGTGGCACGCCGCGAAGCGCGCGCGACGAGCGTCACCGTGTCCGCATCGCGGATCAGCGCGGTGATGCGCGGCGCGCGATAGCCCCAGCCGAGGCCCGCCTCGATCAGGTCGCGCGCGAGCGCCGCGAGTTGCGGTGCATCGCTTTGGTTCGCGAGCCCGAGCTCGATGTCGAGTGCCGCCATGGCGGCATTGTGCCATTGGCATCGCATCAAGCCGAAAAGGACACGGTAACGGCGAGGCCGCCAGCAGGCGCCGCGTCGAACGCCACCTGCGCACCGTGCAATTCGGCGATACGCTTGACGATCGACAGGCCGAGACCGGTACCCGCGGTGTCCGCGCCGGCGAATCGGCGAAAGCGTTGCCCGAGCTCTTCGCGCACTTCCGCAGGTACGCCGGGTCCTGCGTCCTCCACGGCCATGAACGCCACTTGGTCGCGCATGCCCACGCGCAACCGAACGGCGGAATGCGCGGGGCTGTACCGAACGGCGTTGTCGAGCAGATTGCGAAGCAGGATGCCGAGCAGGCGGGCATCGGCGTGCATTGGCACGGCCGGGCCGTCCGCGAGCACGACGTCGACCGAGCGGGCGAGTCCGAGCGGCGCAATGTCGCGCACGGCGTCGCGCGCGATGGCGCGCAGCTCGACCGGCTTCCGGTTTGCCAGGAACCGCTCAGGCTCGAGCCGCGCAAGCGTCAACAGCTGATCGACGAGGTGGGTCGCGCGATCGCAGCCGGCGATCACGCCGTCCAGTGCATGGGTGCGCTCGGCATCGGCAGTCGCACCGCGAGCCACTTGGGCCTGCGCGCGGATCGCGGCGAGCGGCGTGCGCAGCTCGTGCGCTGCGTCGGCGGTGAACCGGCGCTCGTTGTCGATCGACGCGCGAACGCGCGCGAACAGCCGGTTCAGGTCGCCGACGAGCGGTGCGACTTCCGCCGGCGCGCCGCCAACCTCGATGGCGCCGAGATTGTCGGGTGCGCGATGGGCGACCTGACGCCCCAGCGTGCGCAGCGGCCGCAGCGCGCGCTCGATCGCGAGCCAGAGAACGATCGCGAGCACCGGCAAC
>DATEIQ010000080.1:0-3114 GCA_035278845.1 Casimicrobiaceae bacterium | reverse complement strand
CCGCCGATGGCGCCGTCTGCCCGCGCGAGCGCGGCCGTGGAGGCGAGCGGCGTGTCGCGTCCGGTTCAGCGGCCCGACGTCCAGCAGCAGGCCGGGGCAGCGCCCGACATCGAGGGCACTTCGCGTTCGGCGCACGCGTCGCCGTCGGTGCGCAAGTTCGCACGCGAGCTCGGCGCCGACATCGGAAGGATCACCGGCAGCGGTCCTAAAGGTCGCGTGCTGAAGGAGGACGTGCAGGCGTTCGTCAAGCAGTCGCTCGCGGGCGGCGCGCCGCCCTCGCCCGCGGCCGGCGGCGGCGCCGGCCTCAACCTGCTCGCATGGCCGACGCCCGATTTCACGAAGTTCGGACCCGTCGAAACCACAGCACTCTCGCGCATCCGCAAGATCTCGGGCGCCAATCTCGCGCGCAACTGGGTGATGATTCCGCACGTCACGCAGTTCGACGACGCGGATATCACCGACCTCGAGGCGTTTCGCGTCGCGCTCAACAAGGAGCACGAGAAGGCCGGCATCAAGGTGACGATGCTCGCGTTCCTGATCAAGGCGTCCGTCGCGGCGCTCGCGAAGTTTCCCGACTTCAACGCATCGCTCGACGCGAGCGGCGAGAACCTGATCCGCAAGCGTTACTTCAACGTCGGCTTCGCCGCCGACACGCCGAACGGACTTGTCGTGCCGGTCGTGAAGGCCGCCGATCAGAAGGGCGTGCTGCAGATCGCGCAGGAAATGGGCGCGCTGTCCGCGAAGGCGCGGGAGGGCAAGCTCGCGCCGGCCGACATGCAGGGCGGATGCTTCTCGATCAGCTCGCTCGGCGGCATCGGCGGCACGATGTTCACGCCTATCATCAACGCGCCGGAAGTCGCGATCCTCGGCGTGTCGCGCAGCGCGATGAAGCCGGTTTGGGACGGCAAGGCGTTCGCGCCGCGGCTGATCCTGCCGCTGTCGCTTTCGTACGATCACCGCGTGATCGACGGCGCGCAGGCGGCGCGATTCGTCACGTACTTCTCGACCGTGCTCGCGGACTTTCGGCGGGTGACGCTATAGGTCCGGCCGCTGTCGAGCGGGATTCGAGCCGTCCACGATGACGCAGGACGAACAAAAGCAACTCGTCGCCCGCGAGGCGCTGCGCTACGTCGTCGAGGACACGTGGCTTGGCGTCGGCTCGGGCTCGACGGCGAATCTCTTCATCGACGCACTCGCCAAGAGCCGGTTGCGCATCAAGGGCGCCGTCGCGAGCTCGGTGAAAACGGCGGAGCGGTTGAAGTCGCACGGCATCGACGTCGAGGAGCTGAACAACGTCAGCGACATTCCGGTCTACATCGACGGCGCCGACGAGGTGACGCCCGCCGGCGCGATGATCAAGGGCGGCGGCGGCGCGCTTACGCGCGAGAAGATCGTCGCGGCCGTCGCGCGCAAGTTCGTCTGCATCGCCGACGCGTCGAAGAAGGTCGACGTGCTGGGCAAGTTTCCGTTGCCGGTCGAGGTGATTCCGATGGCGCGCAGCTACGTCGCGCGCGAGCTCGTGAAGCTCGGCGGTCAACCCGCCTGGCGAATGGGCTTCACCACCGACAACGGCAACGTGATCCTCGACGTCGAAGGCCTGGCGATCCGCGATCCCGTCGCGATGGAGGACCGGATCAACGCGCTTGCTGGCGTGGTGACGGTGGGACTGTTCGCGCGCCGCGGCGCGGACGTAGTCCTGCTCGGAGGCCCCGAGGGGGTCGAAACGATCGCGCCGCGCTAGAATCGCTGCGTGAACGATCTTCGCGCACCCGGTCCGGCCGCGATCGACGACATTGCTGCGTATATGCGCGGCGTCGGCGAAGCGGCCCGGGCCGCCGCCCGCGAACTCGCGCGTGCGTCGACGCAGGCCAAGGACGAGGCGCTGCAGCAGACCGCAAGCGCGCTGCGCGCGAACGCGGCCGCGCTCCTCGCCGCGAATGCGGAGGACGTGAACGCCGCGCGTACCGCGGGCCACGACGATGCGTTCGTCGACCGCCTGACGCTCACGGCGAAAAGCGTCGAGGCGATGGCGAGCGGCCTCGAGGAAATTGTCGCGCTGTCCGATCCCGTCGGCGAGATCTCCGACCTCAAATATCGACCGTCCGGAATCCAGGTCGGGCTGATGCGCGTGCCGCTCGGCGTGATCGGCATCATCTACGAGTCGCGCCCGAATGTCACCGCCGATGCGGCTGGCCTTTGCCTCAAGTCTGGGAATGCGACGATCCTGCGCGGCGGATCGGAAGCCATCCACAGCAACCGCGCCATCGCGCGCTGCGTGCACGAGGGCCTGCGCGCGGCAGGGCTTCCCACCGACGCCGTGCAGCTGATCGATACCACGGATCGCGCCGCCGTCGGCCTGCTGATCGCCGACGACGCGCACGTCGACGTCATCGTCCCACGCGGCGGCAAGTCGCTGATCGAGCGCGTGGCGCGCGACGCGCGCGTGCCCGTTCTCAAGCATCTCGACGGTGTGTGCCACGTGTTCGTCGACGCGGGCGCCGACGTCGAGCAGGCAATCCGCATCGCCGACAACGCGAAGACGCAGCGCTACTCGACGTGCAACACGCTGGAGACGTTGCTCGTGCACGAGGATGCCGCCGCAAGCGTGCTGCCGCGGATCGCGGCGATCTACGCGGCGAAGGGTGTGGAGATGCGCGGCGACGAGCGGGCACGCGCGCTCGTCGCGACGATGAAACCCGCGACCGAGGACGACTGGTACGCCGAGTACCTGGCGCCGATCGTCGCGATCCGCGTCGTCGACTCGCTGGACGATGCAATCGATCACATCGCCCGCTACGGGTCGCAGCACACCGATGCGATCGTGACGGCGGATCACGGCAACGCGATGCGTTTCCTGCGCGAGGTCGATTCGAGTTCGGTGATGGTGAACGCGTCGACGCGCTTCGCCGACGGCTACGAGTACGGGCTCGGCGCGGAGATCGGCATCTCGACCAACAAGCTGCACGCGCGCGGGCCGGTTGGCCTCGAAGGACTCACCAGCCGCAAGTGGATCGTGCTCGGCACGGGCCAGATCCGCACCTAAGACATCGGGGTCAGAGCAACAAGTCGACTTGTTGCTCTGACCCCGATGTCGAATCGACGTGGCCGCCTCCA
>DATEIQ010000079.1:0-60383 GCA_035278845.1 Casimicrobiaceae bacterium | reverse complement strand
TGAATGCGATGGCAGGCCACGACGCGCGCGATTCGACGTCGCTCACGCGCCCGGCCATGGACTATGCGCATGGGCTCGACGCCGCCACATCGGCGCGACCGCTTGCAGGACTGCGCATCGGTCTGCCTGCGGAATATTTCGGCGACGGCGTCGATACGCAGATCGCGCAGGCGGTTACTGATGCGCTCGCCGAGTTGCGCAAGCTCGGTGCCGAGACGGTCGACATCTCGCTGCCGGCGGTTCGCTATTCGATCCCCGTGTACTACGTGATCGCGCCGGCGGAAGCATCGTCGAATCTCGCGCGTTTCGATGGCGTGCGCTACGGCCATCGCGCGGAGCAATACACCGATCTCGTCGACATGTACGAGAAGACGCGTGCCGAGGGCTTCGGCGCCGAGGTGAAGCGTCGCATCCTGATCGGAACGTACGTGCTGTCGCACGGCTATTACGACGCGTACTACCTGAAGGCACAGCGCGCACGGCGGCTCATCGCCGACGATTTCATCCGTGCGTATGCGCAGTGCGACGTGATCGCCGGTCCGACGACGCCGACCGCGGCGTTTCCGATCGGCGCCAAGGCCGACGATCCGGTGCAGATGTACCTGAACGACATCTTCACCGTCGCGGCCAACCTGACGGGCATGCCGGCGATGTCGATTCCGTGCGGCTTCACACCCGACGGACTGCCGATCGGCTTGCAGCTGCAAGGCAATCACTTCGACGAGGCGCGGCTTTTGCTCGTGGCGCACCGCTACCAGCAGGTGACCGATTGGCATTTGCGCGAACCATCCCGATGAGTTGGGAAATCGTCATCGGCATCGAGACGCACGCGCAGCTGTCGACGGCGTCGAAGATTTTCTCGGGCGCGTCCACCGCGTTCGGCGCCGCGCCGAACACGCAGGCGTCGGCGGTCGACATCGCGCTCCCGGGCGTGCTGCCGGTGCTGAACCGCGGTGCGGTCGAGCGCGCGATCCGCTTCGGACTCGCGGTCGGCGGCTCGATCAATCGATGCAGCGTCTTCGCGCGCAAGAATTACTTCTATCCCGATCTGCCGAAGGGCTACCAGATTTCGCAGTACGAGACGCCGGTCGTAAAAGGCGGAACGATCACGATCGACGCCGACAACGGCGACAAGGTCGTTCGCCTCACGCGCGCGCATCTCGAGGAGGATGCCGGCAAATCGCTGCACGACGGATTGCCCGGAACCTCGGGTGACGTGTCGGGCATCGACCTGAATCGCGCCGGCACGCCGCTGCTCGAAATCGTCTCCGAGCCCGACATGCGCAGCGCGGCCGAAGCGGTGGCGTATGCGCGCACGCTGCACGCGCTCGTCACGTGGATTGGCATTTGCGACGGCAACATGCAGGAAGGCAGTTTTCGCTGCGACGCGAACGTCTCGGTGCGCCGTGCCGGCGAGCCGCTCGGCACGCGCTGCGAGATCAAGAACCTCAACAGCTTTCGCTTTCTCGCGCAGGCAATCGCGTTCGAGGCGCGCCGGCAGATCGAGCTGATCGAAGACGGCGGCAGCGTCGTGCAGGAGACGCGCCTCTACGATCCGGCGCGCGACGAGACGCGCTCGATGCGCAGCAAGGAAGACGCGCAGGATTACCGCTATTTCCCGGACCCGGATCTGCCGCCGCTCGTGATCGACGACGCATGGGTGCAGAGGGTGCGCAACGAATTGCCGGAGCTTCCCGAGGCGATGCGCGCGCGGCTGGTCGAGGAGCACGGCGTCACCGCTTACGACGCGCAGCAACTCACGGCGTCGCGTTCGCTCGCCGACTATTACGAAGCCGCGTGCGCCGCGCTGCCGGCCGCCGATGCCGCCGCGCACAAGCTCGTCGCGAACTGGGTGCTGGGTGAGTTGTCTGCGGCGCTCAATCGCTCCGACCTCGTCGTGGCCAACGCACCTGTACCGCCTGCGCGGTTGGCGGAGCTCCTGCGCCGCGTTGCCGACGGCACGCTGTCGGGAAAGATGGCCAAGGAAGTCTTCGACGAACTCTGGTCGCAGCCGCAGGCTACCGTCGATGCGATCGTCGAGCGCCGCGGCCTTCGGCAGATCACCGACGCCGGCGCGATCGAGAAACTCGTCGACGACGCGATCGCCGGAAACCCCGCGGTCGTTGCCGAGTTTCGCAGCGGCAAGGACAAGGCGTTCAACTCGCTCGTCGGCCAGGTCATGAAGGCCTCGAAGGGCAAGGCCAATCCGGCGCAGGTCAGCGCGATCCTGAAGCGAAAGCTCGGCGAATAACGCCCCGCCGTTCAATCTTGCGTGTCGGCGATCGTGACCGCCGTTTGCCGCGATCGAGGTGCGTGACTGCGTCAGGCGGTCAAAACACGATCCAGCCGAGCAGTACGCCGAAGATCAGAACGATCAGGAAGATCGCCAGCGCGATGAAGAACAGCCATTTAGAAATCGTCTTCGCGCCTTGCGCCACGTCGGTGAACCCGAAGAAGCCCGCGATCAGCGAGATCACGAAAAAGATGATGGCCCATTTGATCATGACGTACTCCCTGACGCGGCGATAACGCTCTTTCGACCGACATTGGCGCCGGATGGCGGTTCCGTTGGCGCGCCTGCAGGCGACGTGCGGTCAGTTTCGAGCGCACGTCGTACGGCGCCGAAGCGCTTGCGGTACTGGCCCGACGTCAGGTCGACGTTGCGCTTGAACAGCCTCGCAAAAAATCCGGGTGCACCCGCGTGCGCGGATCAGCGACCACGACAAGCCGATGCCGAGGATCGCGCCGACCCATCCAAGCGCCACGAACGCGGTGCGCAGGCAGCCCAGCCAGCCGATTGCAGGCGCAATGCCGGCAAAGCCCCGTCCCGGAGCGCTTAGTGCAGCGGCTTGAACCGCGGCCGATGCGGCCGCGCGCCTTCCTCGCCGAGCCGCTTGCGCTTGTCGGCTTCGTATTCCTGGTAGTTGCCCTCGAAGAACACCCACTTCGAGTTGTCCTCGGCGGCAAGGATGTGCGTGGCGATGCGGTCGAGGAACCAGCGGTCGTGCGAGATCACGAGCGCGCTGCCGGCGAATTCCGATAGCGCGTCTTCGAGCGCACGCAGCGTTTCGACGTCGAGATCGTTCGACGGCTCGTCGAGCAGCAGTACGTTGCCGCCCTTCAGCAGCGTGGCCGCCAAATGCAGCCGGCCGCGCTCGCCGCCGGAGAGCTGGCCGACGTTCTTCTGCTGATCGGGCCCCTTGAAGTTGAAGCGGCCGAGATAGGCGCGCGACGGCATCTCGAAGCGGCCGACGGTCAGGATGTCGAGCCCGCCGGAAATCGCTTCCCACGCCGTCTTGTCGTTCGGCAGCGATTCGCGCGTCTGATCGACGACGGCGAGCTGCGCCGTGTGACCGATGATCACGTCGCCGCTGTCGGGCTTTTCGCGGCCGGCGATCATCCGGAAAAGCGTCGTCTTGCCCGCGCCGTTCGGGCCGATGACGCCGACGATCGCGCCTGCCGGCACCTTGAACGACAGGTCGTCGATCAGCACGCGCTCGCCGTAGCTCTTGGTGACGTTGCGGAATTCGATCACCTCGTTGCCGAGGCGCTCCGCGACCGGGATGAAGATCTCCTGCGTCTCGTTGCGCTTCTGGTGCTCGTAGGAGGAAAGCTCCTCGAAGCGCGCGATGCGCGCCTTGGACTTGGCCTGGCGGCCCTTCGGATTCGTGCGCACCCACGCGAGCTCGCGCTGCATCGCCTTGATCCGCGCGGCTTCCTGCTTCGCTTCGCGCTCGAGCCGCTGCTCCTTCTGCTCGAGCCACGACGTGTAGTTGCCCTTCCACGGAATGCCGTGGCCGCGATCGAGCTCGAGGATCCATTCGGCCGCGTTGTCCAGGAAATACCGGTCGTGCGTGACCGCGATCACGGTGCCGGGAAACTTCTGCAGGAACTGCTCGAGCCACTCGACGCTTTCGGCATCGAGATGATTGGTCGGCTCGTCGAGCAGCAGCATGTCCGGCCGCGACAGCAGCAGGCGGCAAAGCGCGACGCGCCGCTTTTCACCGCCGGAAAGCTTGCCGATTTTCGCGTCCCAGGGCGGCAGGCGCAGCGCATCGGCGGCGATTTCCATTTGCACGTTGGAATCGGCGCCCGAGCTCGCGATGATGGCTTCGAGTCGTGCCTGCTCCGCGGCCAGCGCATCGAAATCCGCATCGGGCTCGGCATACGCCGCGTACACGTCGTCGAGACGCTTTTTCGCGTCGAGCACTTCGCCCATGCCCTCCTCGACGGCGCTGCGCACTGTCGCATCGGGATCGAGCCGCGGCTCCTGCGGGAGAAAGCCGATGCGCAAATCCGGCATCGGCACCGCCTCCCCTTCGTAGTCCTTGTCCTCGCCCGCCATGATCCGCAGCAGGCTGGATTTGCCGGCGCCGTTCAGGCCCAGCACGCCGATCTTGGCGCCGGGAAAGAACGACAGCGAAATGTCCTTGAGGATGACGCGCTTGGGCGGGACGACCTTGCCCACACGATTCATCGTGTAAACGTACTGAGCCATGGGAACTGCCGCGACGTGCGGGAAACCGCGATTATCGCAGGCGGCACGGCCGCGGCCCTGGCCGCGGTAAATCGAGAATCAGTATGCCGAGGGGGCTACGGCTTGCCGTTCATGAGCTGCAGCGCACCGCCCTTGCTCGATGCGACGCGGGTTTCGTCGGCAACGACGACGGATCCGGTTTCGCTGCGCAGCTCGCGGAACCGCACCTTGTCCGATTCGTAGCGCGCGGCAACGCTGGCTGCTTCCTTCTTCTTCGCCGTGATGAACGTCGTCTGGCGCGCGACCTCGGCGTCGATGTTCTCGATCTCGCGCACGATCTCGCCCGGTACCGGGCGCGGCGCGAACGTCGACTTCTTGGCGTCGAGCTCGTCGCGGCGCTTCTGCATCTGGGCAATGAACGCATCGGCAGATTCGATCTGGCCTTCGATCGTTGCGACCGCTCGCGTCTTCGCGAGCTCGATTTCGTTCTCGTTGGTGTACGACTCCATCAGCGCGCGGTCGCGGCGCGAAGCCAGCACGCGATCACGCTCCGCCTGCCGCATGCGCTGCTCGTCGCTCTCGTCCTTGGGCACACGCTGCGTCACCGGCTTCACCTGCTCGCGCTTGCGCACCGTGGTGCCGTCGCGGTTCAGCTCGACGCTCGCGCGGTTCACTGCGTCGGGCGGCATCTTGTCGCTGTAATGGATGACGCCGCGATCGTCGGTCCACTTGTACATCGCCGCCTTGGCACCCGGCACCATCGCGAAGAGCAGGCCGCCCGCGACGAGGACCGTTATCGCGGCGCGCACGGCGCGCGGGTTTCCGGCCGCGGCGTCGCGGCGGCAGGCATTCCCGGTGCGGGATGCGAGTCGGCGGGATTCCATGGCATTGTCCTCGGTTGGCTTCATCGCGCTTCGAATGCTGTACGGCAAGTTATGACTCCTAAGGGCAGCGCATCCGCAAGCTCTCACCGCGAACCGCAGCCGGTACGCCCTGCCGGTGCGTGCTTCTGCGCTTCGGTCGAACGTATCGACCTTGGCAAAGCACTTCGCGTGCCAACGGATAAACTCGTGTTTTCAAGCACAAAGCACTCACGTCGTTCACGACAACTCGTGTCGCGGCGAGTATAGCGCGCGGTACACTGCCGCGCTTTTTCGAAGGTCCCGGATGCGCATCATCACGCTCAACGTCAACGGTCTGCGCGCGGCCGAGCGCAAGGGCTTCGCGCGCTGGCTTGCGCGCGCCGAGCCTTGGGACATTGTCTGTCTGCAGGAAATCAAATGCGGGAACGGCGACGTGCCGCGCGCGCTTCTCGCCCCGCGCAAGGCACACGCGTCGTTCCACCCGGCCGAGCGCAAGGGATACAGCGGCGTCGCGCTCTATGCGAAGACGCCGCCGCGCGTCGCGAACGGCTTCGGCCACCCGGAATTCGACATCGAGGGACGCTACCTGCAAGCCGACTTCGCGGACGTTTCCGTCATCAGCGTCTACCTGCCGTCGGGGTCGAGCGGGCCGCATCGCCAGGCCTCCAAATTCCGGTTTCTCGACGCGTTTCTCCCGCACCTCGAACGACTCGTGCGGTCGGGCCGCGAGGTGATCCTGTGCGGCGACTGGAACATCGCGCACAAGCCGATCGACCTTCGCAACTGGCGCAGCAACCAGAAGAATTCGGGATTCCTGCCCGAGGAGCGCGCGTGGCTTTCGCGCGTCTTCGACGACATCGGTTTCGTCGACGTCTTCCGCCGCATCGACCCGCGCCCCGATCAGTACACGTGGTGGTCGAACCGCGGGCAGGCATGGCAGAAGAACGTCGGCTGGCGCATCGACTACCAGGTGGCGACGCCCGGCATCGCCGCCACGGCGCGCACGGCCTCGATCTATCGCAATCGGCGCTTCTCCGACCATGCGCCGCTCATCATCGACTACGACTTCGTGCTGCGGCCGACTTCGGGGTCAGAGCAACAAATCGACTTGTTGCTCTGACCCCGAAGTCGCCGCCCCTGAACCCGATGCTGCGCATCGCCAACCTCGTTCTCGCGCGCGGCACGAAGCGCCTGCTCGACGGCGCGTCGCTCGCCGTGCATCACGGGCACAAGGTCGGCGTCGTTGGTGCGAACGGCGCCGGCAAATCGAGCCTGTTCGCGGCGATCCGCGGCGACCTCGCTCCGGACGCCGGATCGGTGGAGATGCCGCCCCGCTGGGTGCTCGCGCACGTGGCCCAGGAGACGCCGGCCGTCGCAACGCCTGCGATCGACTACACGCAGGACGGTGACCGCGAGTTGCGGGAGATCGAGCGCGCGCTCGCGGTTTCCGGCACCGACGGCGCGCAACTCGCCGAGCTGCATCATCGATTCGAAGCGATCGGCGGCTACGCCGCGCGGTCGCGCGCCGCGACGCTGCTCGCGGGGCTGGGGTTCACCGAAGAGCAGCAGATGCGGCCCGTCGACACGTTTTCCGGCGGCTGGCGGATGCGCCTCGAGCTCGCGAAGGCGCTGATGTGCCGCTCCGACCTGCTGCTGCTCGACGAGCCGACCAATCATCTCGACCTCGACGCCGTGCTGTGGCTCGAGGATTGGTTGCGCCGCTATCCGGGCACGCTGCTTCTGATCACGCACGACCGCGATTTTCTCGACGCCGTGGCCGACACGATCGCGCACGTCGACGCGCAGACGATCACCGCATACACCGGCAACTACACGCAGTTCGAGCGCGAGCGCGCGCAGAAGCTCGCGCAGCAGCAGGCCGCGTACGCGAAGCAGCAACGGCAGATCGCGCACATGCGCGCGTACATCGACCGCTTCCGCGCCAAGGCGACGAAGGCGCGCCAGGCGCAAAGCCGGATGAAGGCGCTCGAGCGGATGGAGCTGATCGCCTCCGCGCACGTCGACAGCCCGTTCTCGTTCACCTTCCCCGAAGTCGGCGCGACGGCGCGGCAGCTCGCGCGGCTCGAGGATGCGACGCTCGGCTACGGCGATCGAACCGTGCTGCGCGACGTCGAGTGGAGCGTGCAGGCCGGCGCGCGGATCGGCCTGCTCGGCCCGAACGGTGCGGGCAAGTCGACGCTGCTCAAGGGGCTCTCCGGAACGCTCGCGCCGCTTTCCGGTACACGTTATGCCGCGCAGCAATTGCGCCTCGGCTATTTCGCGCAGCATCAGGTCGAGCAGCTGCGCCTCGAGGATTCGCCGCTCGGGCATTTCGCCCGGCGCGAGCCCGACACGCGCGAGCAGGAACTGCGCGACTTCCTCGGCGGCTTCGACATTCGCGGCGACATGGCGACGTCGCCGGTCGCGCGCCTTTCCGGCGGCGAGAAGGCGCGTCTGACGCTCGCGCTGATCGTGCGCGAGCGCCCCAACCTGCTGCTGCTCGACGAGCCGACCAACCATCTCGATATCGAGATGCGCGAAGCGCTGACCGAGGCGCTGCAGGATTACGGCGGCGCGCTGATCGTCGTCGCGCACGACCGTCACCTGTTGCGCGCGACCGCGGACGAGTTGTGGCTCGTTGCCGATGGCACGGTCGCACCGTTCGACGGCGACCTCGACGATTATCGCGACTGGGTGCTGAGCCGGTCACGCCCGGCACGTCGTGCGGACGACGATCGCGCCGTCCGGCCGGCCGCGGAGCGGCGTGCGCAGAAGCGCGAGGCAGCCGAAGCGCGCCAGCGCCTCGCGGACCAGCGCAAGCCGCTGCAGTCGCAGCAATCCACGATCGAGCAGGACCTCGAGCGGCTCGGCGCGGAGAAGGACGCGCTCGACGTGTGGCTCGCGTCGAGCGAAGCCTATGCCGGGGATGCGAAGGAGCGCCTCGTCGCCGCGATCGCGCGACAGGGCGAGCTCACGTGGACGCTCGCGCGGCTCGAATCGCAGTGGCTCGACGTCGCGGCCGCGCTGGAACAGCTCGAACGCGATCAGCCGACGAACGGCCCCGGGCGATAGAACAAGTAGATCGCGAAGCCCAGCGTGTCACGCCCCCAGCGCAGATACGCGTCGCGCCAGCGGCGGATCTCGACCAGCATCTCCGGCACGTCGGGATCGTCCGGCTTCTCGCGCGCGTAACGCTCGATCGAGCGGCAGTACTTCCACTCGTATTCGTCCCATTCGTCGCTGGTCGCGGTCGTCGCGTGCATCGGTATGAGGCCCGCATCGATTCCCGCCTGCACGTTGCCGGCGTGCTTCAGGTACTGTCCGCGATCGCCACCCAGGAACGACAGATAGTGCGGATGCGGCCGCTTCGCCCAAAAGCCTTCGCCGATCAGCACGTAGCCGCCCGACTTGGTCCACGACTTCAGATGGCGGCAGATGCCGGCCATGCCGCCCGGGATACCGCCGGCGCCGAGCATCACCGTCAGGTGGAACGTTTCGGGATCTGCCTGGAATTCGGCGATGTCGACGTTGTCGAGGTGCAGCCGACCGAGCGCGCCGGTCCATTGCGCGCGCTCGCGCGCGGCGTCGAGCATCAGCGATGAATTGTCGATGGCCATCACGCGCGCGCCGAAGCGCTCGATGATGCGCAGCGCGAGCTCGGCGCGTCCGCAGCCCAGGTCGAGCACGCGCGAGCTCGCATCGAGCGGCAAAAGGTCGAGCACGCGCTCGACCTTGGCAGCCGAGATCGGATTGCAATAGTCGTGGTCGCGGTGCGCGATCGCGCTGAATTTCTGCCGGTTCATCATCGCTTCGAAACGTTGCGCCGGTCAATCTGCAGGGCGAGCGGCAGGCTCCTCGCGCCACGGTGCCACGCGCAAGAGCAGCAGCATGCCGGGCAGCGCCAATACGGTACACAACAAATAGAAGTCGAACCACCCCAGCCGCTCGACGATCCAGCCGGTCGTCGCGTTGATCACCGTGCGCGGCACGGCGGCGAGGCTCGTGAAGAGCGCGTATTGCGTGGCCGTGTAGCGGGGATCGGTCGTGCGGGCGATATAGGCGGTGAACGCGGCCGTGCCGAGGCCGACGCCAAGCGCCTCGAACGCGATGACGAACGCGAGCAGCAAGCGATCCGGCTGCTGAACATAGGCGAGCCACGCGAAACCCAGGATGGATACGAGCTGAACGACGCCGAACAGCCACAGCCCGCGGTTGATTCCGATCTTCACCATCCACAGGCCGCCGAGCAGGCCGCCAACGACGCTCGCCCACAGGCCCGCGTTCTTCGCGATGACGCCGATGTCGGTCATCGTGAAGCCCATGTCCAGGTAGAACGGCGTGGCGAGCGCCGTCGCCATGCTGTCGCCGAGCTTGTAGAGGAAGATGAACGCCAGCACCAGCAGGGCGGCGCGCCAGCCGTTGCGCGTGATGAATTCGTGGAACGGCTCGACGACCGCCTCGCGCAGCGTGCGCGGACGGCCCCTGACGAGCGCGGGCTCGCGCACGGCGAGCGTGAGTGCGATGCCGGGCAGCATGAAGAGCGCCGTGATCAGATAGACGGAGGACCACGGCATCCGGTCAGCGAGGATCAGCGCGAGCGCGCCGGGAACGAGGCTCGAGATCCGGTAGGCGTTCACGTGAATCGACGTGCCGAGCCCGAGCTCGGCGTCGGGCAGGATTTCGCGCCGGAACGCATCGAGCACGATGTCCTGGCTCGCGGAAAAGAACGCGACGATCGTCGACAGCACGACAATCGCCAGGATGTCCACCTTGGGATGCAGCATGCCGAACAGCGGTATCGAAATGAGCAGTGTCAGCTGCGTGACGAGCATCCAGCCGCGACGACGGCCGAGCAGCGGCATCGCGTAGCGGTCGAGCAGCGGCGACCAGAGGAACTTCCACGTGTACGGCAGCTGGATCAGCGCGAAGAAGCCGATCGTCTTCAAATCGACGCCGGACGTGCGCAGCCACGCGGGCAGCAGGTTGAGCAGCAGGTAGAGCGGCAGTCCCGACGAGAAACCGGTGAAGACGCAGATGAGCATCCGCCGGTTGAAGAGCGCCTCGCGCCACGTCTCGCGCGTGCGCGGCGCCGTCACCGTTTCGTCGACGACCTCCGGCGCTCCTTTCATCGGCGGAACCGGTAGATCGCGAGCTCGCCCATGAGATTCGGTGCGAACGCGACCGGCCGGCCGCCCGCGAGTACGACGCGGTCGAGCACGCGATGCCCGCGCTCGGCGAGGAACGCGTCGAAGTCCGCGACGGTGCAGAGATGGATGTTCGGCGTGTCGTACCACTGGTACGGCAGCGACGGCGACACCGGCATGCGGCCGCGCAGCACCTGCAGCCGATGCGACCAGTGGCCGAAGTTCGGGAACGTCACGATCGCCTCGCGTCCGACGCGCAGCATTTCGGCGACGATTGCCTCGATGCGCCGCATCGCCTGCAGCGTCTGCGAGAGAAGCACGACGTCGAAGGCCGCGTCATCGAAGCCGGCGAGGCCGCGCTCGAGGTCGCTCTGCAGCACGTTGACGCCGTTGCGCACGCTCGCGAGCACGCCGGCGTCGTCGATCTCGATCCCATACCCGCTCGCGCGCCGTTCGCGCGCCAGGAACTGCAGCAGCGCTCCATCGCCGCAGCCCAGATCGAGCACGCGCGCGCCGTCGGCGACCCAGCCTCCGATCGTCGCGTAGTCGGCCCGGGCGACGCCGTTGACCCCCGGTGTCGACTTTGGGGTCAGAGCCGTAAGTCTGGCGCTCACGTCAGGCACTCATCCGGCGGTATCCGGACTTACGGCTCTGACCCCAAAGTCGGGGGTTGCACCTCCGACACCGTCGGTGACGATACGGTCGAACCACGCGCGCACGACGGCGTGATACTGCGGATTGTCGAGCAGGAACGCGTCGTGGCCGTGCGGCGCGGCGATCTCGGCATAGGAGACGTCGCGCTGCCTGCGCACGAGCGCCTTGACGATCTCCCGCGAGCGCGACGCTGGGAAGCGCCAGTCGGTGGTGAACGAGATCACGAGCAGCTTGCACGTGGCGTGGGCGAGCGCGCGCGCGAGGTCGCCGCCTTCCCGCGTCGCCGGGTCGAAATAGTCGAGCGCCTTCGTGATCCGCAGGTACGTGTTCGCGTCGTAGTAGTCGGCGAATTTCTCGCCCTGGTAGCGCAGGTACGACTCGATCTGGAATTCCGGCGCGAACGAGAAGTTGATGCCTTCGCGCAGCTGGCGGCCGAACTTGGCGTCCATCTGCTCGTCGGACAGGTATGTGATGTGCCCGATCATCCGCGCGACGCGCAGCCCCCGGCGCGGCTTCACGCCGTGCGCCCCGAAGTTGCCGTCGTGGAAATCGGGATCGGTCATGATCGCCTGGCGCGCGATCTCGTTGAACGCGATGTTCTCCGCCGACAGGTTCGGCGCCGCCGCGATGACCAGCGCGTTGCGGATGCGCGCCGGATAGCGGATCGCCCAGTCGAGCGCCTGCATGCCGCCGAGGCTGCCGCCCATCACCGCCGCCCATTGCGCGATGCCGAGCCGATCGGCGAGCTGCGCCTGCGCGTCGACCCAATCCTCGACGGTGATCAGCGGAAAGCTGCTGCCGAACGGCGAGCCGGTTGCCGGATCGATCGAGAGCGGACCCGTCGAACCGAAGCAGCTGCCGAGATTGTTGACGCCGACGACGAAGTAGCGATCGGTGTCGAGCGGCTTGCCCGGGCCCACCATGTTGTCCCACCAGCCGACGTTGTCAGGATCGTCGGCGTACCAGCCCGCGACGTGATGCGACGCGTTCAGCGCATGGCAGACGAGCACCGCGTTCGATCGCGTCGCGTCGAGTTCGCCGTACGTCTCGTACGCGAGATCGTATTGCGGCAGCGTGCGTCCGCATGCGAGCGCAAGCGGCGCGTCGAAGTGCGCGGTGCGGGAAACGACGGGGCCGACGGAACGGTCGACGTCGGCGACCGGCGCGGCGCCGCCGGTCGTGGCGGAAAAGGATGGCATCGCGCCACGGATTCTAGCCGGATCGGCGCGCGACCGATCGCGTCAGCCGAGCCCGGGCATTGCGTCAGCCGAGCCCGGGCATCGCGAAGCCGATGTCGGCAAGCGCCGTCATGCAACGCGCGCGCTCCGCCTCCGACAGCGCCATGAGCGGCGGGCGCGGCCGCGCCCATGCATCGTCGTGGGAAAAATGTGCGACCGTCGCCTTGAGCGCGGGGAGTATCGGGAAAGACGCCAACGCCTTGCGCACGCGATCGACCTCCGCCTGCCGTGCGTCCGCATCCGGCCGTTGCCAATCGCGCGCGAGCGCAGCGATTGCCGCCGGATTGACGTTCGCGATGGCGCTGATCGTACCGGCGCCGCCTCCGCGCATCGTCGCGAGCAGGAACGTCTCGTTGCCCGCGAACACGGCAAATCCCTGCGCCGCGAACCGGTCGAGCATCGCGCGCGTATTGGGGAAATCGCCCGAGCTGTCCTTGATGCCCGCCACCGTTTGCGGATAACGCACGAGCAGCCGCTCGATCAATGCGAGACTGATCGGCACCTGCGACACCGGCGGAATGTGATAGAGGTAGATACGCAGCCGCGCATCACCCACGCGCTCGATCACCTCGGCGTAGCTTGCGAACAGGCCGTCGTCGGTGACATTCTTGTAATAGAACGGCGGCAGCATCAGCACGCCCGCGCAACCGCGCTCGACGGCGCACCGCGTGAGCTCGACGGTGTCGGGAAACGCGCAGCACCCGGTACCGGGCATCATCCGCGAAGGCGGGATGCCGGCTTGGAGCAGCGCGTCGAGCAGTCGCAGCTTCTCGGGAACGGATAGCGAGTTCGCCTCCGAGTTTGTCCCGAAAACCGCGAGACCGACGTCGCGTTCGAGCAGCCACCGGCAATGCCGGATCAGGCGGTCGGGGTCAGGCGCGAGATCGCGGTCGAAGGGCGTGATCACCGGGGCGAGCACGCCGCGCATGCGTTGGGGGGAAGTCATGATTTTCCTCGCGAGAATGGCATGTTGCCCGCCATCGTACCGTCGGCCGCAATCGCCAGATAGTGTGCACCCTCGCGCGCGAGGAACGCGGGTGCATCGGCGGCGAGCAGCATCGCGAGCGTTGCATAGCTGCCGGCGAGCGTCGCAAGGTCGGCGACGACGCTCACCGACTGCCAGTGTGCAACCGGACGGCCCGTACGCGCATCGAGCAGATGGCAGTACCGCCGGCCGTCCACTTCGAAGTAGCGCTCGTAATCGCCGCTCGTCGCCACCGCGCCGTCGGTGAGCTCGACCGTCGCGACGACACCACCGGGCTCGCGCGGGTGCTGAATGCCGATGCGCCACGGGCTGCCGTCGGGGCGGGCACCAATGACCCGCAGGTCGCCCGCGAGGTTGACGAGTGCGTGGGCGATGCCGTGCTCGCGCAGAATTGCCGCCGCGCGATCGGCCGCGTATTCCTTGCCGATGCCGCCGAAGTCGAGCTCCATACCGGCGTGCGGCAGCCGGATCGAGTGCTCGTCCCACTCGACGCGTGGCCAGCCGATCCGATCGAGTAACGCGGCGATCTCGGCATCGGTCGGAAGCCGCGGCGGCCGCGCCTTGAAGTCCCATGCTTGACGCAGCACGCCGGAGGTCAGGTCGAAGCGTCCTTCGCTCAGCGCGTGGCAGCTGTCGGCATAGCGCAACAGCGCGACGGTTTCGGCGTCGATGGCCACTTCGTCGCCGCCAGCATTCCGATTGATCGCCGACGTGACGCTCGTGTCGCGATAGCGCGTGTACTTGGCCTCGATGCGCAGCACGTCCGCGATCGCTTCACGCGCGGCGCGATCGGCCTGCGCGCGGTCCGGCGCGAACACATGCAGCTCGTGCCGCGACGCCATCGCGACGAACGCATAGCGGTACGCCTGCTCTTCCATCGTAGGCGCGGCGAGCATCAGAACCGCTTCTCGAGACCGAGCTCGATCCAGCGCGCCGAGAATTCGAGCAGGCCGGGGCTGCCATCCCCGCCAGCGCGCCAACCGGCACGCTGGCGATAGAACGTGAATGCGACGTCGGCCGTCACGCCGCCCGGAAACGCTTTGGCGAGCCGCAGCCCCGCGGTGATGGCGCCGTATGCCGAAAGACGCGTATCGGCCGTGTACGGCTCACCCTGCACGAAGCCTTCCGGATATGGCGGATCGCGATAGAAATACGCCGCCCCCTGCGTGTAGTAGCGCAGTGTCGGCGTCAGCGTGAAACCCTTCGGCAGCGTCTGCATCCAAGAGGCCTCGACCATGTGCGACCGATCGCCGAACGAATCGTCGAGGTACCGATAGGCTACGCGCAGCGTCGCATCCGGTTGCGGCAGGTAGCGGTTGTAGCGCGTGAGCCAGGCTACGATTCGGCGCCGGTCCGGACGCGCGTCGAGCAGCTTGTACGGATCGGAATAGTAGCCGCGACCATCGGACCATGTGACGCTCGATTCGAGCAGCGAATCGCTCGAAAGCACCTGCGTGATGCCGACCAGCAGGCCGTACGTTTCCCGATGCCTGTTCCTCGCGGCGCCGTTGACGCTGTCGATGCTGTCGCGGGTGGCCGCGAGTCCGATGGCGAGCGTGGTGTTGCGATCGGCGCTCGCGCGCCGCCACTCGAACGACGCCGCACGCGACTTGTAGTCCCGCTCGTACGATCCGGCAACGCCGAACGCGAGTGCGTTGCCATCGATGTATTTCGTCAGCCGGGCGTCGGCCGCGGTGCGATAGTCGGTGATGCCGAGACCCGAGGCACCGGACAGCGTGTCGTGATCGAGCGGTGACGCGCCGGACATCGCGTCGTAGATGACCGAGCCTTCGAACGCATACGAGCTGCCGAGCGGCAAGAGCGCGTACAGCGAAGGGTTGCGCACTGTCATCCGACGCGCGCCCGGCTGCCAGTCGCGATAGTCGAGGTAGCGCAGCGCGACGACGCCTTCGTCCGACGCGGTTTGCGCGTGCGCGTGCGACGGCAGGATGCCCGGCAAAGCAAGTGCGGCGGCGATCAGCGCGGCCGATCGATCCGATACGCGGGGCGTTTCCGTCGCTGTTTCATCGGCGGTCGGAGGCGCACCGCCGGTCTTCAGTTGCAACCGCATCCGCCGCCTGTCTTCAGTTGCAACCGCATCCGCCGCCGCCGACCGTACCGCCACCTGCCGCACCTTCCTTGCTTTGGTAGACGTGCGCCGTTGCGCGTGCGGCGAGCGGATCGGCGTCGAAGCGCATCGACGGCCGCGCGAGATCACCCTTCTCCCACGGCTTCGGCGGGTCGAATGTCGCGCAGCCGGCGACCATGCTTGCGACGGCAATCGCCGCGAGCATGGCACGGTACGCACAGCGCAAACGACCCGCATGCGCACGAACCGCGTTCGTCGCGGTCGACGGCGTCATCGATTCATTTCCGATCGAGCAACGCTCGAATGCGTTGCTCGATCACGGCGGCGCGCTCGTCGTGGAAGCCTTCCTCGACGGCGGCGACACGACCTTCCCGGTCGATCAGGTACGAACTCGGCATGCCCTTGACGTCGAACACGGCAGGCGTTTTGCCTTCCGCGTCGAACACGACGGTGAACCGCGCGGGAACGTCGCGCAGAAACCGCATCGCGTCGTCTCGCCGTTTGTCCACGTTGATGGCGACGATCGTGAGGCCGCTGTCGCGGTAACGCGCGTCGAGCTCGTTCATCCACGGAAACGAGCGCTTGCACGGCGTACACCACGACGCCCAGAAATCGACGTAAACGACGCGGCCGCGCAGCTGCGCGAGTTCGACGGTGTCGCCCGCAGCGGTCGCCAGCGCGAACGAAGGGGCGGCCTCACCGCTGCGCGCGGCGAATGCGGGCGCGGACACCAGCACGGCCACGAGCACTGTAACGAAGATTTCGCGCATGGAGCGGCACGTCGTTTGCAACACGAAGCGCGAACAGCCGCGCCCGCCCACTCATTCCGGCCCGACTTTGGGGTCAGAGCAATAAGTCGCGCTTGACTTCGGGGTCAGAGCAATAAGTCACGCGGCCAGTATTTTGACTTCGGCTGACAGGTCGTCGCGTGACTTATTGCTCTGACCCCGAAGTCGACTTATCGCTCCGACCCCAAAGTCAGGCGTTCAGCTTGTCGATCAGCGCTGCAAGCTTCTCGGGCTCCTCGGCCCGCCGGATGCGCTCGACGAGCGCGTGGGTCGCCGCGACGTCGGTCTGCAGCACGCGCTGCTTGACGCCGAGCAGATGCGACGGATGCATCGAGAATTCACGCAGACCGAGACCCAGGAGCATGCGCGTGAGTCGCTGCTCGCCCGCCATTTCGCCGCAGACGGCGACCGGCACCTTGGCCTTCGTCGCCGTGCCGATCGCGAGCCCGATCAGGCGCAGCACCGCGGGATGGAGCGGATCGTAGAGATGAGACACCGCCTCGTCGGCGCGGTCGACGGCGAGCGTGTACTGGATCAGGTCGTTGGTGCCGATCGACAGGAAATCGAGCTTGCGCAGGAACGAGCCCATCGCAAGCGCCGCCGCGGGAATTTCGATCATTCCACCGACTGCGACGTCGTGCTTGAACGGGACGTTCTGCTCGCGCAGGCTTTCCCGCGCGCGATCGATCATCGCGAGCGCCTGGTCGATCTCCGACGCCGATGCCAGCATCGGCAGCAGGATCCGCACGTTGCCGTAATGCGTCGCACGCAGGATTGCACGCAACTGCGTCAGGAAAAGCCGCGGCTCGGCGAGGCAGAACCGAATCGCGCGGAGGCCGAGCGCCGGATTGGGCGCGACACGCGCGAGGCCCTCGAGGTCGGCCTGCTGCTTGTCGGCACCGAGGTCGAACGTACGGATAGTCACCGGCATCCCCTGCATGCCGGCTGCGACCTTGCGAAATGCCTCGAACTGCTCGTCCTCCGATGGCAATCCGGTCCGGTTCAGGAAAAGGAACTCGGAGCGAAACAGGCCGATGCCGGTCGCACCGTTCTTCAGCGCCTGCTCGATATCCTCCGGCAGCTCGATGTTGGCGTGAAGCTCGACGTGGATGCCGTCGAGTGTATCGGCGCGCTTGGTGCGCAGCCGCCGCAGCTTCTGCCGCGCGAGCTCGAGCTCGTTCTGCTTCAGCCGATATTCGGCGAGGACCGCACGGTCGGGGTTGACGATGACGACGTCGTTCGTGCCGTCGACGATCACCATCTCGCCGTCGCGTATGAGCTGGCGCGCATGATGCGTCGCCACCACGGCCGGCACGTTGAGGCCGCGCGCGACGATCGCCGTGTGCGACGTGATGCCGCCGAGATCGGTCAGGAACGCCGCGAAGCGATGGTGCTTGAACTGGATGACGTCGGCCGGCGACAGGTCGTGCGCCACCAGGATTGTCTGCTCCTCGGCGCCCGGCGCCGGCAGCATGCCGGGACGCCCCATCAGCCGCTTCAGCACGCGCTCGCCGACCTGCACGACGTCCGCCTTGCGCTCGCGCAGGTACGAATCCTCGATCTGCTCGAACTGCTCGACCAGCACGCCCATCTGGATGGTGAGCGCCCACTCGGCATTGCAGCGCTGCTCGGCGATGATCCGCTTCGGCGCTTCGGACAGCGTCGGGTCGTTCAGGATCATCCAGTGCACGTCGAGGAATGCGCCGAACTCGCCTGGCGCGTCTCCGCTCGTGAGCGCGGCGTGCAGGCCCTCGAGCTCGCGCTGCACTTCCGCGATCGCGGTCTCGAACCGCTCGATCTCGGCAGGGACCTGCGTGAGTGGAATCGTGTAATGAGCGACTTCGCGCGTCGCATGCGACACGAGCTGCGCCCGCCCGATGGCGATGCCGCGGGAGACGCCGATGCCGTGCAGCGCGAAGCTCACCACGCGCGCGGTCTCCCGCGCGTGTGCGCGCTCGCTATTGACGCCGCTCGAGGCCGTCGCGGATGAGCGACACGATCGCGACCATCGCCGCGATCTCGTCCGGGCCGTCGGTCTCGACGATGATCGTGGTGCCGACGGCCCCCGCGAGCAGCATCACCGCCACGATGCTGTGCGCGCTCGCGCGGCGCACGCCGTTCGCCAGCGACACCTTGCACCGGAAGCGGGATGCGACCTGGACGATGCGCGCGCACGCACGCGCATGCAGTCCGAGGGGATTGGTGATCGGGATTTCGCGTGTCTGCATGCCGGGGCTCCGAACGCCCGCGTGCGGGCGGCATGCGCCGCGCGCGAGCCTTGCTATGGAGCCGGACGGCGGCGCATTGGTTCCGTCGATTCAGCATGCGAAGATTCGCATCGCCATCCGTTTCACTGACCTTCGCCGAAGCAGTCGCGGATCAGGCGGCAGATGGCCTCCATCGCCTCTTCCTCGTCGGGACCGGCGGTCTCGAGCGTGATCTTCGAGCCCTTGCCCGCGGCAAGCATCATGACGCCCATGATGCTCTTGGCGTTGACCTTGCGGCCGTTGCGCGTCACCTGCACGTCGCTGTCGAACTTCGCCGCAAGCTGCGTGAGCTTGGCCGATGCGCGCGCGTGCAGGCCGAGCTTGTTAACGATCTCGACTTCGCGCTGCAGCATAGATCGGGTCGGGGTCGACGTGCAGCACGCCCTCGCAGCCGCCGGAGACCGCTTTCTTGACGAACGTCTCCATGCCCTTGGTGCGATACGTGAAGGCGCGCACGAGCATCGGCAGGCTCACGCCGGCCAGCACCTCCACGCGGCCCGCGTTCGCGAGCTTGACCGCGAGGTTGCACGGCGTGGCGCCGTAGATGTCGGAAAGGATCGCGACGCCGTCGCCGGTGTCGAGCGCCGCGACTGCCTCGCGCGCTTTGGGCAGAAGCGCGATGGGATCGTCGGTGGCGGCTACCGGAAACACGTCGAACTGCGGAGGCTTTGCGCCGAGGACGTGCGTGACCGCGTCGGCGAGGCTGTCGCCCAGCCGGTCGTGCGCCATGATCAGAATGCCGATCATGCCGGCGCGCACGCGCGCAGCAGCGCATCGGCGAACAGTGCGCCGACGTCGAAGCCCGACTGCTCGGTTATCTCGACGAAGCACGTCGGGCTCGTCACGTTCACTTCGGTCAGGTACGCGCCGATCACGTCGATGCCGACGACGAGCAGCCCTGCGTCCCAGAGCGGCTTGGCGAGCGCGAGCGCGATTTCGCGATCCCGCGGCGACAGCTCGCGCGCGACACCGATGCCGCCGGCCGCGAGGTTGCCGCGCGTTTCGCCGGGCTTCGGGATCCGCGCGAGCGAGTACGGCACGACTTCGCCGCCGATCAGCAGAATGCGCTTGTCGCCGTCGCGAATCTCGGGAATGAAACGTTGCGCCATCACGGTGCGTGCGCCGAGATGCGACACGGTTTCCACGATCACGTTGCGGTTGGGATCATCCCGACGTACGCGGAACACCGAGACGCCGCCCATGCCGTCGAGCGGCTTCACGATGACGTCGCCGTGTTCGTCGATGAATTCGTTGACGAGACGCGCCTCGCGCGTGACGAGGGTCGGCGGGACGAAATCGCGAAAGGGCACCACCGCCAGCTTTTCGTTGTGATCGCGGATCGCCCGAGGCCGGTTGAAGATCCGAGCGCCCTCGCGCTCGGCCGCTTCGAGCAGATACGTCGAGTAGACGTACTCCATGTCGAACGGGGGGTCCTTGCGCATCAGCACTGCCGCGAAGTCCCGAAGCGCGCGGTCCTCCGGCACGCCGGCGTCGTACCAATCGTGGTCGTCGGCATGCAGCGTGAGCAGGCGCGCCTGCGCGCGCGTCGCGCCGTCACGCCAGTAGATGGCCGGCTGCTCGATCGCGTACACGCGATGCCCGCGCGCGCCCACCGCGCGCATCATCGCGATGCTCGTGTCCTTGTACGCCTTCAGCAGCGGCAGCGGGTCGAGAACGAAGGCGAAATCCATGGGGTGATCGTACCGCATTCGGTACGGCCGCCCACCGCCTCCGGCCTGCCGCTTGCCTCCCCTGGCCAGGCGACGACTGGTGTCGCCCGGCTGCCCCGCGCGGAGGCTTTAGCCCTCGCGCGAGGTGGTGCTGCTAGTCCGCCTCGTACTTGAACGACAACTGCAGGCGCGCGCGGAAAGCGAGCACCTTGCCGTTCTCGATCTTGACGTCGAGCTTCTGCACTTCGGCGATGCGCAGGTCGCGCAGCGACTTGCCCGCGGTCTCGACGGCATTGCGTGCCGCGTCCTCCCAGGAAGTGTCGCTGCTGCCGACCACGTCGATGACGCGGTAGACGCCTTCGCTCGATGAAGATGACTTCGCCATGGCTGTCTCCAGAGTCGGTGGAATCGAAACGGCTGGTTCTAGGACGCCCGCCCGGCGCGGGGATCGCCGCGGCCGGGCGTGCCTGTTCACGATACCCATTTGCCGTGACAGCGACAACCGGCCCCGGGCAGACAGCGCGGCCGGTTCTGGTGTTCAATCGTCCGGTTTGCCGCCCCGGTGGACGAAAACCATGAAGCCTGCTTCCGAAGTTCCGTACTTCCCGCGCTGGACGGTGCGCACCGACGGTGTCATCGCGCCCGACGAGCGGTTGCCCGCGGGTCCGACGCTGGCGCTCGGACTGCAGCACGTCGTCGCGATGTTCGGCGCCACCGTCCTCGCGCCGCTTTTGATGGGATTCGACCCGAATGTCGCGATCATGTTTTCGGGCATTGGCACGTTGATCTTCTTCGTGCTGGTCGGCGGCCGCGTGCCGAGCTACCTCGGATCGAGCTTCGCATTCATCGCGGTGGTAATCGCGGCGAGCGGTTATTCCGGCAGCGGTCCGAACGCGAACCTCGGCGTCGCACTCTCGGGCATCATTGCTGCAGGCGTCGTCTATGCGCTGATCGGCCTCGCGGTCATGCTCGTCGGCTACGGCTTCATCGACCGCCTGATGCCGCCGGTGGTGACCGGCAGCGTCGTCGCCGTGATCGGTTTGAATCTCGCGCCGATCGCCGTGAAGGGCATTTCGGCCAGCGCGCTCGAGACGTGGATCGGCATCGCGACGATCGTCGCGGTCGGGCTGATCGCCGTCCGCGCACGGGGACTCGCGCGACGATTGCCCGTGCTTCTGGGCGGCATCGCCGGGTACCTGCTGTACGCGATCTGCACGAACGTGCTCGGCCTCGGCAAGCCGATCGACTTCTCGCCGGTCGCGGCGGCGGCGTGGATCGGTTGGCCGAAGTTCATCGCGCCTGTATGGGATGGCCACGCGATCGCGCTGATTGCCCCGGTGGCCGTGGTGCTCGTCGCGGAGAACCTCGGCCACATCAAGGCGGTGGCGGCGATGACGGGACGCGACCTCGACCCGTATCTCGGCCGCGCGTTCGTCGGTGACGGCATCGCAACGATCGTCGCCGGCGCCGGCGGCGGCACCGGGGTCACGACGTACGCCGAAAACATCGGCGTCATGGCGGTCACGAAGACCTATTCGACGCTGCTGTTCGTCGTTGCGGCGTGCGTCGCGATCGTGCTCGGGTTCTCGCCGAAGTTCGGCGCACTGATCATGACGATTCCGGGCGCCGTGCTCGGCGGCTTGTCGATCGTCGTCTTCGGCCTGATCACCGCCACCGGCGGTAGGATCTGGGTACAGAACCAGGTCGATTTCGCGCGTCCGCGCAATCTGGTGACGGCGGCCGTGACGCTCACGATCGGCGCCGGTGACCTGGCGCTGAAGCTCGGCGGGTTCACGCTGGGCGGCATCGGCACGGCCACGTTCGGCGCCATCCTCCTCTACCAGCTCTTTCGCGATGGCGAGGACGATGCCCCGCTTGCGAAATAGGCTCGCCGCCCCGATCTCGATTCGATCGATCGAGGGAGAGTCAGGCGATGAAGCGGGTGACGGCGATTCACCAAAGTCCCGAACAGCACTGGGTAGGCGACGGGTTTCCGGTGCGCAGCCTCTTTTCGTATCAGGCGGGCGGCGCGTTGTTGAGTCCGTTCCTGCTGCTCGACCATGCGGGTCCGGCCGAATTCGAGCCGGCCGCGAAGCCGCGCGGTGTCGGCGAGCATCCGCATCGCGGCTTCGAAACGGTGACGATCGTCTACCAGGGCGAGGTCGAGCATCGCGACACTGCGGGCAACGGCGGCACCATCGGTCCTGGCGACGTGCAGTGGATGACGGCGGCCTCCGGCCTCATGCACGAGGAATTCCATTCGCGCGAATTCACGCGCCGCGGCGGCACGCTGGAGATGGCGCAGCTTTGGGTGAACCTGCCGGCGAAGGACAAGATGTCGGCGCCGCGCTATCAGCCGATCGTCGCGGCCGACATTCCGGTCGCGGAATTGCCCGATGGCGCGGGCCGCGTGCGCGTCATCGCCGGGCACTATGGCGACCGGAGAGGACCCGCGTCGACCTTCACCGACATCAACGTCTGGGACGTGGCACTGACTGCGGGCAAGGGCGCGACGTTCGTGCTGCCCGAGGGTCACACGGCGATGATCGCGCTGTTCCGCGGCGCGCTGCGCGTCAACGATACCCACGACGTGCGCGCGGCGCAGGTCGTGCAGTTCGATCGCGGCGGCAGCGAAGTCCGGCTCGAGGCCAGCGCCGACGCGACATTCCTCGTGTTGACCGGCGAGCCGATCGACGAGCCGATCGCAGGCTACGGCCCGTTCGTCATGAACACGCGCGACGAGATCATGACGGCGATCAGCGATCTGCAGCAGGGGCGCTTCGGCCGCCTGTGACTTCGGGGTCAGAGCAACAAGTCGACTTATTGCTCTGACCCCGAAGTCCGCTTCGGCAGCGCATCGAGCAGCGGCTGCACGATATCCATCGGCAGGGGGAAAACGATCGTCGAGTTCTTGTCGGCGGCGATCACCGTCAGCGTCTCGAGATAGCGCAATTGGATGGCGAGCGGTGCCTGCGACAGCACCTGCGCCGCCTCGAAAAGCTTCTGCGCGGCCTGCATCTCGCCCTCGGCGTGAATGACCTTCGCGCGCCGCTCGCGCTCGGCCTCGGCCTGGCGCGCGATCGCGCGGATCATCGTCTCGTTCAGGTCGACATGCTTCATCTCGACGTTCGCCACCTTGATGCCCCACGACAGCGTCTGCGCATCGAGCGTCTGCTGGATGTCGAGGTTGAGCTTCTCGCGCTGCGACAGCATTTCGTCGAGGTCGTGCTTGCCGAGCACCGAGCGCAGCGTCGTCTGCGCGAGCTGCGACGTCGCCATCATGAAGTTCTCGACCTCGATGATCGCCTTCTGCGGATCGACGACGCGGAAGTAGACGACGGCGTTCACCTTTACCGACACGTTGTCGCGCGAAATCACGTCCTGGCTCGGCACGTCGAGCACGACGGTGCGAAGCTCGACGCGCACCATCTGCTGGATGCCGGGAATCAGGATCACGAGGCCGGGACCCTTCACCTTCCAGAACCGCCCGAGCTGGAACACGACGCCGCGCTGGTACTCGCGCAACACCCGCAGCGACGACACCGCCAGCACGATCACCAGGAACAGCAGCAAGCCGGGGCCGATCAGCGTCATCGCGGTGCTCCTCCGAAAATCGTCTTCACTCGCCTACCCTCCGCGAAGAAGCGGTTCGCGACTCGTGACGTCACGCGTCACCCGCCGGCGCCACTCGCGGCAGCACACCGTCGACGGCCACGACGCGCACCTTCTGCCCGCGCGCCACGCGACCGTCGGTCCTGACCTGCCACGTCTCGCCTCGGATGGTGGCCCATCCGGTGTCTGTCGCATCGTCGATCATCTCGCCGTCGGCACCCACGAGCGACGTCACGCCGCTGACGATCGGCCGCTGCCGCGCCCGAATCGCCATCCGCACGACGACGAACACGAACAAGGCGCTGGCGATCGCGAGTGACGCGATGAGCGTCCAAGGGATGGTGAAGCCCGGCAGATCGGTGTCGATCAGCATCATCGCGCCCACGACGAACGCCACGATACCGCCGATGCCGAGCGACCCGTACGCGGGTACGAACATCTCGGCGATCATGAACGCGAGCCCCAATCCCATCAACGCGAGCCCCGCGTAGTTCACCGGCAGCAGGTGCAGCGCATAGAGGCCGAGCAGCAGCGACACGGCCCCCATGACGCCCGGAAAGACGAGACCCGGGTTGCCGAGCTCGAACAACAGTCCATAGACGCCGAGCAGCATCAGGATCATCGCGACGCTCGGATCCGTGATGATGGCCAGCACGCGGAAATGCCAGTCCGGCTCGAAGGCGATCGTCGGCGCACCTGCGAGCTGCAGCGTGCGCTCGCCGCCGGCGACGGTAATGCGGCGACCATCGATCTGCCCGCGCAGATCGTTGACATCGGTCGCCACGACGTCGATCACCTTCTGGCGCTTCGCTTCCTCCGCCGACAGGCTCGCGGCTTCGGTGACCGCCTTCTCCGCCCATTCGACATTGCGGCCGCGCAACTGCGCGAGGCTGCGAATGTACGCGGCCGCGTCCTGCATCGCCTTGCGCTCGTGCGTGTCCGGTGCGCGCTTCTTGTCGTCCTTATCATCCTTGGCGCCGGATGGAGCCGGCGGCGTCAGGCCGATCGACACGGGCGACGCGGCGCCGACGTTCGTACCGGGCGCCATCGCGGCGATATGGCTCGCATAGAGGATGAACGTTCCGGCGCTGGCCGCGCGCGCGCCCGACGGCGCGACATACGTGACGACCGGGATGGGCGACGCGAGCACATCCTGCACGATCTTGCGCATCGACGTGTCGAGGCCGCCCGGCGTATCGAGCGTCAGCACGACGAGCTGCGCCTTCTCGCGCTGGGCGCGCGCCAGTCCGCGTTCGATATATTCGGCGCTCGCCGGGCTGACGACACCGGCAACATTCAACGCGACGACCGGGGCAGGCTGCGCGTACGCGTTGACGCAAGCGAGCGCCAGGACGCCGATCCAGAGCAGACGAAGCGTGCCCATGGCCGGAGGTTGGCACGCACCGCCCGTTGCCGCAACCGTCAACTGCGGCTACTTGATCGCCTTGCGCGGCGGCAGCGCCGCTCGGCGCAACACGGGCCTGTCGCCGAACTCGGGCTTGGTCGACTCCGCGGCACTTGCAAGCTCCATCGCAGTGGCGAGCGCCGTCTCGAGTTGCCGATCGCGCCCCGCAGTAGCGTCCTGCGGCGCGTTGTCGACCTCGATTTCCGGGTCGGTGCCGTAGTTCTCGACGGCGAATCCGACATCGGTGAACCAGAACGAATACTCGGGCTGCGTCGTCTCGCTGCCGTCGACGAGCTTGTGCCGCGGATTGATGCCGATGACGCCGCCCCACGTCCGCGTACCGACCAGCTTGCCAATCTGCATCAGCTTGAAGCAGTGCGAAAAGATGTCGCCGTCCGAGCCCGCGTGCTCGTTGGTGAGCGCGACCACGGGTCCTGCCGGCGATTCGACCGGATACGGCTCGGGCTGTCCCCACCGCGTCAGGTCGTAGCCCAGGCGGCGACGCGCGACTTTCTCCAGCAAGAGCTGCGACACGTGACCGCCGCGGTTGTAGCGGACGTCGACGATCAGCGCGTCGCGATCGCACTCGGTTCCGAAATAGCGATGAAATTCGGCGAAGCCCGCGGACATCATGTCCGGCAGGTGCAGATAGCCGACGCGGCCGTTCGACTTGTCGTGCACCCACGCCCGGTTGCTCTCCACCCACTCGCGATACCGTGCCGGCACTTCGTCGGCGAGCGTGGTGACGACGACGTTGCGCTTCGTGCCATCGGCGCCGCCGTTCGCGGGCGCAAGCGTCAGCTCGACCTTCGCATTGGCCTGGTGCACGAGCAGCGCCTGCGGCGGGCGATCCTGCGACACGGGCTGGCCGTTGACGGCGACGATGCGCTCGCCCGTCTTCGCCTGTACGCCAACTGCGTTCAGCGGCGAATCGGCGCTCGCATCCCACGGATCGCCGCGAACGATCCGCTCGATCGCAAAGCTTGAACCATCGCCGGCGAGCGCCAGTTCAGCGGCGAGATGGCCGAGCGTGACCGGCGGCGGCCGCCGATAGTCGCCGCCCGCTTCGTATGCATGCGACGTGCCGAGCTCACCCTGCATCTCCCAGATCAGGTCCGACAATTCGCTGCGCGTGGCGATGCGATCGAGCAGCGGCTCGTAGCGCGCGAAGACGTCCTCCCAGTCGATGCCCGACATGTCGGGCACCCAGAACTGGTCGCGCTGCAGCCGCCACACCTCGCGCAGCATCTGCCGCCACTCGCGGCGGGGATCGACGGATATGCGCACTCGCCCGAGGTCGATCCAGCCGCTCCTGCGCGACGGCTCGTCGCCGAACGATTGCGCGCGCTCGCGCGGGTCGGGAATGCGGTCGGCGCGAATCGCGCGCATCCGCTTGCCGTGCCGCAGCACGAGCGTCGCATGATCATAGGCGACGACGAAGCGGTCCAGCTTGTCGACCAGCATCTCGGTCCTGCGCGTGCTGAAGTCGAATACCTCGAGCCGCCCCGGAACGTCCTTGTGGCCGCCACGGCCATGCGCGCCTGCCACGGGCATCAGCGACCAGACGACCTTGTCGCCGGCGACGCCGGCGATCTGCTCGAAGCGGCCTTCGGGAACCGGGAACGCGGCGACGCGCCGCTCGATGCCGTCGAGGTCCACGCGTACGTTGATCGCCGCGTCGGGCGCCTTGTCGCGCGCACGCGGCTCGTCGGGCTTCATCCCTTTGGGCTCCGGCTCGAACGGAGGCCGCTGATCGGCCTGTAGCGCGATCAGGTACGGGCGCGCGGCGCGCGGGAACGACAGCTCGAACTGCACGTTGTCGTAAACCGGATCGAACGTGCGCAGCGACAGGAAGTACAGATACTTGCCGGTCGGGTCGAACGCCGGACTGTAGTCGCGGAATTCCGGCGTCGTGACGAGGCGGCTTTCGCCACTCGCGACGCTGTGCAGCTTGATCGCCGAATGTCGCGGGCTCGTCCAGAACGGATACGCGAGCCATGCACCGTCGGGCGACCAGGCGAGGCTTTCGGAGCGCCCGCATTCGCTGTGGTCGATCACCTTGCAGGTATCGGCGTCGATGTCGATCAGCAACACTTCGTGACGATGATTGGTGAGTGCCACGCGAGAGCCGGAGGGCGCCGCCCGCATCGCGACCACGCGGCCGATGTCGTGCGAGAGCACGCGCGCGTCGCCGTTACGGATCACGACGAGCCGCTCGTCGCGCATCTCGTCGCTGACCGCCACCAGCGTTTCGCCGTCGGCGAGCCACTGGCCGTGTCGATAGCGGACGCCATCGGCGACGCCGTACTGTCGCACCGCGCCTTCCCACAGCGCAAACGTGAACAGCTTGCCGCGCGTCTCGATCGCGAGGCTGTGGCCGGCGGGATGCAGTTCGAAGCCGGCGAGATTTTCGGCGGCGTCCACGAACTTGCGCGCCGCCTGGGTGCGGTGCGAGGGCACGTCGATCGCGACGCGCGCCGTCGCATCGCCATTCGGATCGAACAACCAGACGTCGGCGCCGCATTGATAGACGACGCGGCGTCCGTCGGTTTGCGCATGCCGCGCGTAGAAATCGTCGTGGTCGGTGTGCCGGCGTTGATCGGAGCCGTCGGGTCGGCATGAATAGAGATTCCCGACGCCTTCGGCATCGGACAGGTAATAGATGCGCTCGCCGATCCACATCGGGCTCGTGATGTTGCCGGCGAGCTCGGCCATGCGCCGAAACTGGCCACGACCTTCGACGTCGATCCACAGATGCCCTGCCGTGCCGCCGCGATAGCGCTTCCAGCGCGCGGGGTCGGCGGTGTTGCGGCCGATGACCTTCGCATCGCCGGGACCGAACGCCAGATGGTTGACCTGGCCGAATGGCAGCAACTCGGGCATCCCGCCTTCGACCGGCAGCGTGAACGCGCGGTAATTGCGGAAGAACGGTTGGCCGTAGGTCGTGACGAACAGAATGCGGCCGTCGGGCGTGAAGCCGCGCACCATCACGTCGGGACCGAGCCACGTCATGCGACGTGCGAGCCCGCCCGTCGCCGACATCAGGTACACCTCGGGATGCTGTTCGTCGCGGCCCACGAACGCGATCCACTTGCCGTCGCGCGAAAGCGCCGGCGTCGACGGTTCGCCGAGACCCGCCGTCAGGCGGCGCGCGATGCCGCCCTGCGCGTCGACACGCCAAAGATCATCGTCACAGATGAAAACGATCGTGTCGTCCCGAATCGCCGGATGTCGCGGGTAGCCCGGTTGTGCCATGGCGCGTGCTCGCGTTCGTGAAACATGGAATTTTGCCGGAATCCGGCGGGCTCGCTCCGCACGGGCGGGAGGCGAATATTCACCAGCCCACTGGCACGGCGACTTCGGGGTCGAGGTCGCAGACTTCGCTGACGTCAGCGAGGTCGCCGCTCGTGACCCCGAAGTCGGCGCTACAGCGCGACCGCGTACGCCTGCAACTGCCCCAGATCGGGTTCGATGCCGAGGCCGGGGCGATTGTTCAGTACCGCGCAGCCGTCGCTGATACCTGCGAGCGGCCCGCACGTTGCGGAACGAAGCGGGTTGGGATTGGCGTCGACCTCCAGCATGCCGCCGCCACCAACGGCGGCGAGCGCGTGCGCGGAGGCAAGGAGGCCGATGCCGCCGCCGAGCCAGTGCGGGCAGAAACGCGCGCCGCCCGCCACGATGCGCCGCGCGAGCGGAACGACTTTGCTGAAGCCGCCCCATTTCGCGATGTCCGGCTGTACGACTTTCAACGCGTCGGCGGCAAGCGCCGCGTCGAACGCGGCATCGCCGGCGACGTTTTCGCCGGCGGCGAGCGGAATGCTCGTGCGTTCGCGCAGCGCCTGCCATTCGGTCCACGGTCGATCGGCGCGCAGCGGCTCCTCGAGCCAGCCGATGTAGAACGGCTCGAGCGCGGCGGCCATGTCGGTCGCATCGTCGAGCGACCACGCCTGGTTCGCGTCGACCAGCAAATCGACGCCGTCGCCGAGCGCCGCGCGCACCGCAGCAACGTTCGCGAGATCGCGGTCCCGACCGAAGCCCAGCTTGAGCTTGAACGCGCGAAAGCCTTCGTTGCGCCGTGTCGCCGCGAGCTCGGCAGGCCGGTCCGGATTCAGACCACTCGCATACACGCGCACGCGCGGCGTTGCGCCGCCGAGCAGGCGCCACAGCGGCTGTTGCGCACGGCGAGCCTGCAGATCCCACAGCGCGAGATCGACGCCGGCGATCGCTTGCGCGAACGGTCCCGGCTCGCCCGATTGCAGCGCGAGCACGTCGGTGGCCGACGTCAGAAAATCGAATGCCGCCGGCGGATCATCGAACGGCCGGCTCGTCGCGAGCGGTGCAAGCACGCCCTGCACCAGCCGCGCGCGATGCTCGGCGCCGACGGCGGGGAAGTTGCACCAGATCTCGCCCCAGCCGGCAATCCCATGCGCGTCCTCGGCGCGCACGAGCACCATCGGCCGATCGCGCATCGTGCCGAACGACGTGACGACGGGCGTCTTCAGCGGATAGCGCCAGACGAGCGCGCGCAGCGAGCGAATATGCAGCGGGCCGTTCATCGCCGGCCTTGCACGGCGGGAAAACGGAGCGCACGCATCACGCCTTGGGTCCGAGCGGCCAGAAGAGTCGCGCCGATCACGGCTTCAGATCCATTTCGAGATGGATGTAGTCGCCACGATACGTCACTTCGCCGAGGTAGATAACCGTGCCGTGCGGGTCCTGGCATACGCGACGCACCTCCGCCACCGGCGCGTTCACCGGAATCGACAAATGGCGCGCCACGAGCACATCCGCAGTGCCGATTTCCAGCGTTTGCCAGGCGCGGCTGACGGTGACGCGGGGCAGCTCGAGCAGCACCGGCACGACCGTCTCGTGGCGGAAGCGCCGTGGTGCCATCCGGAATACGCGCTCGTCGATGTAGATCGAGATGACGCAATACGCCTCTCCGTTGCGCGAATGAACCCGGCGCATGAACCGGTATTGCGAAGCAGGTGTGCCATCGCGCGGGAACAGATGCGGCGTTGCCGCGGCCTCCTCGATCAGCGTCAGGTTCGGCGTGTCGTTGCGGTAGACGTCGGCGAGCGCCTGCAGGCTTGTTTCGAGCATCAGCCCGCGCTCGCGCGCCGGTTGCGACGTGACGAACGTGCCGCGTCCACGCTCGGCCGATACGAGTCCGTCGCGCGCCAGAAGTTCCATCGCCTGTCGCACGGTGACGCGCGCGACGTCGAACTCCTGCATCAGCGCCTGCAACGTCGGCAGCTGCGTGCCGGGCGGCCAGCGATTGCGCGCGATGCGCCGGCGCAGGATATCCGCGAGCTGTGCGTACCGCGGCATGGGCCCGCGGAACAGCGCATCACCGCTTTGCGCGCTCTTGTGCATAAGGTCCTATCTATAGTACCTTTCGCGTGAAGCACCCGCAACGCGCACGTGACCCCATTCCGACGTACGCTGCTGATTGCCTTGCCGTGGCTGATCGTGATCGCGATCTGGTACGCGATCACGTATTCGGGGCTCGTCAACCCGTCGCTCGTCCCAACGCCGCACCGCGTGGCGGCGCGGTTCTGGGAATTGCTGACGACGGCGCGCCTGCCGGTGGACATCCTGATGTCGACGCAGCGCGTGCTGATCGGCGTGCTGCTCGGCACCGCGGTGGCCGTTCCTGCCGGGTTCGTGCTCGGCTGGTACCGCCAGGTGCGGCTGTTCATCGACCCGCTGATGAACTTCTTCCGTGCGCTGCCGCCGATCGCGCTCATCCCGCTCGTCATCGTCTATTTCGGCATCGGCGAGATCGCCAAGGTCGTCATCCTGTTCTACGCGTCATTTTTCGCGGGCGTGATCGTCATGTACGAGGGGATTGCGCAGATCAGTCCCATCTACGTCCGCGTATCGCGCACGCTCGGTGCCACCGACGGCGAGATTTTCCGCAAAGTGATCATCCCGCTTACGGTGCCGCACCTGCTGACCGCGCTGCGGGTCGCGCTCGGCGTCGCGTGGGCCACGCTGGTGGCCTCCGAGCTGATCGCCGCACAGCAGGGTTTGGGCGCGCTGATCCAGAACGCCTCGTCGTTCTTCCAGCTCGACATCATCTACGTCGGCATCATCTGCATCGGCTTCATCGCGCTCGCGATGGATCTCGTCCTGCGCGCAGTGACGCGCCGGCTGGTCGCGTGGCAGGAGCGGATAGCGTGACGGCCCGCATCGTCTTCGAAGGCGTGTCGATGGAGTTTCCCTCCACCCACGGGCCGATGCGGGTCGTCGACGACGTGTCGTACGAGATCGCCGATGGCGAGTTCGTCGCGATCATCGGCCCGTCCGGATGCGGCAAGACGACGATGATGAACATGGTCGCCGGCTTCGTGCAGCCGACGCGCGGCCGCGTGCTGCTGGACGGCAAGCCGATCGCCGGACCGGGACCGGACCGCGGCGTGATCTTCCAGGAATACGGCGTGTTCCCCTGGCTGACGGTCAAGCAGAACATCGCGTTCGGACTGACGCTCGCCGCCAATCGCGCGAGCGCATCCGAGCGCAACGAGATCTGCACGCGCTACATGGCGCTGATGGGCCTGACCGACTTTGCCGACGCATGGCCGAAGATGCTGTCGGGCGGCATGCGCCAGCGCCTGGCGCTCGCGCGCGCCTACGCCGTGCGCCCACAGTTCCTGCTGATGGACGAGCCGTTCGGCGCGCTGGATGCTCAGACGCGCACGGCGATGCAGGACCTTCTGCTGCAGGTGCTGCAGGCCGAAGGCAAGACGGTGATGCTGATCACGCACTCGGTCGAGGAGGCCATCTATCTCGCGTCGAGGATCGTCGTCATGAGTGCGCGGCCGACGCGCATCCGCGAGCAGATCACGGTTCCGTTTCCGTATCCGAGGTCGGAATCGCTGCACGAGACCCGCGAATTCAACGAGCTGCGCTCGCACGTTCGCGACCTCGTGATGAAGGAGTACGCCGCGCAGGCGTCGCAGCAGTCGGTGCGGGTTCCTGACTAACAATGGAGGAAGACAGATGAGCATCAATCGCAGAAAGTTCCTGCAGACGACCACCGCGGCGGGCATCGGCGCGAGCCTCGGCGTGCTCGGCGCGCCGGCCATCGCGCAAGCGCGAACGAAAGTGAAGGTGGGTTACCTGCACACGCTCGCCGTCGACGGCCAGATCTGGCTCGGCATGGACCGCGGCAATTTCACCAAGCACGGCGTCGATCTGGATCTCGTGCAGTTCACCACCGGTCTCGAGCTGTTCCAGGCGATGATCGGCGGCAGCATCGAGATGCTGGTGACCGGTGCGGTGATCTCCAACTTTCCCGCGCGCGGCCAGGGGAAGATGTTCCTCGTGAACGACGTCGAATTCGCGACCGCGCAGCTCTGGGTGCACAGCGATCAGATCAAGAGCTTTGCCGATCTGAAGGGCAAGAAGATCTCGACGACCACCGGCACCACCGCGCACGTGTTCCTCGACACGGCGCTCCGCGCGAACAACATCGACCCCAAGGACCTCGAGATCGTCAACCAGCGGATGTCGGAGGCGGTGACGTCGTTCATCTCCGGTGCCGTGCCCGCCGTGGCACTGTGGGTGCCGTTCAACATCGCCGTCCGCGACAAGGTGAAGGACGCGAAGATGCTCGCCGACGCTTCGGCGTATTACCCGAAAGCGGCCATCGTCGGCGGCTGGGCCGCGCGCGAGGATTATTACGACAAGAACCGCGCCGTGTGCGCAAACATCATCCGCGGCTGGTCCGAGGCGAACGACTATTTCATCGCCAACGCCGACGCCGCGCTCGATCAGCTGCAGAAAAAGCACTACCAGCAGGTGCCGCTCACCGATCTCAAGGAGCAGTACAAGGCGCAGAAGATGTTCACGTCCAGGGAGTGGAAGAAGCTCTACGCGGACGGCACGGTCACCAACTGGCTGCAGCAGGTGACGGACTTCTTCGTGCGCTTCGGCGGCATTCAGAACCCGGTGCCGGCGTCGAAGTACTTCGATCCCAAGCTCTACCTCGAGACGCTTCCCGGTTGACGACGTCCGCGTGATCCCGTCTCCGCGTCGCGAGCGGCGCGCGGAGACGGCCGCGCTTGTCACCATGTCTTCGGCGACGGAAACTTACGACTACGTGATCGTCGGCGCCGGTTCCGCCGGATGCATCCTTGCGAACCGGCTGTCGGCCGATCCTTCGGTCCGGGTGCTGCTGCTCGAGGCCGGCGGCGCCGATCGAAATTTCTGGATCCATCTGCCGGTCGGATATTTCCGCACGATCTACGACACGCGCTTTTCGCGGCTCTTCGACACGGTGCCTTCCGAAGGGACGGCGGGGCGCAACATCGTGTGGCCGCGCGGGCGCGTGATCGGCGGCTCGTCGTCGATCAACGGGCTGATCTTCATTCGCGGACAGCACGAGGACTTCGACGAATGGGCCGCGCGCGGCGGCACGGGCTGGCGCTATGTCGACGTGCTGCCCGACTTCAAGCGGATCGAGCGTTACGCGGGCGGAGCGAGCGCGTACCACGGCGCGTCCGGCGAGGTTGGCGTGAGCAACCTGCGCAACGATCATCCGTACTGCGACGCGTGGGTCAGTGCGGGCGCCGAGTTCGGATTGCCGCGCAATCCCGATTTCAACGGCGCCAGCACCTACGGCGTCGGCTCGTACCAACTCAGCATCGACAAGGGATGGCGGTCGAGCTCGGCCGTCGCGTTCCTGCGGCCGGTGCGCAAGCGGCCGAACCTGACGGTGATGCCGAACGCGCTGGCAACGCGCGTGCTGTTCGAGGCGACGCGGGCGACGGGCGTCCAATGGGTACGAGGCGCCGTGACGCAGCATGCGCGCGCGACGCGCGAGGTGGTGCTCGCCGCGGGCGCGATCCAGTCGCCGCAATTGCTGCAACTGTCCGGCATCGGTCCCGCCGATCATCTACACGCGCTTGGCATCCCGGTCGTCGCCGACGTTCCCGGCGTCGGCGAGAATCTGCAGGACCACTACCAGGCGCGCACGATCGTGCGCCTTCGCAAGCGCGTCTCGCTGAACGACGACGTGCGCAATCCGCTGAAGCTCGCGGGCATGGGCGTCGAGTGGCTCGTGCGGCGGTCGGGGCCGCTGACGGTAGGCGCAGGGCAGGTCGGCGGCGCGGCGTGCACGGAATACGCGAAAGGCAATCGGCCCGACGTGCAGTTCAACGTGATGCCCTTGTCGGTCGACAAGCCGGGCGATCCGCTGCATGCGTATCCCGGCTTCACCGCGGCGGTGTGGCAATGCCATCCGCGCTCGCGCGGCCGGCTGCGCATTCGCTCGACCGACCCGGCGGAAGCACCGACGATCGAGCCGCGTTATCTGTCCGACGATCTCGATCGACGAACGCTGGTCGCGGGCATCAAGCTGCTGCGCGAGATTTATGCGCAGCCGTCGTTCCGCGAGCTGTTCGAAGCGGAGGTGCTGCCCGGACCCGACGCGAAGGTCGACGAGCAGCTGCTCGATTTCGCGCGGCATGCGGGCGGGACGGTGTTCCACTGCGTCGGCACGTGCCGGATGGGCGCCGATGCGGATCCCGATGCCGTCGTCGATCCGCAGCTGCGCGTACGGGGCGTCGAAGGTTTGCGCGTGATCGACGCTTCGGTCATGCCGACGGTGACGTCGGCCAACACGAACGCGGCGTCGCTGATGATCGGCGAGCGGGGCGCGCGGATGATCGTTCGCGGCGGATCGTAAGACCGCGGCGGGTCGTCACTTCGGGGTCAGAGCAATAAGTCGACTTGTTGCTCTGACCCCAATCGGTTACGGTTTCTTCTTCTTCTCCACGTCGACGTACATCCAGTCGGCAAGCAGAACCGGATGCGGCTTGTAGCCGATGACGTTGGGCTGCACGAGCGAGTTCTGGTAGCGAATGGTGCCGAGCCGCCACGGCGTGTCGGCCTCGAACTGCCGCGACATCTGCTCGTAGAGCGTGTCGCGATCAGGCGAGTCGGGAAGGAGCCGCGATTTCTCGTACAGCGCGTCGAACTTCGGCGACCGATAGCAGGCGACGTTGCTCTGGCCGACGTTGCCTCCATAGAGCAATTGCATGAAGTTGTCGCCGTCCGGGTAGTCGGCGATCCATCCGTACGTCCACAACTGATGCTTGCAGGCGATCGCGGCGCGGATCTGATCGCTGAGCTTGCCCTTGTCGACGTTCATCCGGATGCCGATCGAGTCGAATGCTCTCTGCCAAAGCTCGTCGAACTCGCGCGCCGTCGCCGTGTTCTGGCTCGAATAGGTGACCGTGAGCGGCCGGCCGTCCGGCAGCGTGCGATAGCCGTCGCGGCCGCGCGTGTAGCCGAAGCGGTCGAGCAGCTCGTTCGCGGCCTGCGGATCGTGACGAAGGCTCGATCGATAGCGAGGGTCGTGTCCCGTGACGCCGGGCGGAATCACCATTTGCGCCGGCGCAGCCTGCCCCTTGCGGATGATCCGTACTTCGGCGTCGGTGTCGTAGGCCATCGCGATCGCGCGGCGCAGCGCGATCTTCTCCTTGGCGAAGCCGCCGATCACCGGGTCGCGCATGTTGAATGCCGAGTAACTGACCATCGGCAGCAGAATGCGCGACAGCGTCACGCCGCGCTTCGCGAGATCGGGCGCGAGCCTGTCGTTTGGCAGCGCAATCGGCGCGAACGTCGCATTCACGTTCAGGATGTCGAGCTCGCCGCGCTGGAACGCGAGCCAGCTCGACTGCGCCTCTTCCATGACGCTGATCTCGATCGTTCCGACCTGCGGCATCTTCTTGCCGCGCATTCGCGCCGCTATCCCCTTGTCGGCCGCGTCGTCTCCCGCATCGAAATTCCACGTGAAGCCACGATATGCCGGGTTCGCATGCAGGATCATCTTCGAGGCGGGTACCCATTTCGCGAGCGTGTACGGTCCGGTGCCTACCGGATGCGCGGCGATCTCGCTTCCGTACGCCTCGACGACCTCGCGCGCCACCGGCGACAGCGACGGTAGCGCCATCACCTGGGGGAACGTGTAATCGCTGTGCTTCAGCGTTATCCGCAGCGTGTAGCGATCGAGCGCCTGGAGTCCTGCCACCGGCGCGTCGTAGTCGAAGCGGTCGCCGTTCTTCTTCGCGTCCGCGGCAAGCTCGCGCAGGCCCAGGATCTTGTCCTCGACGTAGAACGCGTTCGGTGAGCGGTTGCGCGGATCGACGAGGCGCTTGATCGCATAGACGTAGTCGTAGACCGTGAGCTCGCGCGCCCGGCCTTTGAAGGCCGGATCGGCCGCGAAGCGGATGCCTTTGTTCAAATGGAACGTGAAGCGACGGCCGCTTTGCGCGACCTCGGGCAGTGCAACGGCGGTGAGCGGCACGAGCTTCGCCGGACGCGCGAGGTAGTCGAACGTGAGCAGCGGCTCCATGATCGCTGCGATCACGGCGCTCGAGTAAACCTCGCTCGCCTGTACCGGATCGAATCCGGTTTCGGCCTGGGGCAGCGCGATTCGCAGTACCTTTGACGGATCGGCGGCGAACGCAGGTGCACCGGCTAGCGACGCGGCCACCAGCGCGGTGATTAACCGGATCGTTCGCGTCGCTCGCATCGATGACCGCCCTAATGGCGCCTGATCCCGATCCCCGATCCTGATACCCGATGCCTGATACCTGACCCCTGCCCGGGTACCGCACAATAACGCATGCCCCGCACCTATTCCATGGGCGCTCGTACCCCGAAGGCGAGCGCGGCGGAGCGCGTCATGCACGCCGAGCGGCGGAGCCTGCGCGATCGCTTCGACAGCCTGCGCAACGTCCCCCCGTTCCTGCGACTCGTTTTTCGTGTAAGCCCGCCGCTGATGCTCGCCCAGGCCGTGTTGCGGCTCGCGCGCGCGCTCGTGCCAGTCGCGACGCTCTACGTCGGCAAGCTGATCATCGACGAGGTCGTGGTGCTCGTGAAGGCGCCGCACCCCGGCGACGATCTTCGCGCGTGGTTCGCGAGCGGCCTGCTCGACCGGATCGCCTGGTTGCTCGCGCTGGAATTCGTGCTCGCCGTACTCGCGGACACGCTCGGCCGCACGGTGTCGCTGCTCGACTCGCTATTGTCGGAGCGCGTCAGCAACGCGACCAGCCTGCAGCTGATGGAGCACGCGGCGCAACTCGATCTCGAGGATTTCGAGGACAGCGAGCTGCAGGACAGCCTGGAGCGCGCGCGGCGGCAGGCCGCCGGCCGCATGGCGCTGCTCGGCCAGCTGTTCGGCCAGGCGCAGGATGTCGTGACGATCGCGAGCTTTGCCGCGGGTCTCTTCATCTACGCGCCGTGGCTGATCGTGCTGATGGCGATCGCGCTCGTCCCCGCGTTCATCGGCGAGGCGCATTTCAACGCGCAGAGCTACACGCTCAACTTCGCGCGTACGCCCGAGCGGCGGCAGCTCGACTACATCCGGCGCACCGGCGCGAGCGTCGAAACGGCGAAGGAAGTGAAGATCTTCGGCCTGAACGCGTTCCTGATCGACCGATATCGGCAGCTGGCGACGAGCTTCTACGACGCGAACCGTGCGCTGGCGATGCGCCGGGCGGGCCTCGGCAGCGCGCTGACTGCGCTCGGCACCGTGGCGTACTACGTCGCGTACGCGTACATCGTGTGGCGCACGCTGCACGGCCAGTTCACGATCGGCGATCTCACGTTTCTCGCCGGATCGTTCCGCCGGCTGCGCAACCTGCTCGAGGATCTGCTGATGGGCTTTTCGCAAGTGGCCGGGCAGGCGCTCTATCTCGACGACCTGTTCTCGTTCTTCGAGATCCAGCCGGAAATCGTGTCGCCGCCGAATCCCCGGCCGTTTCCGAACCCGGTGCGCGAAGGATTCACTTTCGAGGACGCCGGCTTCCGGTATCCGGGCGCGGAGCGCTGGGCCGTCCGGCATCTGTCGTTCAAACTGCATGCCGGCGAGGTGCTCGCGCTGGTCGGCGAGAACGGTGCCGGCAAGACGACGCTCGTCAAGCTGCTCGCGCGCCTTTACGATCCCGACGAGGGCCGCATCCTGCTCGACGGCCACGACCTGCGCGAATACGACGTTGCCGAGCTGCGCGCGAACGCCGGCGTCATCTTCCAGGACTTCGTCCGCTACCACATGACCGCTGCCGAGAACATCGCCGTCGGCCGCATCGAGGCCCGCGACGACCGCGCACGTATCGAGCAGGCTGCGCGCGCGAGCCTCGCCGACGACGTGATCGAGAAGCTGCCGAACGGCTACGACCAGATAATCGGCAAGGTCTTTCGCGGCGGCATCGACCTGTCGGGCGGCGAGTGGCAGAAGATCGCGATCGCCCGCGCGTACATGCGCGACGCGCAGGTGCTGATCCTCGACGAACCGACAGCGGCGCTCGACGCGCGCTCGGAGTTCGAGGTGTTCGAGCGGTTCAAGGAATTGTCGCGCGGCAAGACGTGCGTGCTGATCTCGCATCGATTCTCGAGCGTGCGCATGGCCGACCGCATCATCGTGCTCGCGGATGGCACCGTGGAGGCGGAGGGCACGCACGACGAATTGCTGCGCCAGCGCGGTCGCTATGCCGAGCTCTTTGAATTGCAGGCGGCGGGCTATCGATAAATGCAAGCCGCCGGTTGTCGATCGATGGACACCATTCACCCGCACATTTCGACCGGAGGGGTTCGCTGATGGCGCTTCACGCGGTCGTCATCGGCGCCGGCGTCGTCGGCCTCTGCTGCGCGAGCCATTTGCAGCAGCGCGGACACCACGTCACGCTGATCGACCCGCGACCGCCCGGCGAATATTGCTCACGCGGCAACGCGGGCTGCTTCAGCCGCGCCTCGTGCGTGCCGCTCGGCCTTCCCGGTATGTGGAAGAAGGTGCCGGCGTTGTTGCTCGACCCGAGCGGTCCGCTGCACATCCCACTGCGCTACGGGCCGCGCATCGCGCCGTGGCTATGGCGTTTGCAGCGTGCGAGCTCGACGGCACGTGTGAATCGAATCGCCGATGCGCTGCATGCGCTGCTCACGGTAACGCTCGACAAGTGGCGCCCGTTGGCGGCGCGCGCCGACGTTCCCGAGCTGATCGTCCAGAACGGTTACGCGTTCGCGTACGAAAGCGCAGCCGCGTTCGACGACGACGCGCTCGGCCGCGAAATCCGCCGCGCGCACGGCGTCGCGATCGAGGTGCTGCAGGGACCGGACATCGTCGCGTTCGATCCGGCGCTGTCGCGGCGTCTTTCACACCTGGTGCTGCTGCCCGAGCAGGGCCATTGTCCGAACCCGCTCCGCCTGTCGCGCGCGCTGGCCGCACGGCTGCGCGCGGAAGGCGCGCAATTCGTGACAAGTGCGGCGAACGGCTTCGAATTCGCGGACGGCTGCGTGCCGCGCGTGCAAACCGACGCCGGTCCGATCGATGCCGACGCCGTGATCATCGCGGCGGGTGCGCAATCCAAACCGCTTGCCGCGCAACTCGGCAGCGACGTTCCACTGGAAACGGAGCGCGGCTATCACGCGATGCTGGCGTCGCCCGCCGTTGCGCCGCGTATTCCGGTCGCGTCCGGCGAAGGCAAATACTTCGTGACGCCGATGGAGGAAGGACTGCGCATCGCGGGTACCGTCGAGCTCGCGGGTCTTGACGCGCCGCCCGACTACCGGCGCGCCGATGCGCTCGTCGACAAGGCGGGGCGCCTTCTGCCCGGGCTCACGGCTCCGAACGTCGAGCGCTGGATGGGACATCGGCCGTCGCTGCCCGATTCGCTGCCGGTGATCGGGCGCTCGCAGCGGGCGGCGAACGCATATTTCGCGTTCGGCCACGGCCACGTCGGCCTGACCGCGGCCGCGCCGACCGGCGAAATCGTCGCCGACCTCGTGGAAGGCCGCACGCCGTTCATGGACATCGGCCCCTTTTCCGCCGCACGCTTTTCCTGACCGGGCCCACACTCGCGCGCACGACGAGTTCGACCGGTACTTCCTCCGCGCGCGGTACGCGCTTGCCCGCGAGGCGCGCGAGCAGCCGCTCGGCTGCGCGGCGGCCGATGTCGGTGGTTGGAATGTGCAGCGTCGTGAGTGGCGGCGCGACCTCCGCGGCGATATCGATGTCGTCGAAGCCGGCGACCGAAACCTGCGCGGGCACGCCGATGCCGCGCGCGGCGCATTCGAGCAGCGCGCCGAACGCGAGCAGGTCGTTGCCGCAAACGATCGCGGTGATGGCGTCGTCGCGGTCGAGCAGCGCGCCGAGGGCCGAACGCCCGCTGGCGATCGAGAACGCCGTCTCGACGTAGCGATGGGCCGGCAACCGCAGACGGTGCGCGGCAAGCGCATCGCGCACGCCCGCGACTCTTTCGCGCGCGCGATCGTTGTGTGCGGTATGACCGGAGACGACGGCGAACTCGCGGTGCCCGAGCGACAGCAGGTGCTGCGTTATCCGCAGCGACGCGAGCCGGTTCGAAAAGCCCACACAATGATGATGGCCGTCGGGATCGAGCGCCCACGTGAGCTCGAACGGCACGCCCGACCGCGCGAGAAACTGATAGAGCTCGGGCGAGTGGTCGGTACCCACCAGCACGAGGCCGTCGACGCCGCGCTCGACGAGCGCGCGCGTCACGGCGAACTCCGTGCCGGCGTCGTAGTCGTGGCTCGCGAGCAGCAGCGTATAGCCCGCCTCGCCGAGCGCCCGCTGGAGTGCCTGCGTGGAATGCGCGAAGATGGGGTTGTCGAGCGTCGGCACGACGGCGCCGATCGTGCGGGATCGACGCGAAGCGAGCGCGCGCGCCGCTCCGTGCGCGACATACCCGAGCATCCGCGCGGCATCGTCGACGCGCGTGCGCGTCTTGGCGTGCACGAGCCGAGGGTCGGCGAGCGCGCGCGATGCCGTCGACAGCGAAACGCCGGCGACGCGGGCGACGTCGGCAAGCCGCGCGCTCGTCCTGCGGTTCATCGTCGGTGGAGAGACCCGGGTTTCTGCCGGCGCGTCATCATGCTGCGTAGCATGCTTGAAAGCGCTTGCGGGACGCAATGCTGCGGCGCACATTGACGCTTGGATACTCCGAAGCTACGCTCGCTGAAAGCGCTTTCATCTGCGCGACCGACCGCAAACCCAGCAACGCCTGTACGGATGGCCATCGAGCACCTGAAGCGCGCGAGCCGCACGCCGCAGACACAGTCGGAGGCCGCCCGCGACGTGGCGTCCGCCATGCTGGCGGACATCGAGGCGCGCGGCGAGGCGGCGGTTCGCGAGTACGCGGAAAAGCTCGACCGATGGACGGGCGACATCGTCGTCACCCCCGCGGAGATCGAGCGATGCACGCGCGACATTCCGGCGTCGATCAAGCGCGACATCGAGTTCGCGACCGAGCGCGTTCGTCGGTTCGCCATCGCCCAGCGCGATTCGGTCCAGGAGTTCGCCACCGAGATTGCGCCGGGTCTCGTCGCCGGGCAGCGGCTCGTTCCCGTCAACGTCGCCGGCTGCTACGTCCCGACCGGCCGCTACGCGCATATCGCGTCGGCCTACATGAGCGTGGCCACCGCGAAAGCGGCAGGCGTGCCGACCGTCGTCGCGTGCTCGACGCCGTACCACGGCGAAGGCGTTCACCCGCAGGTGCTCTATGCGATGCAAGTGGCCGGCGCGGACGTCGTGATGACGCTCGGCGGGGTGCAGGCAATTGCGGCGCTTGCGTTCGGGCTGTTCACCGGCAAGCCCGCCGACATCGTCGTCGGGCCGGGCAACAAGTACGTCGCCGAAGCGAAGCGCCTGCTGTTCGGCAAGGTCGGCATCGACGTCTTCGCGGGGCCATCCGAAGTCGCGATCATCGCCGACGACAGCGCGGATCCCGCGATCGTCGCGTCGGACCTAGTCGGGCAGGCGGAGCACGGTCACGAGTCGCCCGCGTGGCTGTTCACGACGTCACGCGAGCTCGCGCACGACGTGATGCGTCGCGTGCCGGTGCTGATCGACGCGCTGCCGCCGACCGCGCGCGACGCTGCCGGATCGGCGTGGCGCGACTTCGGCGAAGTCATCTGCTGCGGAACACGCGAAGAGGCCGCCGCGGCGTCGGACGAGCACGCACCCGAGCATCTCGAAGTGCACGCGCGCGATCTCGACTGGTGGCTCGCGCGGCTCACGTGCTACGGATCGCTGTTCCTGGGCGAAGAAACGACCGTCGCGTTCGGTGACAAGACTTCGGGGCCGAACCACATCCTGCCAACGATGGGTGCAGCACGCTACTCCGCCGGTCTCTCGGTGCACAAGTTCATGAAGCCGCTCACGTGGCAGAGGATGACCCGCGACGCGACGAAGGACATCGCCCAGGTGACCGCGCGCATTTCGCGGCTCGAAGGCATGGAGGCGCACGCACGCACCGCCGACGACCGGCTCGACAAATACTTCCCGGGCGAGCGCTTCGACAAAGGCGCGCCGGTGCAGACGTGAAGGTCGCGGCGCTGTTTTCGCTCGCCGATCGCGTCGCGCTCGTGACGGGCGCCAACTCGGGCATCGGCCGGGCGATTGCGGAAGCATATGCGGCGGCCGGTGCCCGTGTCGTGCTCGTGGCGCGGCGCGCGCAGGATCTGATTGCGACACGCCAGGCCATTGCCGCGGCGGGCGGACAAGCCGAGGCGCTGCCGTGCGACCTCGCCGATCGCGACGCGCTCGACCGCTGCGCGGAGATGGCGCCATCGTTCTTCGGCGCGCCCGACATCCTCGTCAACTGCGCGGGCGTTAACATCCGCAAGCCGATGCTCGAGCTGACGGCGGACGACTGGGACCGGCTGATGCGGGTCAACCTCGATGCACCGTTCTTTCTGTCGCAGCGGCTCGCGCCGGCCATGATCGCGCGTGGATGGGGCCGGATCGTCAACATCGCATCGCTGCAGTCGGTGCGCGCGTTCGCCAACAGCGGCGCCTACGGCGCGTCGAAGGGCGGCATCATGCAGTTGACCCGCGCGCAGGCGGAAGCGTGGTCCGCGAAGGGCGTCAACGTCAACGCCATCGCACCGGGATTCTTCGCGACACCGCTCACGCACGCGGTGGCCTCCGATCCGGTGAAGTGGCAGGCCAACGCCGCGCGCACGTTCATCGGCCGCAACGGCGAGTTGCCCGACCTCGCCGGCACGGCGATCTTCCTCGCGAGCCGCGCATCCGATTACGTCACGGGGCAAACGATCTTCGTCGACGGCGGCTTTTCTGCGGGATGAAAGCCCTCGTCTACACCGCCCCCCACGAAGTCACCTACCGCGACGAGCCGGCGCCGTCGCGCGGCACGGAGGAGGTGCTGCTGCACATCGATGCCGCGGGCATCTGTGGCTCGGACATGCACGCGTACCACGGCCACGATCCGCGCCGCGTGCCGCCGCTGATCCTCGGTCACGAGCTGTCCGCACGCGTCGTCGAAGGGCCGGGCGAGGGACGTCGCGTCACCGTCAACCCGCTGATCACGTGCGGACGCTGCGAATACTGCGTGCAGGGCCGCGACAACCTGTGCGCGCACCGCACGATGATCGGCATGACGCGCGCCGGCGGATTCGCGGAGCTGATGACGACGGCCGCGTCGAGCGTTATCGACATTCCGCAGGACATCAGCGTGCGCGCGGCGGCGCTGACCGAGCCGGCCGCCACGGCGCTGCATACCATCGCGATCGCGACACGCGCGCTCGTGCGTCCGTTGCCGGAATGCAATGTGCTCGTCCTCGGCGGTGGCGCGATCGGCATGCTTGCGGCGCTGCTGCTGCAGTCGTACGGCGTGCGTCGCATCAGCGTCGGCGAGACGAACGCGCTGCGGCGCGCGTCGCTCACGAACGCGACGCAGGCGCATGTCTACGACCCCGCGCGCGAGCAGCCGTCCGGCGCCGATCTCGTCCTCGACGCCGTTGGAGCCGGGGCGACGCGCACGACGGCGCTGGGCGCGGTCAAGCCGGGCGGCGTCGTGATGCACGTCGGGCTCATGGACTGGGCGAGCGAGATCGACATGCGCAAACTCACGCTCGCCGAGATCACGCTGATCGGCACGTACACGTACACGACGACGGATCTGCGTGCTGCCGTCGCAGCGCTCGCCGGCGGCGCGTTCGGCGATCTCGCGTGGGTCGAGGAGCGGCCGCTCGCAGACGGCGCCGCCGCGTTCCGCGATCTGCACGAAGGCCGCAGTGCCGCGGCCAAGATCATCCTGCGCCCATAGCGCCCAGATGAGCGACATTGCGTTCGCCGACGTGAGCCGGGTGTTCCAGCGCGACGGCAAGGATTTCCTGACGCTCGACCGCATCGCGTTCGACGTGCGCGACCGCGAGTTCGTCGCCATCGTCGGGCCGTCGGGTTGCGGCAAGACGACGTGTCTGCGCATGGCCGCCGGCCTCGAGTTTCCGACGTCGGGGCGCGTCAGTGTCGGCGGCAAGCCGGTGAGGGAACCCGGGCCCGATCGCGCCGTCGTGTTCCAGCAGTTCGCGTTGTTTCCGTGGAAGACCGTCCACGAGAACATCGACTTCGGGCTGCGCAGCAAGGGCCTCGCCGAAGCGGCGCGGCGCGAGCGGATCGCGAAGCAGGTCGAGCTGATGGGCCTGCAGGGGTACGAATCCGCGTATCCGCACCAGCTTTCGGGCGGCATGCAGCAGCGCGTCGCCATCGCCCGCAGCTACGTGCTCGACCCCGACGTGCTGCTGATGGACGAGCCGTTCGGCGCGCTCGACGCGCAAACGCGCATCGTCATGCAGGAGGAATTGATCAAGCTTTCGCGAGTGAATCCGCGCACCGTGCTGTTCATCACCCACGCCGTCGACGAGGCCGTCTATCTCGCCGATCGCGTCGTCGTGATGACCCGCCGTCCGGGTCGCATTCGCGAGATCGTCGACGTCGCACCGGTGCGCAAGGCTGAAGGCTGGGATCGGTTCGACCGCACCGAGGAAGTGATGGACCAGGAGTCGTTCGTGCACCTGCGCACGCACATCTGGCGCATGCTGCGCAGCGAGCAGCAAACCGATGAGAAGGCCACGCTCTCAACCACCGGAGGGATCACGTCATGAGAAGGCATATTGCCGCGCTGGCGGCGGGCATCACGCTCGGTTTCGCAACGACCGCTGCGTTCGCGCAGCAGCAACTCACGGAGATCAAGATCAGCTACCAGCCGGCGCTGTACTGGGCGCTGCCGTTCTACGTCGCCGAGCAGAAGGGCTGGTACGCTGAACTCGGGCTGAAGCCGGTGTTCAGTACGTTTCCCGCGGGCGTGCCGCAGATCGCCGCATCGGCATCGAAGTCGTGGGACGTCGGCGGGGCGGGATCGGTGCCCGCGACGCTCGGCGCCGTCCGCTACAACCTGCTGACGATCGGCATCACCAACGACGAGTCGTACGGGAATGCGCTGCTCGCCACGGCGAAGACGGCCGACGGCTTCGTCAAGAACCCGTCCTCGATCAAGGGCCAAACGATCGTGCTGACCGCCAACTCCACAGGCGATTACGCGGTGCAGTCATGCCTCGCGAAGTGGGGTCTCAAGAAGTCGGACGTCACGGTCAAGAGCATGGGCCAGGCCGAAATCATTTCGGCGATGTCGAGCGGCAACGCCGACCTCGGCGGTCTGTGGGCACCGAACACGTACACGATGGAAGAGAAGGCCGGCGCAAAGCAGATCTGCTCGGGACAGGACGCCGGCGCCGCGGTGCCCGGGGCGCTGATGGCGCGCGCCGACTATGCGAAGGAAAACCCGCAGAACGTCGCGAAGTTCCTCGCCGTGTACCTGCGCGCGTGGAAGTGGCTGAACGCGCATCAGGCGGAAGGCATCGCGATGATGAAGAAGTTCTACGAGCAGGGCGGCGTGACGATCAGCGAAGCGTCGATGAAGAAGGAGTTTTCGACGCGGCCGACGTACGACCTCGCGGCACAGTTGAAGATCATGCGGCGTCCACCGGGCGGAGCGTCGGAAGTCGACGGCTGGTTCACGAAGATCGGCGCGTTCATGCAGGCGAACGGCACTTTTCCCGAAGCGCCGGCCGCGAGCAAGTTCATCACCGACGAGTACATGAAAATGGTCGACGCGGATCCGAAGCTCAAGGAATTCGCCAATCGCGCCAACTGACGGCGAACGCGTAGCGCGCCGTTAATCGAAGTCGATGAGAGCGTCGAGAGTACGCCGACCTGCGTGGGTCGGCGTCTTGACGTTCGTCGTGCTCGCGGCGGCGTGGTACACGTTCACCACGCTGACGCACACGATCAGCCCCGGCCGCTTTCCGGCGCCCGCCGAGACGTGGGATGCGCTGCGGCAGATCACGATCACCGGCTACGCCGACGCGCGGCTGCACCAGCACGTTCTGCACAGCGTCAAGCTCGTTCTGTTCGGCTTCGCCGCCGCGACGATCGTCGGCGTTCCGCTCGGCCTCGCGATGGGTGCGAGCCGCGCGTTCGAAGCCTTCATCAATCCGAGCTTCCTGCTGATCCGCCCCATCCCGCCGCTCGCGTGGATTCCGCTCGCGATCGTTTGGCTCGGCCTTGGTGACGCGGCGAAGGTGCTGATCATCTGGTTCGCGGCGTTCGTGCCGGCGGTCATCAACAGCTACAGCGGCGTGCGCGCGATCGAGCCGCACCTGATCGAGGCGGCGCGCACCCTCGGCGTGCCACGGGCGATGTTCGTGCGGGAGGTGCTGATTCCCGGCGCCATGCCGATGATCTTCACCGGATTGCGGCTTTCACTGCAGGCGTGCTGGACGACGCTCGTCGCAGGCGAACTGATCGGCGCCATCGCGGGCTTGGGCCACGTGCTCTACCAGGCATCGCTCGATATCTTCCCCGCGATGATCGTCGTCGGCATGGCGGCGGTCGCGGTGACCGGCGCAGCAATGACGGCGCTGCTCGGCGCGGTCGAGCGGCGGGCGATGCCGTGGCGCGCGCGATGAGGACGCGCAAGTGAGCTCGGCCGCAACGTCGGACGCCTTGCCGCTTCGCCGCTGGCTCGTGCTGTCGGTCGCGGGTTTCGTCGCGTTCTTCGCGATCTGGTGGCTGATTGCGGCCAGCGGTCTCGTGCAGCGGCAATTCCTGCCCACGCCGCCCGAAGTCATCGAGAAATTCGCCTCGTTGACGCAGTCGCCCTTCGTCGGCTACACGTTGCAGCAGCACCTCGCGTCGAGCTTCGGCCGCTTCGCCGCGGGCTTCGGGCTTGCCGTGCTGATCGGCGTGCCGCTGGGGTTGCTGATGGGGTGGTTCCGCTGGCTCGACGCCGTCGTCACGCCGCTGTTCGACGCACTGCGCTTCGTCGCGCCGATCGCGTGGGTGCCGTTCGCGGCCCTGTGGTTCGGTACGGGCATCGGCGGGCCCGTGCTGATCATCTTCAGCGGCGCGTTTCCGCCATGCGTGATCAATGCCTACCGCGGTGCGAAGTTCGTCGAGCCTCGCTTCGTCGAAGCCGCGCAGACGCTCGGCGCGAGCCACTTTCGCATGATCACCGAAGTGCTGCTCCCGGCGTCGATTCCATCGATCGTTGCAGGCCTGCGCATTAGCGCCGGTCTCGGCTGGCAGTCGCTGGTGGGTGCGGAGCTGATCGTCGCGTCGAGCGGCATCGGCTATCTGCTCGTCAAGGGACAGGCCAACATCAGCACGTCGATCGTGATGAGCGGCATGATCGCGATCGGCCTCGTCGGTTTCGCGATCGATGCGCTGCTGCGCGTGCTGGAGCGTCGCATCAACGCACGGCGCGGCATCGCCGGCTGATTCGAGCCGGGGCCGCCGCGCCGGATTGAAGGTGTGCCTCTACGCGTTCATGCCCAGGCGTGGCGCAGGCGGTCCGCCAGCGAGCGGGATGTGGCGCGCAACTGCTTGGGCCGCATCGCGTCGCGCAGAGCGTGCGAGCGGATGGCATCGCGCAGAGCGCTTGTGGGTATCGCGTCGCGCAGCGCGCGCGCCGGCATTGCATCACGCAGGCCCTTGGGTACTGCCAGCGCGGGTCGCGCAGACGGGCGCGTCAATGCCCGGCCGACGAGAAATGCGCCGAGCACGACCAGGCCTGAAACGGCGAGCGTTGCGCCGGGAAACGTACGCACGGTGCCGATCGCGATTTCACCTGCATGCGGCGCCGCGAGCTCGAAACGGCGGCGCATCATTTGCGCGCCGAGCTCCGCGAGACGGTTTTCACCGAGGACGCGTTCCGCATCCGGCAGCAGCATCGTTTCCTCGTCGGCCACGTGGCGCATCACGTCGCGCATCAGCTCCATGAGCGTCGTGTCGAACGCCTGGTCCTGCGGGCGCGTCTGGCGGAGCTGCGCGATCAGCCGCCGCATTTCGTTGTGCTCGGGAATGCTCTTGTCGACGAGATCGGGGGCGAAGCTGCGCATCGCCGGGTAGAAGATCTCCTCCTCCAGGCGGGCGTGGATCTCGAGCGCAAGGCACAGCGTATCGGCTACCGCCTGCTTCTTCTCCGGCCTGGCGTCGATGCGATAGCGATGGAACGCCGCGAGCGCGTGCGTGTGATCCATGCGGATAAACGTCGTCGCTCCGGGGGATAACCGGCTCATCATGTCGTTCATGCCGTTCTCCGTTTGCAAAAAAGGGATGGCAAGCCGGCGTCGCCGATCCCCGACTCGGGGGGGTTCAGACACGCCGCATTGGCTCGTTCCGATCCGCGGAGGGCTCGACCCGCTGGCGCGCGTTGACCCTCCCGGCAATCGGGTGATACTGTGACAACGCATAAACCGTGGAGTGCCGCCCGATGAAGTTCTGGGCACTGGCGCTGACTGTCGTGCTCGCCGCGTGCGCCAGCACGCCGTCGGCGCCACCGAAGCAGCAGATCGACGCGCTGTTCGACGACGCGCTGTTCGCGCCGCCGTCCGAGCGCATCAGCGCGAGCGACGTGTTCGCGGTCAGCGACGAAATGCGCGCATACGTCAAGACCGGCATCGCGCGCCTGATCAAGACCGAGGGCAGCCAGCGCGCGCTCTTCGACGCGCTCTACGACAAGGGACTGCTCAAGCTCGAATACGACGCCGAAACGACGCGCAATGCGTCGGAGGCATTCGCCGCGCGCTCAGGCAATTGCCTGTCGCTCGTGATCATGACCGCCGCGTTCGCGAAAGAGCTCGGCATGCCCGTGCAGTACCAGCAGGTGTTCACCGACGAGGTATGGAGCCGCGTCGGCGACTTCTACCTGTCGGTCGGCCATGTGAACCTGTCGATCGGCCGGCCGCTGACCGAGTACACGCCGCGCGACGCGTCGATGGTCATCGACTTCCTGCCGCCGAAGGACGTCCGCGGCCTGCGCACGTGGGCGCTCGACGAGTCGATGATCCTCGCGATGTACATGAACAACCGTGCCGTCGAACACATGACGGCGGGCAACGCCAACGAGGCGTACTGGTGGACGCGCGCCGCCATTACACAAGACACGCGCTTCCTCAGCGCCGTGAACACGCTGGGCGTCGTATACCAGGCGCACGGCAACCTGCCGCAGGCACAGAAGGCGCTCGAATTCGTGCTCGAGCGCGAGCCGGCCAATACGCGCGCGATGTCGAACCTCGCCTCGGTGCTGATGGCGCGAGGCCAGACGGCGGCGTCGCAGGAGTTGACGCGCAAGCTCGCTTCGATGGAGCCCGAGCCGCCGTTCGGCTACTACAAGCGCGGCATCGCGGCGATCAACATGGGCGACTACCGGCTCGCGCGCGACATGTTCGCGAAAGAAGTCGCGCGTGCCGCCTACTATCACGAGTTCCACTTCTGGCTCGCGGTCGCCTACATGGGCCTCGGCGACATGGACGACGCGCGCGAGCACATGGCGATCGCGGCCGACAACAGCACGACCCGGAAAGACCGCGATCTGTATTCGGCCAAGCTCGATCGACTGCGCGCAGGCGCGGCCATATCCGAGGCGAATCGGGCCGGCGGGCCGCCGCAGACGAGGTCGATAGGGCCGACGATGCGGCGGTGAACGTCACGCGAGCCATCGCTCGAGCGCCGCGGTGACCGCCTCCGGCCTTTCCATCGCGCACATGTGCCCGCAGTCCGGCACGACGACTTTAACTGCACCGGCGACACCCTGCGAAATCTCTTCGGCGCGCGCCGGGGGCGTGAGCGCATCCTGCTCACCGACCAGGACTAGCGTCGGACAGCGGATCGCGGCCAATGTGGGACGGGAATCGGCGCGCGAGATGATCGCGCGTTCCTGGCGGATGAACGCAGCGGCGCCCGTGTCGCGCGCCATTTGCCGAACAGCCTCGCGAAGCGCCGCGTCGTCGCGCCGGTCGTGGTGCACGAGGTTCGGATAGAGTTCATCGGCGACATCGTCGAACCGTCCCTGCGTTGCCTGCTCGATCAAGCGGCGCCGCCGCTCGCTTTGCTCCGGCACATCGGGTAACGCCGACGTATCGAGGAACGCGACCCGCTCGATACGCTGCGGCGCCTGACGCAGCATCTCGAACGCGATGTAGCCACCCATCGAATGGCCGACGAGCGCGAACCGTTGCGGAGCTTCGCCGAGGATGCGGCGGGCGAGGCCCGACATCGTCTCGTCGTCAGTGTGGTTGGCGAATTGCACCGACCCCGTACGCCACAGCGACGGCAATTGCGCGGCGTAGAACTGCGGTGTGCACAGCAATCCCGACACGAGAACGGTAGCGGGCATTCGGAGCTCCTCGATCGCATGGACGTCGAGCGCCCGGCCCCTTGCCCAACGGCTTGCCCGGACATCCACGCCCACGGGAAATTGTAGCCGCCCGGCCGCGCGGTGATGTTGGTTCCAGTCACCGCACGTGAACCATTATGATCGACCGATTGACGAACCAGGAGGAGCGTGACCGTGGAAAAGCGAAAATTGGGGCAGGGCTTGGAAGTATCCGCAATGGGCTTGGGTTGCATGGGAATGTCGGACTTTTACGGCGGCCGTAACGACGCGGAAGCGACCGCGACGATTCATCGAGCGCTCGCTCTCGGCATCACGCTCTTCGATACCGCGGACATGTACGGAGGAGGCCGCAACGAGGAATTGCTGGGCAGTGCGATACGCGGACTGCGCGACCAGGTCATCATCGCCACGAAGTTCGGCAACGTCCGCAATCCCGATGGCACGTTCAAGGGGGTCAACGGCAAGCCGGCGTACGTTCGGCAATGCTGCGAAGCGAGCCTCCGGCGGCTCGGAGTCGACGTCATCGACCTGTATTACCAGCACCGCGTCGATCCCGAAACGCCCATCGAGGATACCGTCGGCGCGATGTCCGAGCTGGTGCGCGAGGGCAAGGTGCGCTGGCTCGGATTGTCGGAAGCCGCCGCGCGAACCATCCGCCGCGCGCACGCCGTGCATCCGATCGCCGCGCTGCAAACCGAGTATTCGTTGTGGAGCCGCGATCCCGAGGACGAGATCCTGCCGACGGTGCGCGAGCTCGGCATCGGCTTCGTGCCGTACAGTCCGCTCGGCCGCGGCTTCCTCACCGGCCACATCGAGCGGATCGAGGATCTGGAAGCCGACGATTACCGGCGCGGCTCGCCGCGGTTCCAGGGAGAGAACTTCCGGAAGAACCTGGATCTCGTGGAGGAAATCAATGCGATCGCATCGGAGAAGCGCTGTGCGCCGTCGCAACTGGCGCTGGCGTGGGTGCTCGCGCAGGGCGAGGACATCGTGCCCATCCCCGGCACGAAGCGGAGGAAGTACCTCGAGGAGAACATCGGTGCGCTTGCAGTCGAGCTCACGGCCGCTGACCTTGCGCGCATCGACCGCGCATTCCCGAGGGGCGTGGCGTCGGGCGAACGCTATGCGCCGAAGCCACTGCTGGCGGTGAACCGATAGGGTTCGTCCCGTTCGCTCGCCGCCGAACCGATAGGCTACGTCCGGTTCGTTTGCCGCCGGACCGACTACTCCACCGTCACGCTCTTCGCCAGATTCCGCGGCTTGTCGACATCCGTCCCGCGCAGCACCGCCGTGTGATACGCGAGCAGCTGCAGCGGCACGACGTGCACGATCGGCGACAGCAGGCCGCGATGCTCGGCGACGCGGATCAGGTGAATCCCGTCACCCGCTGTCAAATGCGAATCGAGATCCGCGACGACGTACAGCTCACCACCGCGCGCCCGCACTTCCTGCAAATTCGACTTGAGCTTTTCGAGCAACGCGTCGTTGGGCGCGATCGCGACCACCGGCATCTGCGCATCGACGAGCGCGAGCGGACCGTGCTTGAGCTCGCCCGCCGGGTACGCCTCGGCGTGGATGTACGAGATTTCCTTGAGCTTCAGCGCGCCTTCCAGCGCGATCGGGTAGTGCAGGCCGCGGCCGAGGAACAGCGCATGCTGCCGCTTCGCGAACTGCTGCGCCCATCCGATCAGATGCGGCTCGAGCGCCAGCGCGCCGCGGATCGCGGCCGGAATGTGGCGCAGCGCATCCATGCAGCTCTCTTCCTGCTCCAGTGGCAGATGACCGCGCACCTTCGCGAGCGTCAGCGCCAATAGAAACTGCGCCGTGAGCTGCGTCGTGAACGCCTTCGTCGAGGCCACGCCCACTTCTGTACCCGCGCGCGTCAGGAACACCATCTCGGTCTGCCGCACCATCGAGCTTGTCGGCACGTTGCAGATCGCGAGCGTGTGCCGGTGGCCCAGCTCCTTCGCATGCTTGAGCGCCGCCAGCGTGTCGGCGGTTTCGCCCGACTGCGACACGACCATCACCAGCGCGTTGCGATTCGGTACGCTGTCGCGATAACGGTATTCGCTCGCGATCTCGACCGAGCAGGGCAGCTTGGCAATCGTCTCGATCCACTGCTTCGCGACGAGGCTCGAGTAGTAGCTGGTTCCGCACGCGAGCACGAGCACCGAATCGACCTGCGGCAGGATCTCTGCCGCCTTCGGTCCGAACAACGCAGGCGTGATCTCCGCGACGCCATCGAGCGTGTCGGCCACCGCGCGCGGTTGTTCGAAGATCTCCTTCTGCATGTAATGCTGGTAAGGGCCGAGCTCGACGGCGTCGCCGCTCCCCTGTACCTCGATCACGGTGCGCTCGACGCGCTTACCCTTCGCGTCGAAGATCGCATACGACTCGCGTCGCACGTCGGCAACGTCGCCCTCTTCGAGATACGCGACGCGACGCGTGACCGGCAACAGCGCCGATGCGTCGGAGGCGAGGAAATGATCGTGGTCGCCGATGCCGACGAGGAGCGGGCTGCCCTGGCGTGCCCCGATCACGCGTCCGCGCTCGCGCGTCGAGATCACAGCGATCGCGTAGGCGCCTTTGAATTCCGTGACCGCATGCTGGACCGCAGCCAAAAGATCGCCGCCGCCTTCGCCATGCCAGTAGGCGTGCACGAGATGAGCGATGACCTCGGTGTCGGTCTGCGTGCGGAACACGTAGCCGCGCGCCTTGAGCTGGTCGCGCAGCTGCTCGAAGTTCTCAATGATGCCGTTGTGCACGACCGCAATTTCGCCGCCGGAGAGGTGCGGATGTGCGTTGTCGGACGTCGGCGCGCCGTGCGTGGCCCAGCGAGTATGCGAGATACCGGTGGTCGCCTTCAGATGCAGCGCATCGGCCTGCGCGGCGAGATCTGCGACGCGCGCCGTCGAGACCAGCCGCTCGAGGATCGGGCTCACGCCGCCATTGACGACAGCCAGACCGGTCGAATCGTAGCCGCGATACTCGAGGCGGCGAATGCCCTCGATCAGGATCGGGACGACGTTGCGATCCGACGTTGCACCGACGATGCCGCACATGATTACGCTCCCTGATCCGCTTTCGGCTTCTTGCGCGGACGTTGCCAGCGCGAAATCGTCACCTGGCGCGCACGCGCGACCGTCAACTGTCCCGCCGGCGCTTCCTGCACGATCGTACTCCCGCCGCCGATCGTCGCGCCGTCGCCGATCGTGATCGGCGCGACGAGCACGCAATTCGAGCCGATGTGCACATCGTCGCCGAGCACGGAGCGATGCTTGTTCGCGCCGTCGTAATTCGCGGTGATCGATCCCGCGCCGTAGTTCACGCGGCTGCCGAATACCGCATCGCCGACGTACGCGAGGTGGTTGGCCTTGGAACCTGCGCCGAGCGTGCTCGCCTTCACTTCGACGAAATTGCCGATGTGAACGTCTTCAGCAAGCTTCGTGCCGGGTCGCAGACGTGCGAAAGGCCCGATGCGGCAGTTGCGCCCGATCTGCGCCGAATCGAAATGCGAATAGGCCTCGATGCGAGTCGCTGGGCCGACGCTGACGTCGCGCAGCACGCAATACGGGCCGATGCTCGCGCCGTCGTCGAGTCGGACGGTGCCCTCGAAAACGCAGCCGACGTCGATGCTCACGTCGCGGCCGCACGATAGGTCGCCGCGGATGTCGATGCGCGCCGGATCGACGATCGACGTTCCGTCGCGCATCAGCGCGTCCGCCATTCGCCGTTGCACGATGCGCTCGAGCTCGGCGAGCTGCGCCCGATCGTTGACGCCGAGAACGGAGGCCTCGTCGGTGACCGTCTCCGCTTCAACCGGCACACGATCGGCGACGGCCATCGCCACGATGTCGGTCAGGTAATACTCGCCCTGCGCGTTGTGCGGCGTCAGGCGCTCGACCCATCCTTTCAGCAATGGCGTGGGCGCCGCGATGAATCCGGTATTGATCTCGTCCAGCGTTCGCTGCTCGGGCGTGGCGTCGCGCTCCTCGATAACCGCAGCGACGTTACCCTCCGGCGAGCGAATGACGCGCCCGAGTCCGAACGGCTCGCGCACACGCGCCGAGAGGATGCCGACGCGGCCTTTGCGTGCGATCGCGATCAATCGCGCAAGCGCTTCGGCCGGGACCAGCGGCACGTCGCCCAGGCCCACCAGCGTCACGCCGTCCGCAGGCAGGGCGGCGAGCGCGACGCGCGCCGCATCACCGGTGCCGCGCGGCGGATCCTGGCGCACGAAGACGAGGTCGGGAGCCGCGAGTTCGCGCTCGACGGCTTCGGCGCCGTACCCGACGACCAGCGCCATCGTACGCGGCGAAAGCGAACGCATCGTGGCCAGCACGTGGGAAGCAAGGGGACGGCCGGCGATCCGGTGCAGCACCTTGGGCACGTCGGAGTGCATGCGCTTGCCCTGGCCGGCGGCCAGGATTACGACATCGAGCGGTGAAGCCATCGAGCGGAAACCGCGTGGGGAGACCGGGATGATACGCCGTGGCGAGCGTGCCCCTTTTCGCAGAGGACTGTCGCCGCGCGTCGGCCGGATCACCGATGCCGACGACCGTCCTGGCGAATCGCACGATGCCACGATGGGGGCGGGTGTCGTCACTGCAGCCGGCGGTGACGGGGCTGACGTCGTATCGGGGAAGGGGGCCGGAAGCGGCAACGCGAACGGACACGGAAACGGCAAAGGCAAGAACGGCGGTTAATCACCGCGCACCCAGAAAAAAGAAACGCGGGCCTCGAGCCCGCGTTTTTGTCTTCGGAGGTTTCGATACCGCCGTTCAGCCCATGTGCTGGATGGTCGGCGGGCTGATGGCGCGCAGGTCGATCATGTGGCCGTTGGCGGCCTCGAAGCGGCGCGGGATCGACCGCTCGCGGCACTCCATGATTTCGCACTGGACGTACATTTGGCGGAGCCGTCGCTCGGCGTCGAGTTGCGAGGCGGCGATGATCGAGACGTTCTCGACCCGCTGGCCCATCCGGGTGCGGATTGTGAATCCGTAACGAAGCATGGTTGTTTCCTCCTCGCGATCTGTCGTCCCATGCGCCGATTCGTGCACTGACTGGGCGCCGGGGCGTTCCCTTGTGCAAGTCCTGTACCGTTATGACATCCGGATGCCAGGCGGTCGGATTCGGCCCGGTGGGTACGCAACGTTTGTTGGCGCTGACGGTCATTTGTCGCACGGTTTTACGATCATCTTGCTGACAGTGAGCGACCACTGACTCATCACCGCGTACGATGCCGACGTGGACAAGACTTCTGACCCTGGAATGCGCGCGTTGCGTAACTCACTGACTGCTTACGCCACCTCGTGCGTAAATTCCGGTATGCCGACTGGCGATCTCCATGCGCGCTCTCAACCCCTCCTCGCGATCACGAACGAACCCGACGTTCCGCCACCTGCTCCGGACTATCGTGCGGGCGAACGGCCAGGAGCCCCCGAACCGCCGGGAACGCCGCTCGGCCAACTCGTCGCGCGCGTGCGAGGGATCCTGCTGGCGCCGCGACGGGAATGGCCGCTGATCGCTGCCGAAACGCCCCGCCGGGCCGACATCTACCTTCGCTACGTCGCGCCGCTGGCCGCCGTCGGTGCAATCGCGTCGAGTGTCGGTGCGTGGCTGGTCGGCATCCCGGCGGTGCCCTACGGAAACATCCCGCTCGGGCCGGGCGCCGCGCTGGCCGGCGCGATCTTGCATTTCGCATTGCAGTTCGCGGCCGTGCTCGTCGTCGCCCTGATCGTGAATGCGCTGGCACCGACGTTCGGCGGCCGGAAGAATCCGGTCCGGGCGCTGCAAATCACGGCGTATAGCTTCACGCCCGCGTGGGTCGCGGCGGCGCTCACGATCCTGCCGGCGCTCGGCGCCATCGCAAGCCTGCTTGGCCTCTACGGGCTGTATCTGCTCTACACCGGGCTGCCGGTGTTGATGCAGGCGACCCGCGACCGAACGCTCGGCTACACGGTGGTGATCGTCATCTGCACGGTTGCAATTACGGTTGCCATCGCGACGGTGAGCGGATTGCTGCTCGGCTTCCTGACGCTGCCCGAGATCGGCGTGCCGGAACCCGGAACGGCCCGCGTGTGATCCGACTGCGAGTCAGAGCAATAAGTCTCGACCCGGCGTCGGTGTCAGCGAAGTCGGCGCCATGGGCCCCGGAGATCTAGGGCGCGAGCAGGAAGTCGACGAGCTCGCCGAAGCCCGCGCCCGATTCGCGCGTGGTGATGTACGCCGGTGGCGTCGCGACGCGGTCGAGAAAGCGGCGCAGATTGGCCACGCCGACGGCGTTCGGGAAGTACGCGAACATCGGTGCGTCGTTCGGCGAATCGCCGGCGAACGCGAACGAATCGCGTGCGGCATCGAGGTTCACGTCGAACAGCTCGCGCATCATCGTGCGCGTCATCGCAAGCTTGTCGTAAGTGCCGAACCAGCCGTTGACGTGGATCGAGCTCACCTTGGCGGTCATGCCGGCGTCTTGCATCAGCGCGACGATGCGATCGACATCGGCGCGAGGCAGCGGCGGCACGTCTTCGCAGTAGTCGATCGCGAGATCGGTTTCGCGATAGTGCTGGTCGGAGGCGAGGGCGCTGCCTGGCACCGACTGCAGGATGCGCATGCCGATTGCTGCGAGCTTCGTTCGTTGCGCTTCGCGTTCGGTATCGGACGCGACGAAGCGCCGCACGAGTGTTCGTTGGCGCGCGTCGTAATGCATGTAGAAAGCGCCGTTCTCGCCGACGACCGCATCCACCGGCCACATTCGCGCGATGTGATCGCACCAGCCGGCGGGACGGCCGGTGACCGGGATCACCCGCTTGCCGGCCGCGCGCAACCGTTCGAGCGCCGCATACGCGTCGGCCGTCAGCTTGCCGTCGGTCGTGAGCGTGTCATCGATGTCGGTCAGCACGCCGCGGATGGCGCGGCGCGCGCGTTCGGACATCGTCGCGAGCGGCTGCGGATTCACTGGGTGCTCATGTCATGTGCGGCTGCGGATTCACAGGGTGCTCATCACATGTGCTGCGGCGGACTCACCGGCCTGCTCCTGCCATGCGCAGCAGCGGACCCACCGACTTGGCCGACGTACGAAGCGACGCGTTCGCGCTGCGCAACCGTCATCGGAAGGCCGCATTTCGTGCGCCGCCAGAGAATGTCGTCGGCCGACACCGCCCATTCCTCACGCCGCAGGTAATCGATCTCGCGCTCGGTCAGGCCCGCGCCGAACGCCTCGCCCATGTCGGCGGGCGTCTTCGCGTCGCCGAGAACGCGCGGCGCGCGCGTGCCGTGACGATGCGCGAGATCGCGAAGCAGATCGGCCGGCAATTGCGGATACAGGCGGGTGAGCTCCGCATGCCAGGCGTCGCGGTCAGCGCCCGGCAGGTCGCCGCCCGGCAGTACGCCGTCGTGCGTCCAGGCGGGCTTCATCTGCGGAAAGTACCGCGCAAGGTCGGCGAGCGCGGCCTCGGCCAGCTTGCGATAGGTCGTGATCTTGCCGCCGAACACCGAAAGCACCGGTGGACGCGCCTCGCGTGCGCCGTTGCGCGCGCCATCGACCTTGAGCACGTAATCCCGCGTCACGGCCGACGGATCGCTGGTGCCGTCGTCGTACAAAGGGCGCACGCCGCTGTAGCTCCAGACGATGTCGTCGTTGGCCAGCGGGCGCTCGAGGTACGTGTTGGCGAGCGTCAGCAGATAGAACGTCTCCTCCTCGCTGATGGAGGGATGATCGTAGCTTTGCACCGGTACGTCGGTGGTGCCGATCAGCGAGTAGCGCTCCAGGTATGGAATGATGAAGACGATGCGGTTGTCGGCGTTTTGCAGGATGTATGCGTGCGGTTCGGCGTGCACGCGCGGCACGACGATGTGGCTGCCCTTCACGTGCCGAACACGCGCCTTGGTGGGCGTGTCGCTCACGTCGTCGAGAACCTCGCACACCCACGGGCCCGCGGCGTTGACGAGAGCGCGCGCCGTGACTTCGTGTGTCTCACCGTCGCGCGTGTCGAGCGTCGCATGCCACAGACCGTTCTCGCGGCGTGCCGCGGCGAGGCGCGTCCGCACGCGAATGTCGGCGCCGCGCTCCCGCGCGTCGAGCGCATTGCAGACGACGAGACGGGCATCGTCGACGCGCGCATCGGCGTACGCGAAACCGCGGTGGAAGCGCGGCTTGAGGCCGGCGCCGTAGCGCGTGCTGTCGAAATTGACGCCAAACGACTTGGGCAGTGTCATCCGACCGCCGAGACGGTCGTACAGAAACAGTCCGGCGCGGATCATCCACGCCGGCCGCAGGTGCGGCTCGTGCGGCAGCACGAAGAGCAGTGGCTCGATGATGTGCGGCGCGGCACGCAGCAGCACTTCGCGCTCTGCGAGCGCTTCTCCGACAAGACGGAATTCGTAGTGCTCGAGGTAGCGCAGCCCGCCGTGGATCAGCTTGGTACTCCACGACGACGTGTGCGCGGCGAGATCGTCCTGTTCGACCAGCAGAACCGACAGGCCACGCCCGGCGGCGTCGCGCGCGATGCCAGCGCCGTTGATGCCGCCGCCGACGACGAGCAGGTCGTAAGGTTGCGTCTCCATGGGGCGGAGCGCGATTCTAACCGACCAAGCGCTCGACGCGCTCGATCCCGTTGGCGACGCCGAGCGACTGGGCATACGAGTGGGCCGAGCGCTCGGCGAGCAGCATGACGTCGTGCCCCGCGTCGCGCCGGCCGCGACACAGCGCGATCATCGGCCGCGATTCACGCTCGGTGCCGAAGGTCAGCGCAACGATGCGCATGCCGGTGTGATCGGACTTCGGGGTCCGGACTTCGGGGTCAGAGCAATAAGTCGCGCTTGACTTCGGGGTCAGAGCAATAAGTCACGCGACGACCTGTCAGCCGAAGTCAAAATACTGGCCGCGTGACTTATTGCTCTGACCCCGAAGTCGACCTATTGCTCTGACCCCGAAGTCGAAGGGTGCGTCATCGCGGCAGGATCGACCCAGCGATCGAAATCCTCGGCGGACACGAGGCCGAGCTTCAACGCTGCCTCCCGCAGGCTGGATCCTTCGCGGTGCGCGGTGAGCGCGATCTTCGCAGCATTCTCGTAGCCGATGTGGGGATTGAGCGCGGTGACGAGCATCAGCGAGCGTTCGACATTGGCGCGGATGGCGTCGAAATTGGGCTCGATGCCCTGCGCGCAGCGAACGTCGAACGAGCTCATCGCGTCGGCGAGCAGGTCGATCGATTCGAGCACGCCGTGCAGCATCACCGGCTTGTAGACGTTGAGCTGGAAATTGCCTTGGCTGCCCGCAAATGCCACCGCCGCGTCGTTGCCGAAGACGCGCACGGTTACCATCGTAAGCGCCTCGCACTGCGTCGGATTGATCTTGCCCGGCATGATCGACGATCCGGGCTCGTTGTCGGGTATCGTGATCTCGCTCAAGCCCGCGCGCGGTCCACTGGCGTGCCAGCGCACGTCGTTGGCGATTTTCATCAGCGCACCGGCCAGCGTGCGCAACGCCGAGCTGACATTGACGATCGCATCGTGCGCGGAAAGCGCCGCAAACTTGTTCGGCGCAGCGACGAACGGTTCGCCGGTTTCGCGTGCGATCGCGGCTGCCACGTTGTCGCCAAAGCTCGGATGGGCATTGAGTCCGGTGCCGACCGCCGTACCGCCGAGCGCCAGTGGAAACAGGCCTTCGCGTGCGAACGCAA
>DATEIQ010000078.1:0-2824 GCA_035278845.1 Casimicrobiaceae bacterium | reverse complement strand
TCGAGCGCCGCCCACATCTCGATCATCTCGATGATCTGGCGCTTCGTCTTGCGGACGATGAAGATGCCCCGCCGCGGCACCGTCCGCAGGAACCCCTCCTGCTCGAGCAGCGTCATCGCCTCGCGGATCGGCGTGCGCGACACGCCGAGCGACCGCGACAGCTGCCGCTCGTCCAGCCGCAGCTCGTGCGGGTGCGAATAAATGTCCGCGTCCATGATCGCCTGCTTCAGCGCGGCATACGCCTGGTCGCGGAAGCTGACGTTGGCGGACAGCGGACGAAGCGCAAGCGGAATCGCCGCTGCGGCGGCTCCGGCCGGGATCGTTGCCACCGGTCCTGTCCTCTCCTTCGAAGCCGAGGAGCGCCGACCTGGCCGGCGCCTGCCTTCGAATAACCTACGGGGATCATAACCGATTGACGGCGCGTGGTATATCACATACCTTAGACACCTCGCGAGGCGCGAGGTCCCGCGACCTTCGCAATCGCCGGCGTTTATCCCAAGCGCCGGACGCCCAAACGCGCCAGTCGACGGAGGAAGACCCCATGGAAAGCACGATCGCAGCGCGCAAGCAAACCACGTCCGAGGCGGTCGCCGATCGGCCGGACGCCACCGCGGCGCCGCGGCAGGAAATCGACGGCTTCCACCTGGTCATCGAGGCGCTGAAGCTCAATGGCATCGACACGATCTTCGGCCTGCCCGGCATTCCGATCACCGATCTGACGCGCAAGGCGCAGGCCGCCGGCATGCGCGTCATCTCGTTCCGGCACGAACAGAACGCGGGCTACGCCGCGTCCGTTGCCGGCTTCCTGACGCAGAAGCCCGGCATCTGTTTGACGGTCTCGGCGCCCGGCTTCCTGAACGGCCTGACGGCCCTCGCCCACGCGACGACGAACTGCTTCCCGATGATCCTGGTCAGCGGCTCGAGCGAGCGCGAGGTCGTCGACCTGCAGCAAGGCGACTACGAGGAGATGGATCAGCTCGCGATCGCCAAGCCGCTCGCGAAGGCGGCGTTTCGCGTGCTGCACGCGGAGGACATCGGCGTCGGCGTCGCGCGCGCGATTCGCGCCGCAGTCTCGGGCCGGCCGGGCGGCGTCTACCTCGATTTGCCCGCGAAGCTGTTTCCGCAGGCGATCGACGCCGAGGCGGGTCGCAAGTCGCTGATCGAAGTCGTCGATCCGGCGCCGCGGCAGATCCCCGCGCAGGACGCAGTCAAGCGTGCGCTCGATCTGCTGAAAGGTGCGAAGAAGCCACTGATCATCCTCGGCAAGGGCGCGGCGTACGCGCAGGCCGATGCCGATATCCGTGCGCTGGTCGAAAAGACCGGCATCCCGTACCTCCCGATGTCGATGGCGAAGGGACTTCTGCCGGACACGCACGAGCAGTCCGCGTCCGCGGCGCGCTCGTACGTGCTGCCCGAGGCGGACGTCGTAATGCTGATCGGGGCGCGGCTCAACTGGCTGCTGTCGCACGGCAAGGGCAAGACGTGGGGCGGCAAGACGCCGAAGGCGTGGGGCGGGCAGAAGTTCGTCCAGGTTGATATTTCGCCGCAGGAAGCCGACAGCAACGTCCGCGTCGATGCGCCGGTCGTCGGCGACATCGGCTCGTGCGTGGCGGCGCTGCTCGCCGGCATCGGCTCCAACTGGGCGAAGCCGCCGGCGGAATGGCTCGGCGCGATTGCGGAACGTAAGAACAGGAACGTCGCGAAGATGGCGGAGACGCTCGCGAAGAATCCGTCGCCGATGAGCTTCCAGAGCGCGCTGAACGTCGTGCGCGGCATCGTAAAGGCGAATCCGGACGCGATCCTGGTCAACGAGGGCGCCAACGCGCTCGACTTCACGCGCTCGATCGTCGACATGTACAAGCCGCGCAAGCGCATCGACGTCGGCACGTGGGGGATCATGGGCATCGGGATGGGCTACTGCGTCGCGGCCGCTGTCGTGACCGGGCAGCAGGTGATCGCCGTCGAGGGCGACAGCGCGTTCGGGTTCTCGGGGATGGAGACCGAGACCATCTGCCGCTACGACCTGCCCGTCTGCGTCGTCATCATGAACAACAACGGCGTGTACCGCGGCGACGAGAAGAACTTCGCGGGCGGCAAGGACCCGTCGCCGCTGGTGTTCGTCAAGGACGCCCGCTACGAGATGCTGATGCAGGCGTTCGGCGGCGTCGGCGCGCACGTGAAAACGCCCGACGAGTTGCGCAAGGCGATGGAGGAAGCAATCCGATCGCGGCGGCCGACGTTGATCAACGCCGTCATCGACGAGGGCGGCGGCACGGAAAGCGGCCGCATCACGAACCTCAATCCGACGGCGAAGAAGCCGGCGAACTGAACGCCTCGCGCACCGCGCGCCGGATTCGAGCGCGCGGATGCATCGAGGGACATTGACGACATATTGGTATATCACATACCTTAGTCGCGCGACACGAGGGACTGGCAATGGGGAAGGCGCTCGACGGAGTCAGGATTCTGGATTTCACGCACGTGCAGTCGGGGCCGACCTGCACGCAGCTGCTCGCCTGGTTCGGCGCCGACGTCATCAAGGTCGAGCGCGCCGGCGAGGGCGACATCACGCGCGGCCAGCTGCGCGACATCCCCGACGTGGACAGCCTCTATTTCACGATGCTTAACCACAACAAACGGTCGATCACCGTCGACGCGAAGAACCCGAAGGGCAAGGAGGTGCTCGAGCGGCTCGTCAAGCAATGCGACGTGCTGGTCGAGAATTTCGCGCCCGGCGCGCTCGATCGGATGGGCTTCACGTGGGAGCGCATCCAGGAGCTGAACCCGCGGATGATCGTCGCGTCGGTGAAGGGCTTCGGTCCCG
>DATEIQ010000077.1:0-7576 GCA_035278845.1 Casimicrobiaceae bacterium | reverse complement strand
GCTGATCGCCATGGCGGCGGTGCGGCTGCTGCACCAGGCGGGCGTTCCAGTCGACGCGCTGCATCTCCTGCCGGGCGATGGCCCGGGAATCGGCGCCGGGCTGATCGCCGATCCGCGCACCGCCGGCGTCGCGTTCACCGGATCGACGAGCGTCGGCAGCGCGATCGCGCAGGCGCTGGCCGCGCGTGCGCCGATCGTGCCGCTGATCGCGGAAACCGGCGGCCAGAACGCGATGATCGTCGACAGCTCGGCGCTCGCGGAGCAGGTGGTCGCCGACGTCGTGCAATCGGCGTTCGACAGCGCCGGCCAACGCTGCTCGGCATTGCGCGTGCTGTGCGTGCAGGAAGACATCGCCGAGCGTGTGATCGAGCTCGTCGCCGGCGCGATGGACGAGCTCGTCATCGGCGATCCCGGTGATCTCGCGACGGATGTCGGGCCGGTGATCGACGCGGCCGCGCGCGATGCGTTGGAGACGCATATCGCGCAAATGCAGGCCGCCGGTCTCGTGCGCCACCGCGTGACCCTGCCGCCGACGTGCGCGCACGGCACGTTCTTCGCGCCAACGCTCGTCGTGCTCGACCGAATCGAGCGCCTGACGCAGGAGATCTTCGGACCCGTCGTGCACGTCGTCACCTGGCGCGCCGACGCGCTCGACGCGCTGATCGATCGTGTGAACGCATTCGGCTACGGTTTGACGCTCGGCATCCACAGCCGCGTCGATGCGACGGTGGACCGCATCGTCGCGCGCGTTCGCGTGGGCAACGTCTACGTCAATCGCAACATGATCGGCGCCGTCGTCGGCATGCAACCCTTCGGCGGCGAAGGATTGTCGGGCACCGGGCCGAAGGCTGGCGGGCCGAACTACCTGCCGCGCTTCGCCGTCGAACGGACGCTGTCGGTCAACACTGCGGCGGCCGGCGGCAATGCGACGCTGCTCGCGGAAGGCGAAGGTTAGTCGCTCTCCGCGGCGGGTTCGATCGAGCGGCGCTTCGGCCGGCGCACGGCCCTCACCTTCCCGCTGTTGCCACCGCCGCAGTAGAACAAATCGCCGCCGTCGGACTCGAGTCCGGACACGGCCACGCCAGCCGGCAGGTCGAGACGCTCCAGAACCTGGCCCGTTTGCGGATCGATTCGCCGCAGATCGCTCTCGTCGCCTTCCGAGGTACCGTGCCAGAGCTCGGCATCGATCCATGTCACGCCGGTGACGAAGCGATTGGACTCGATGGTACGGAGGATTGCACCCGTTTTCGGGTCGACCTGGTGGATTTTCCGCGCACGATACTCCCCTACCCAGAGCGATCCTTCGGCCCAGGCGAGGCCCGAGTCACCGCCGCCGCCAGGCGCCGGGATCGTCGCGAGCACGCGACCCGATTGCGGATCGATCTTCTGAATGCGGTCCTCGGCGATCTGGTACAGATGCCGGCCGTCGAAGGCGGTCCCCGCATGCGCGGCGACGGCGAGCGAGCGCACGATCGTTCCGCTCGCCGGATCGAGGGCGTTCAGACTGTCTCCCGATGCAAACCAGATGTGGAGGCCATCGTACGTGAGGCCATGCACGTGGCCGGCGCCGTCGAAGGGTCCGTACTCGCGCACGACTTCGGCGGCCGATCGCTTCATGGCTGCAGCCTGCTTCATGCCTGCATCCTAGTCGATCGGCAGCGGCATCGGGAGTAACAACGTCGTCGTGAATCCGGGCACCGGCACGGTCATCCAACGGCGTGCGCGGCCGCGACCGAGCGACTGCACCTTGCCCGAAGCCGCGAGCTCGTCGAGCCCGCGCTGGACATTGCGCTGGCTCGCGCCAAGCGCGATCGCAAGCGCCGAGCTCGACCATGACTCGCCGTCGGCGAGCAGCGCGAGCACCGCCGCGTGCTTCTCGTCGACGGGCCGCGCCAGCACGACGACGTCGCGCGCATGGCGCGGAGCGAGCACAAACCCGCGTGGCGTGGCACGGACGTCGGCCAGCGTCCGCAGCACCGCGCGGAGCCGGCCCAATTCGACGCGCAGCCGCGCTCGATGCGATTCATCGGCGAACTTCGACCGGAATGCGCGCGCGATGAGCGTGGCGCGCGGCACATCCGCAGGCCACGCCTCGGCCAGCGCGCGTGCGAGCGTGAACAATACCGGACGCGTTGCGAGCGGGACGACGTCTTTTCCCTGCCGCACGGCGTGCCTGCACGCGTCCACGACGAGGGCTTGCGACGAGAGCAACGCTTCGACTTCGGCGAGTCGCAGCGGTCGTTCGTTCCCGCGTGCAATCAGGCGTGCCATCGGCGTGGTCAGCGCTCCCGATGCGTTCCGGATTTCCGCCGTCAGCGCCGGTATGCCTGCGTCACGTGCGGCCCGCCCAGCCCGCACGAGCGCCGCGCGTGCCGCCTTCGTGTGCAGGCGGCGCATCGCGATCCACGCCACGACCAGCGCGTGCGTGGCTTTCGCCGCGGGCGGTAGCGGCGCGACGTCCAGTTGGGCGAGCGCGCGCTCGGCGTCGTCGAGCCGTCCCGTCAGGAGCAGCCGCCGCACGTCCAGGTACCGCGCATGCGCGGCGTTCACGCGGTCGCCGTTCGCTTCCAGCGTTGCCCGCGCGACGTCGAGCGTCTTCGCCGGCCAGCGCAGATCACGCGCGGCGAGCGCGATCTCGGCGTCCGCGACGACACAACGTGCGCGCGCTACCGTTTCCCTCGAGCCGAACGCGCGTGCCGCGCTTCGCACGAGCGCTCGTGCCCGGGCGAGATCGCCGAGCTGCGCCATCGCGATGCCGCGCAACGCGAGCGCCGGTGCGTCGTTGCGCAGAGCGACCCGGTTCAGTGCGCCGAGGGCGTCGCCCCGCGCGAGCGCGCGCGCGGCGGCCGTGATCAGCGAGTCCATCCGGCGCTTCTTGCGGGGCGTGCACGCCGATGGCGCGAACAGGTACGAAATCGCGCCACACTTGTCACTCCCCTTGATCGGTGTCCGTCGCTTAATGTGGCGCATCGAGGTGCCGTACCCATGACGAAAGGGACGGCGCGAGACACCGCAAGGAGACCACCACGATGACGACACACACGACTGGAACACGTGAAGAATGGCAGGCGGCGCGGCTTGCGCTGCTCGCAGCGGAGAAGGATCTCACGCGGCGCAGCGACGAGCTCGCGCGGCGGCGGCAAGCGCTGCCATGGGTGCGGATCGACAAGCCCTATCGGTTCGAGACCGACGACGGGAGCGCCTCGCTGGCGGATCTCTTCCGCGGACGTTCGCAACTCCTCGTCTATCACTTCATGTTCGGGCCGGACTACAAGGCGGGCTGTCCGTCCTGCTCGGCGATCGCGGACGGCTTCAACGGCTTCGCCGTGCACCTCGCCCATCACGACGTGATGCTGTGGGCGGTGTCGCGCGCCCCCCTCGCGAAGCTCGTGGCGTACAAGCGGCGGCTGGGCTGGACGTTTCCCTGGGCCTCGTCGTTCGGCAGCGATTTCAACGCCGATTTCGATGCCTCGTTCACCGAGGCGGAACAGCGAGACGGAATCGAGTACAACTTCCGGCGCGAAGGCGCGTGGCGCGAGGAGCCGAAAAGCGGCGCCGTCGTCACGTTCGCGACGATGAGCGGAACGGATGCCTCGACGTACACGCGCGAGCGGCCGGGCATGAGCGCGTTCGCCCTCGAGGACGGCGTCGTCTATCACACGTATTCGACGTACGCACGCGGGCTCGACGTCCTGTGGGGCATGTACCCGTGGCTCGACCGCGCACCCAAGGGTCGCAACGAGCCGGACCTCTGGTGGCGGCGCCGCGACGAGTACGACGAGCGCTGAGCGAGGCCGCGGCGGCGCCGATCTTTTGCTCAGAGCAGGCCGAGCCAGCGGGCGATGATGTTCCGCTGCATCTCGGAAGTGCCCGAGTAGATCGTGCTGCCGATCGCGTCGCGCAGCGCGCGCTCGACCTCGTACTCGACCATGAAGCCGTACCCGCCGTGCAGTTGCACCGCCTTGAGCGCGGTGGCGACGAGCGTCTCGCTGACGAACAGCTTGGCGATCGACGCGTCGAGGGTGACGCCGCGCGACTGCCCGAGCCGCCACGCGGCGCGGTGGACGAGCAAGCGCGCGGCCTCGAGCTGCACCTTCATGTCGGCGACCGCGTGCCCGAGCGCCTGGAATTTCGCGATCTTCTGCCCGAACTGGGTCCGCGTGCGCGCGTAGTCGATCGTCGTCGTGAGCAGCCGCTCGATTTCGCCGACGTGGGTCGCGACGAGCAGCGTCCGCTCCCAGTCCATCGCCGTGCCGAAGACGGCCGATCCCCCACCGACGCTGCCGAGCACCGCGTCGTCGTCCGCGACGACATTGTCCAGCACGACCTCGCCCACCGGCGACGTGCGCAGGCCCATCTTCTCGAACTTCTGGCCGGTCGCGAAGCCGTGGACTTTGCGGTCGAGCAAGAACGCGGTGATGCCGCCGGTGAAGCCCTTCTGCGCGTCGGTGACGGCGAACACCACGGCGACGTCGGCGACCGGCGCGTTGGAGACGAACGTCTTCGTGCCGTTGATCCGCCATTGCCCGCCGACGCGCTCGGCGCGCGTGCGCATGCTGAACGTGTCGGAGCCCGAGCCGGGCTCGGTGATGGCATGCGCGCCGACCAGCGTGCCATCACAAAGGCCCCGCAGGTAGCGGTCCTTCTGCGTGTCGCTGCCGTGCTTCCAGACGGGGACGACGCAGGCCAGCAGGTGCGCGCACAGCGAGAATACGAGACCGCCGTCGCGGCAGCCGTTGCCGAACGCTTCGAGCGCGATGGCGGTCGACACGGTGTCGAGCGCAGCGCCGCCGTATTGCTCGGGCACCGGAAGACCCTGCAGGCCGATCGCGGCGCACTGTTGCCACAGGTCGCGCCGGAATGTCTGCGCGCGATCGCGCTCGACGACGTCGGCGTTGAGCTCGCGCTCGGCGAAGCGCAGCACCGTATCGCGCAGCGCGCGTTGCTCGTCGGACAGCGCGAAATCCATCAGGCCTTGTCCTGGGCCATCGCCTTGAGCTGCTGGTAGTCGACCTTGTCGGTCGAAGTCTTCGGCAACGCTTGCAGCCAGACGAACCGGTCGGGCACCATGTACAGAGGCAGCCGCCCGGCTGCGAACCGCTTCATCTCGACGAGCGACGGCGGCGCACCTTCGCGCACGCTCAGGAACGCCGTGACGCGCACGCCCGCTTCCTCGTCCGGCGTTGCGACGACCGCAACCTCCTTCACGCGCGGATGCTGGTAGAGGCCCCCCTCGATCTCGCCGAGCTCGACGCGATAGCCGCGCCGCTTCACCATGCGGTCGCGGCGGCCGCGGTAGGTGTAAACGCCTCCGGCCTCCTCGATGACGACGTCGCCGGTGCGATACCAGCGGATGCCGTCGGGATCGGCGATGAAGCCGCGCGCCGTCTGCTCGGGAAGCTCCCAGTAACCCCGCATAACGCCGCGGCCGGCGATGCACAACTCACCTTCGTCGCCGGCGCGAATCGCTTCGCCTTCGGTGCCGATCACCTTGCCGCGCAGATGCGAGCACACGATGCCGATCGGATAGGGCGCCGTGCGCTCCTCGGGCACAGGCGGCATCACCTCGTAGTACGTGCAGACGTTGGTCTCCGTCGGCCCGTAGAGATTGAAGAAGCGCGGTTTGCGCAATAGCGTCGTCAGCGTGCGCAGGTGCTTGACCGGAAACACTTCGCCTGCGAACAGCACGTAGCGCAGAGACGAACAATCGTGGCCATGCAGATCGCCGAACTGCGCGAGCAGCGAAAGGATCGAAGGTGCCGAATACCAGATCGAGATCCGGTAATCATCGATCAGTTGCGCAAGATGCTGCGGATCCTTTCCCCGCTCCTCCGGAATCAGGACGATCGACGCGCCATGCTTCAGCGCGACGTGCAGGTCGAGGATCGAAAGATCGAAATGGAAGGGCGCGTGCGACGAGAAGCGATCTTCGGGACCCGGCTCGAACACTTCCGAGCACCAGTCGACGAAGCTTACGGCGTTCTCGTGCGAGAGCATCACGCCCTTCGGCTTGCCGGTCGACCCCGACGTGTAGAGGATGTAGGCGAGCGCGTCCGGTTCGCTCGTCGCCGTCGCGACAACGACCGCTGGCGCCTCGCGATCCGCGGCGTCGAGCGCGTCGGCGAGCGCGTCTGCGGTGCCGGCCGCATCGATGCCGAGCATGGGCGGCAGCGGGCCGAGCGCTCCGAGCTCGGTTTCGAGCGCGGCGCGAAAGCGCGCTTCGACGATCAGCGCGGCGACACGGCAGTTATCGAGAATGTAGGCGTTGCGCGCGGGCGGCGCCGTGGGATCGACAGGAACATACGCGGCGCCGGATTTCAGAATGCCGCAAATCGCGGCGACCGAGTCGATCGACTTGCCGACGTAGATGCCGACGCGGTCTCCGGGGCGCACGCCCATCGCGTGCAGGCGGTCGCGCAGCCGGCTCGACAAGCGGTCGAGCGCGCCGTACGTGATCTCGCCCCGTCCGGGCAGCACGACGGCAACGCGGTCGGGGTGGCGCGTCGCGGCCGCGGCGAAAAGTCCGTGCAGCGAGGACGTCATTGGACTAACCGTCGCGCTAACGCGCTTCCGGGCAATTCGACCCTGGGGCGGCCCTGCGGTCTCATGACCGATTACCGTTGCTTGGCGGCGAGCAGCTTCCCGATGTCGTCCAGCGTGTCGAGGTATTGCTTGTCCACTTCGTGCGCCGCGAGCACGACGCCGAACTTTTCCTCGAGGAACATGACGAGCTTGAGCGTGGCGATCGAGTCGAGGATGCCGCCGCTGATCAGCGGCGTGTCGCCGGTGAGACTGTCCGCAGGCTCTCCCGGCAGGAACTCGTCGAGGATGAAAGCCTTCACCGCCTGCAGCATTTCGTCCGTCGTCGCCATGCGACTCCTTTCGTTTCAGCGAAATGCGGAAGCAAGGCCGAGTGCTGCGCGATTCTCCCGCAGAAGTACCGCAAGCCGCTCCGCGATCAGCCGATTGCCTTCGGCATTCGGATGATTATCCCATTCGGCGATGCGCAGCGACTGCGAATCGCGCCCGCGCCAGAGGTCCAGCAAGTCGAAGACGACGAAGCCCGCATCGCGCGCGCTTTGCACGTCCGGCGGCGGCTCCTTCGGCGGCTCCTCGACGATGTCGAGCGAGAGAAACACGGGTGCGGCGCCATGCTGTCGTGTGATGCGCTTCATTTCGGCGAGCGTCGCCCGGATCAGCTCGGGTGACGCGTAGCGCAACCGTCGCTCCGCTTCGTGCCACGGCATCCGCGTCGGTATCCCGATCAGGTTGAACGCGCTGCGCAGCGTGTCGAAGGGCACTGGAATGCCGCGATTGGCGAGCGGCGCGATCCCGGTGTCCGCGACCGCCTTCGCAAGCGCGGGGTACGGGATCGCGAAGCCCGCACCGACCGCCTGCGCAATGTGCTGGACGACCGGCTCGCGCAGGCGCGGGCTGTCGGTAAACACGACGACGTCGGGCGCGAATGCCAGCACGCGATCGTCGAGTTGCGCGAGTTGCTTGGTGAGCGAATACGCGGCCACGCCGAAATTCAGCACTTCGAAACGCACGCCGGCCGGCGCGGTTCCGTTGAGAC
>DATEIQ010000076.1:0-2121 GCA_035278845.1 Casimicrobiaceae bacterium | reverse complement strand
CAGCATCACGGCGGTGCTGTCGCTGATGCGCAGCGAGCCGCGGCGCGCCGAAGCCGCGCTCGAGGACCTCGCCGACCTCTTCCGCGTGCTGATGCGCGACAACCGCGAGCTCGCGCCGCTCGCCGACGAAGTCGAGCTTTGCCGCCAGTATCTCGACCTCGAGCAGCTGCGGCTCGGCGATCGTCTCGTCATCGACTGGAACGTGAAGAGCATGCCGGGCGATGCGCTGGTGCCGCCGCTCGTGCTGCAGCCGCTGCTCGAGAATGCCGTCTATCACGGCATCGAGCCGCTGACCACGCAGGGTGTGCTGTCGATCAACATCTTCCTGTCGCGCGACGAAGTGCACGCGATCCTGAAGAACCCTTACGTCGCGAACGGCGCGCGCCACCAGGTGGGCAACCGGATGGCGCTCGACAACATTCGCGAGCGCCTCGCGCTGCACTTCGACGCCGAGGCGAGCCTCGAATCGCGCGTGACGCGCGACACGTACGAGGTGCATATCCGGATGCCGTATCGCACGCACAAGCCCGCGACGGCCGGCGAAGGCAGCACGGCTTCGCCGCGACACGACGGGCGTGCGGACGGCGGCACGCAAAAGCGCCGTCAGTCGCGCGGGCAGCGTCCGCTGCCCGGCACGCCGGCCACGAGGATCGAGCCATGGCTGAATCACCCCTCCGCGTCCTGATCGTCGACGACGAAGGCCCCGCGCGGCATCGGTTGCGCGAGCTCCTCGACGATTGCGCGGCCGTGCTGCCGCTCGCGATCGTGGGCGAGGCGCAACACGGGCGCGAGGCGCTCGACATCCTGCACAGCGCACCCGCGGACCTCGTCCTGACGGACATCCATATGCCGGGGATGGACGGCATCGAGCTGGCCCGGCATTTGCTCAAGCTTCCTCGTCCGCCGGTCGTGATCTTCACGACGGCTTTCCACCAGCATGCGCTGGCTGCGTTCGAGGTCAATGCGGTCGACTACCTCGTCAAGCCGGTCCGCGTGCAGCGCTTGCTGGCGGCATTGCAGAAGGTGCCCCGATTGAAGCCCATGACGATGGAGAAGCTCACCCAGCTGCCGGCCTCGGCGCGGCGCTTCCTCTCCGTGACGGAGCGGTCGCGTGTCGTGCTCGTTCCCGTCGACGAGGTCGTGTATCTGAAGGCGGAGCTCAAGTACATCACGATCCGCACCGCGCAGCGCGAGTATCTGCTCGAAGAGTCGCTGACGCGGCTCGAGCAGGAGTTCGGCGCGCGCTTCGTTCGCGTGCATCGAAACTGCCTCGTCGCGCGCGATTTCATCCGCGGCTTCGAGCGGCGCGCCAACGACGACGGCGATGCGCATTGGGAAGTGCTGCTGCACGGGATCGACGAATCGCTGCCCGTGTCGCGGCGCCAGCAGTACATCGTGCGCGAAATCGGCCGCGAGGCGATGAACGGCGCCGCTGCCGCGTGACTTCGGGGTCGAGACTTCGGGGTCGGAGCAACAAGTCGACTTCGGGGTCAGAGCAATAAGTCGACTTTTTGCTCTGACCCCGTGCGCTACACTCTCGCGCCGGCCACTCTCCCGTTCGATCGATGCGCACGCTCATCTGCGGCTCGCTTGCGTTCGACACGATCATGGTGTTTCCCGATCGTTTCGCGCGCCACATCCTGCCCGAGCAGACGCACGTGCTGTCGGTGTCGTTCCAGATCAGCGACATGCGCCGCGAATGGGGCGGCTGCGCCGGCAACATTGCCTATAACCTGCACGCGCTCGGCGGCGAACCGGTCGTCATGGGCACGCTGGGGACCGACGGCGGCAGCTATCGTGAACGCCTGCGCTCGCTCGGCATCGCGATCGACGGCGTGCGCGTCATCGACGACGCGTACACGGCGCAGGCGTTCATCATCACCGACCACGACGACAACCAGATCACCGCGTTTCATCCGGGCGCGATGAATCGCTCGCACGTCGTGCACGTCGACGACGTCGCCGGCATCGGCCTCGGCATCGTGTCGCCGGACGGCAAGGAAGGGATGAAGCAGCACGCCGCGGAGTTCGCCGCGCGCCGCATACCGTTCGTGTTCGATCCGGGGCAGGGGCTGCCGCTGTTCGACGGGGACGAGCTCGCGAGCATCATCGAGCGCGCGA
>DATEIQ010000075.1:0-3370 GCA_035278845.1 Casimicrobiaceae bacterium | reverse complement strand
GGTTTGGGCCGGGCGGGCGATCCGTTTCCCATCGGAATGCCTCCCTGCGCGTGGAATGGCCGGTGGAGTATGGACTGTCGAACCGTCGTCTTCAAGGCCGTTCCGCGTTACGATCGCGTAAGCCGAGCCATGCCAATCCCGCAGGGAGGGAGGGTTCGATGGCTGTCGAAGTCAGGACGCTTTCCTGGTGGGACACGCTGCGCCTGCAATGGCACGTGGCCATCCCGGCGTTTTTCCTCGGATTCGTTGCGCCGAATCGCGGATTCCTGCCGTGGTTCGCGAGGCGCGGCGGTGGTCGCGCCGGTATGCGCCTGCTCGCCGCGCTGCGCGACAGGTATCGATGCGACCACCTGTGGTGCTGGTTTCCGGTCGGTCGAACGCTGCTGGTGCTCGCGCCGGAATCGATCGAAGCGATTCTGCGCTCGGATGCGAACGCTGCCGATCCCTTTCTCAAGAAGGCCGCGCTGTCGCGTTTCGTTCCCGACTCGCTCGTCATCTCGAGCGGCGACGAATGGCGCGCGCGCCGTCCGTTCAACGAAACCGCGCTGAACCTCGGACGGCCGCACCGTCATTACGAAACGTTTGGCGAAATCGCCCGGCGGGAAGCTGCAAGCCTGACAGGTGCGGGTTCCCGCGAGTTGCGCTGGCCCGATTTCCAGGCGCTCGGTGAACGCATCTCGCAGCAGGTCATTCGCGGCGCGCAACGCGTAAGCCCTGAACTGAGTGCGGAACTGGCGCGAATGGCCAGCCGCAGCAATTTTCTCGTGCGCCAGCAGGCGTCTTTCGCGACGTTCTACGACCGCGTCGAGCGCGATCTCGCCAACGCCAATGCATCGGGGCCTGCGGCCTGCCTGCTGCGCGACAGCGCCACACTGGTCGAGAACGGCAGCACTACGGCGATGACGCGCGTGCCGGCGCAGGTCGGATTCTGGCTCTTCGTACTGAAGGACGCGGTCGAGCTGCACGTCGCGCGCACGCTCGCGCTGATCGCCGCGCATCCCGATGTGCAGCAACGCGTTCGCGAGGAAATTCGCACCGCAGGTGGCGCGACCGGGCAGGCGATCGACCGCCTGCACTATCTCGAGGCGTGCATCATGGAGCAGCTGCGACTTTGGACGCCGGTGCCCTTGCTGATGCGCCGTGCGACGCATTCTTTCGCGCTGCGGGACGTCATACGGGTCGAGGCCGGTCGGCAGCTGCTGATCCATGCCGGCTTTCATCATCGCGATCCGCAGATATTCGGGATCCATGCGGACCGGTTCTCGCCCGAGGCCGCGGTCGGCGCCGAGTTTCCCGACGTCTATGTCTTCAGCGCTCACCGCCAGGGCTGCGCCGGCCGCTCGCTGGTGATGTTCGTTCTGAAGGCGACGCTCGCCGCGTTGCTTCGCGATTCCCACTTCGAGCTTGCAGGTCCCGCGATCGAGCCGTCACGGATTCCGTACGTCTACGACCATTTCAACCTGCGGCTCCGGACGATTCCATGACCGACATCCGGCCTGCCGAGCGTCGCCAGCTCACCGTGATGCTGTGCGACATGGTTGCGTCGACGGCGCTGTCGCTGCGGCTCGATCCGGAAGAGCTCGCCGACGTCATCCAGGCCTACCGCCAGCGCTGTGCCGATGTCGTCACGGCGCACGGCGGCATCGTCGCGCGGCAGATCGGCGACGCGGTGCTCGCGTACTTCGGCTATCCACGCGCACACGAGAACGACGCCGAGCGCGCCATCCGTGCGGCGCTTGCCATTGCCGATACGCAATGGCAGGCAATCGGCGCAGCCGACTTGCGCGTTCACATCGGGATCGCGACGGGTCTCGTCGTCGTGGGCAACCTGCCGCAGGCGGGCGAAGAGCTTTCCGCCATCGGCAGCGCGCTGAATCTGGCGGCCCGCCTCGAGGCATTGGCCGAGCCGGGCATGGTCGTGGTCGCCGAGCAGACGCGGCGCTTGACGCGCGGACTGTTCGAATATCGCGATCTCGGGCCGCAGGCGCTCAAGGGATTCGATCAGCCGGTGCCCGCGTGGCAGGTGATCGGCGAGCGCCGTAATCGCAGCCGCTTTCACGCGCTGCGCGCCGCCGAGTTGACGCCGCTCGTCGACCGCCGGGGCGAGGTCGAGGCGCTCGAACGTTTGTGGCAGGACGCACGTGCGGGTCGTGGACAGGCCGTGCTCCTTTCGTCGGAACCCGGCGTCGGCAAATCACGCCTCGCGCAGGTACTCGCGAAGCGCATCGTGGACCGCCGCTGCCTGCGGCTTTGGTATCACTGCACGCCGAACTTGCAAGGCAGTCCGCTCGCCCCGCTGGTTCGGCAACTGACGCTCGCGGCCGGCATCACGGCGGAAGACGGCGACGACGCAAAGCTCGCGAAGGTCGAGCGTCTCGTACCGGAAGCGATGCCCAATCGCACGGAGACCGTGCGCCTGCTCGCGGATCTGCTTTCCGTTCGCTACGAAGGGCGCTATCCGCCCCTGGGCATGTCGTTGCAACGGCAAAAGCAGCGGCTGTTTCACGAGCTGATGGAGCTTCTTGCGATCTACGCTGGGCGCAGTCCCGTGCTGCTCGTAGTCGAGGATCTCCACTGGATCGACCCGTCGTCCGACGAGCTGGTCGGTATCCTGATCGATCGGCTGCGTACGCTGCCGGTGCTCGCGCTTTTCACCGCGCGCACCGAGTTCCAGGCGCACTGGGACGCGAACGCCCACCTGCACGCGATCGCGCTCGCTCCGCTCGAGCGGAGCGATTCCATCGCGATGATCGGCCTGCTGTGCGAGGGGAAGGCCATTCCCGATTCGATGGTCGATCAGATCGCTGACAAGACCGACGGCCTGCCGTTGTTCATCGAGGATTTGACACGCGACGTACTGGAAAGCGCGAGCGCGTCTGCCGCGGACGGCGATGCGTCGAATCCAGGACTCGCCGTCACGATTCCGGCGACGCTGAACGATTCGCTGATGTCGCGCCTCGACCGTCTGGGCTCGGCGAAGACGGTGGCGGAGATCGCGTCCGTGATCGGCCGCGAATTCTCCTATGAATTGCTCGCCCGGACGGCCAACATGCCCGAGGACGATCTGCGCGAAGAGCTGTACCGCCTCGTCGATGCCGGATTGCTCGTCAGCCGTCGCTCGTCGGCCGTTTTAGGCTACGCGTTCAAGCACGCGCTGGTGCGCGATGCGGCATACGCGAATCTGCTCAGGAAGAAGCAGGCGGTGTTGCACGCGCGCGTCGCGCAGGTGCTGGTCGAGGAGTTCCCGGAGACCGCCGACGCGCAGCCCGAGCTGGTCGCGCACCACTTCCAGGCCGCCAACGACGTCGACAACGCGGTGGCGTTTCTCGTCAAGGCGGCCAAGCTTTCGGCCCGGCGTTCGGGTTTTGCC
>DATEIQ010000074.1:0-3784 GCA_035278845.1 Casimicrobiaceae bacterium | reverse complement strand
TGGCAGTACATCCTGTCCGGCGCGCAGGAGCCGCGCTTTCGCGACCTGCTCGTCGGCTTGATCACGCAGGCGCAGCACGAGCGCATCGGCGCCGCGCTTGCGCCGATCGCCGCCTGACGATGTTCATCCAACACGAGGATCCATCATGGCCTTTGCGTGTCCCGTCGGCTTCGACGTCGAACGAATGCGCACCCAGGTTCGCGCGACCTACGAACGCGTCGCGCGCGATCCTGACGGCGAGTTCCACTTTCATCGCGGCCTGCGTTACGCCGTCGACTTCCTGCACTACGACGAGGCCGAGCTCGAGTTCCTGCCCGCATCGTGCACGGCGCGCTTCGCGGGCGTCGGCAATCCGTTGCGGATCGGTCCGATCGCAAGTGGCGAGACCGTGCTCGACCACGCGTGCGGCGGCGGCATGGACGTGCTGCTTGCGGCCCGGCGCACCGGTCCAGCCGGACACGCGATCGGCGTCGACATGACGCCCGCGATGTGCAACGCCGCCCGATCGGCGGCAGAGCAGGCGGGTCTCGGCGCGCGGGTCGACATCCGGCCGGGATTTTTCGAGGTGCTGCCGGTCGAGGACGAAAGCGTCGACGTCGTGATTTCCAACGGCGTCGTCAACCTGGCGCCGGACAAGCTCGTCGTTTTCCGCGAGATTCAGCGCGTGTTGCGACCCGGCGGGCGGCTCTACCTCGCCGACGTGATCGTGCAGCGGGAGCTGAAGGCGGAAGTGCGCGACGACCCCGACCTGTGGGCCGCGTGCGTCGCGGGCGCGTTGCCCGAGCAGGAGCTCGCCGAAGTCGCCATCGCGGCCGGACTGTCGGCGCCTCGTATCGTCGAGCGCTTCGACTGCTTTCGCGACACGTCGGCCGAGGCCAAGGTCGCCCGCGACTTGCGCGTGCATTCGGTCAACTTTTTCGCGCGCAAATAACGCACGGCTTGAATGGTCCCCCGCGCTCGTGGCGGCCCTTCGCGCTTCGTTGCGCTACAGGGGGGTGCCGGCCGCCGATTCTTGCGGTTCGTCGCGCGCAATCGGCGACCGCCACAGTATGGCCACGCCGATCAGCGCGGAGACGATCGATGCCGCGAACACGGCGATCTTCGCCGCCGCGAAATCGGCCGCCGCAGGAAACGCCTGGCCGGCGATGAACAGCGACATCGTGAAGCCGACGCCGGCGAGCGCGCCGGCGCCCGCGAGCTGGCGCCACGTGTAGGCGTCGGGCTTGGTCGCGATGCCGAGGCGCACGGCAAGCAGGCATCCGCCAACCAATCCGAGCGGCTTGCCGACGACGAGCCCGAGCGCGATCGCGAGCATCAGTTGCGCGTGACCTTGCATGACGTCCGCCGCGATCACGACGCCGGCATTCGCGAGCGCAAACAGCGGCAACACGACGAAGCTCGACCACGGCTCGATGAAGCGCAGCGTGCGATTGGCCGGGGATTCGAGCCGGTCGTGAATCGCATCGAGCGCGCGCAGCGAGGGCTCGGAAGGACCGTAGCGAAGCGCCTCCTTCTCGCGGTGCATTTCGGCGGCGAGGATCGTGTCCGCCTGCGCTCGCAACGCACGCAGGTTGGGCGGCGGGCGTGTCGGTACGACCAGCGCCAGCAGAACGCCGGCGAGCGTCGCGTGCACGCCGCCGGCGTGCAGGCAGAACCATAGCGCGCAGCCGAGCAGTCCGTACGGCATCGCGCGGTAGATGCCGCTGCGGTTGAGCAGCACGAGCACACCAACGATCGCCGCAGCGCCGAGCAGATACGACCATTCGAGTCGGCTCGAGTAGAACAGCGCGACGACGGCGATCGTGCCGAGGTCGTCGACGATCGAGGCGGCGGTGAGGAAGACGCGCAGTTCCACCGGCACGCGCCTGCCGAGCATGACGACGAGCGCCACCGCGAACGCGGTGTCGGTCGGCATCGGCACGCCCCAGCCATGCGCCCAGGGTCCCGACGGTATCACCAGCGCGTACAGTGCCGCGGGCACTGCCATGCCGCCGAACGCAGCCGCAGCGGGAAACGCGGCCGAACGAAAACTCGCGAGGCGGCCAACCGTAAATTCGCGCTTGATTTCGAGGCCGACGACCAGAAAGAAAATCGCGAGCAGCGCGTCGTCGATCCATTGGATCAGCGGCATGCGGAACGCGGACGTGCCGCCCGTGACGCCAAATTCCGTCTGCCACGCCGCGAGAAATTCGTCGGCGAGCGGCGAATTGACGATCACCACCGCGAGCACCGACATCAGTACCAGCAGCAGCCCCGTCGCGGGGGCCCAGCTCGCGAAATCGACGGCGGCCGAATGCACGCGATGGCCGAGCGATCCCAGCATCGCCTCGGACAGCGAGACGTCGTCCCAAGCGCCATCGTAGCGGCGGCCGTTGACAAAGAACGTCGGCGTCATGCGCACGCCGCTTTGCCGCGCGCTCGCGACATCCTCGTCGACGCGTGCCTTTGCGCGCGCCCGCGCTTCCGCGTCGTGCGGCAGCGCGACGTCTTCGACGACGGCCCGCAGGTCGTCCTCCGTCAGGTCGCGCGAACGCGACATCAGCTCGACATGCGCGCGCCAGAAGGCATCGTCGCCGGGCGCCGTTTCCGCGATCTCCGCAGCCCGCCGCGCGAGATCGCTGCCGGTGATCGGCCGCTGGCGAAAGACGTAACGCAGCCGGTCGCCGTAGCGGTCACGCAGATGCACGACCTCTTCGTTGGCGGCGCGGCAGTAGGGACAGCCGTAGCTGCCGTACTCGACCAGCGTGAACGGCGCGTCGTCGGGACCAAGAACGTGGTCGCGTCCGCGCAGCACCGGACGGTCGAGGCGGTTCTGCGCGACGGCGTCGCTCATCGAGAGCCTGTCGGTACCTTACGTCTTGAGCCGGTAACCGGTCTTGAAAATCCACGCGACGATCGCGAGGCATATCGCCATGAACACGACCGTCATCGTCATGCTGACCCATACGGCCACGTCGGCAAGACCGAAGAAACTCCAGCGGAAGCCGCTGATCAGGTAGACGACCGGGTTGAAAAGCGTCACCTTCTGCCAGAACGGCGGAAGCATGTCGATCGAATAAAAGCTGCCTCCCAGGAACGTGAGCGGCGTGACGATCAAAAGCGGCACGAGCTGGAGCTTCTCGAACCCGTCGGCCCAGATGCCGATGATGAAGCCGAGCAGGCTGAACGTCACCGACGTGAGCAGGAGGAACAGCAGCATCCAGACCGGGTGCTCGATGTGCAGCGGCACGAACAGCGTGGCGGTCGCCAGGATGATGAGGCCCAGGATGATCGACTTGGTCGCGGCTGCGCCGACGTAGCTCACGACGATCTCGAAATAGGAAACCGGTGCCGACAGCAGCTCGTAGATCGTGCCCGTGAACCGCGGAAAATAGATGCCGAAAGACGCGTTCGCGATGCTCTGCGTCAGAAGCGACAGCATGATGAGCCCCGGCACGATGAACGAGCCGTAGCCGATGCCGCCGATCTCCTGGATGCGTCCGCCGATGGCTGCACCGAAGACGACGAAGTACAGCGACGTCGACAGCACCGGCGACACGATGCTCTGCATCAGCGTGCGGCGCGTGCGCGCCATCTCGAAGCCGTAGATCGCGCGAATTGCGTGCACGTTCATCGGCCTTCCCTCACAAGGCTCACGAAGATGTCCTCGAGCGAGCTCTGCGTCGTCGACAGGTCGCGGAACCGGACGCCGGCGCGGTCGAGCTCGTCGAGCAGCGACGTGATTCCCGTCGGCTCGCCACCCGTCTCGTACGAGTACGTGAGCGCGGTGCCGCCGTTGCCGAGC
>DATEIQ010000073.1:0-3201 GCA_035278845.1 Casimicrobiaceae bacterium | reverse complement strand
AGATCTGTCTCGGCAAGCGCGAGCTCTTCGATGGCGATGCCCGCCTCGCGCAGCGTCGCGAGCAGCTGCTCGAGCTCGCCGTAGTCCGCGAGCCCGAGATAGCGAATGCGCCCTTCCTCGCGCAACAGCCGCGGACGCCACGCGTCCGGCAGCCGCGCGGCGCACAGCCGCACTGTGAGCCCTGCGAAGCGCGACAGCAGGTTCTGCGTCGTGTCGAGCGCGACGATGCGCCCCGCCTTCAGCATGGCGATGCGGCCGCAGAGCGCTTCGGCTTCCTCCAGATAATGGGTCGTGAGGATGATCGTGTGACCGTCGCGGTTCAGCTTGCGAATGAAGGCCCACAGGCTTTGTCGCAGTTCGACATCGACGCCCGCCGTCGGCTCGTCGAGCACGATGACCGGCGGCTTGTGAACGAGCGCCTGGCCGACGAGCACGCGCCGTTTCATGCCGCCCGACAGCGACCGCATGTTGGCGTCGGCCTTCGTCGCGAGGTCGAGGTGGTGCAGGAGCTCGTCGATCCAGGCGTCGTTGTGACGAAGCCCGAAATAGCCTGACTGGATGCGCAGCGTCTCGCGCACGGTGAAGAACGGATCGAACACGAGTTCCTGCGGCACGACGCCGAGCGCGCGCCGCGCGGCGCGATAGTCGGTGACGACATCGTGGCCGAGGATTCGCGCCGTGCCGCGGTCGGCGCGCGTGAGACCGGCCAGAATCGAGATCAGCGTCGTCTTGCCGGCACCGTTCGGACCAAGCAGGCCGAAGAACTCGCCTTGCCGAACGACTAGATCGACACCCGCAAGCGCCTGCAAGGCGCCGAAACGGCGGGCGATGGCGACGGCTTCGACGGCGTGCACCGGCACGTCCTTGAGCTTGCTGGCGCTTTGGAGCGAACGCGGAATCTAGTCGAGCAGATCGTCGATGCCGTACACGGCGGCGAGCGAGCGCAGCGACGGTGGGATGTTGCGGATGGCCAGCGTCCGGCCTTCTTCCGTGCCGCGGCGCTTCAGCGCGATCATCACGGCGAGCGCGGCCGAATCCGCGTGCATCAGGCCGCTGAAATCGACGACGCCGCTGACCGGCAGCGGCAACGCCTGCGATGCCTCGAGAACCCCGGCCGCGTCGTCGAGCGTCAGCGCGCCCGCGAACAGCCAGCCGTCGTTCGACGCTGAAAAGCCGCCGGTCGCGACGGCATCTTCGCCGCCGTTGCCGTCGGTCACTTGGCCGCGCCCCCGCCGTTCTTGGCCGCGAGCGCCTTGATCAATCCGTCGATGCCGCCCGCCTGCACCTCGCGCGTGAATTCGTCGCGATAGTTGGTCACGAGCGAAACACCGCCGACGATCACGTCGTAGGCCTTCCAGCCGTTCGGCGTCTTGCCCATGCTGTAGTCGATCGAGACCGGCGGCTGCCCCGGCCGAATCACCTCGGTGCGCACGGTGACGTCTGCTGCGTTCGGATCGGCGCGCAGCGGCTTGTAGTCGAGCGTCTGGTCGCGATACTGGTTGAGCGCCGTCGAGTACGTGCGGATCAGCAGCGTCTTGAACTCCTCGGCAAGGCGCTTCTTCTGCTCCGGCGTCGCGCTGCGATACGCGCGCCCGGCCGCGAGCGCGGTCATCCGGTCGATGTCGAAGTACGGCGTGAGCTTCGTTTCGATCAGCTCGCGAATGCGCGCCTGGTCGCCGGCCTGTACCTTGGGATCCGACTTGATGATCGTGAGCGCTTCCTGCGACACGCGCTTGACCAATGCGTCGGGGGCCTCCTGCGCCAGCGCCGGTGCCGCCAGCAGAAACGAAGACAGCAAAACGAGCAGCCAGTGCCCAGCGCGTGTGCGTGCAGCGACACGCGCCATCGAAGTCATCCGATACCCGGAATACATCATTCGTCTTCCTTCTCGGGCGGCGGCTGGCCGTCGTATACGAGATATTGGCGCCGCTGCAGATACGCGCGGCGGATGAACGTGTACGGATCGAGCGCCGCCTGGCCGACGATGGACTCCGCCTGCAGCGCCTGCGCGCGCAGATCCACCGCCCCGATCCCCCACAGCGTGTTGCGCAGCGGCACGTCGGGGATGTAGCCGACCGGCGTCGTGAAGCCGCGGATGATCCAGCCGGTGCCGTCGCGGAACGTCGTCGGCCCGAGGACGGGAATGAACAGGTACGGCCCCTGCGGAATGCCCCAGACGCCGAACGTCTGCCCGAAGTCCTCGTCGCTCTTCGGTATCGCGCCCGACGCGACGTCGACGATGCCGAAGATTCCGAACCCGGTATTCGTGATGACGCGGCCAAGGCTGTGCCCGGCCTTGTCCGGCTTGCCCTGCAGCACCGCGTTGATGAACGAGAAGAAATCGTCGACGTTGCCGAAGAAGTTCCGGATGCCGAGCTGGATGAACTGCGGCGTGTAATCGACGTACGCCTGCACCATCGGCTTGACGAAGTGGCCGTCGACGACTTCGTGCACGCTGTACGAGACGCGGTTCATCGGCTCGAACGGATCGTCGGGCGACGGCGCGTCGCGCGTCGGCGTGGCGGCGCATCCGGCAAGCAGTGCGGCCGACGCGACAGCCGCGACGATGCGGCGCAACGATGGTTGCACGTTCATCCCCGTTCTCCCGTCATTTCGTCGCGCTGCCCGCGACGGAGGCTGCGGCTGCCGGCTTCGCGGTGCCGGGAGCCGCGCCGTCGGACATCGGCGCCGGCGGGCCCGCCGCCTTGTCGAACATGAACTGCCCGATCAGCTTCTCGAGGACGATCGCCGATTGCGTCTTGGCAATCTTGCCCCCGTCGGCGAGCATCTGCGTGTCGCCGCCCACGTCGAGGCCGATGTACACCTCGCCGAGCAATCCCGACGTCAGGATGGACGCGATCGTGTCGCGCGTGAACTGATAGCCGCGGTCGATCTTCATCGTCACGCGCGCCTGATAGGTTTGCGGATCGAGATCGATCCGTTCGACGCGGCCGACGACGACACCCGCCGCCTTGATCGGCGCGCGCATCTTGAGGCCGCCGATGTTGTCGAACGAGGCCTCGAGATGGTAGCCCGGTGCGCTGCTCACGGACGTCAGATTGCCGACCTTGAGCGACAGGAAGCCGATCGCAGCGATGCCGATGACGACGAAGATGCCGACCCACAAGTCGATTGTCGAGCGGTTCATACGCCTATGCCGCGGAACATGAAGACGGTAAGCACGAAGTCGAGCGCGAGAAT
>DATEIQ010000072.1:0-26754 GCA_035278845.1 Casimicrobiaceae bacterium | reverse complement strand
GTGACGGGCACGATGCTGCTCGTGATGTGGCGCCATCGCGCGAATCAGCGGGAGTTCGATTCGCTGCACTTGATCGGCACCGAGAAGCACTGATCCTCGCCGGCACGCAGGCTCGATTTCCTCGGCGAATCGCTTTGGTTCGCCTTGGCAGCCGTCAGCGTGCGGCGCGCGCTCCAAGTCGTTGACGTCGGCCTACGGGGCCCGGCGTTTACGACGCGGAGACCCGGACACGCATGGCCCGCGTCCTGTGCACATGAGGACGAATTCGAGCACCGGGCACGCATCACCCGCGTGCTATGCGAGCAAGCGGTGGATGTTCGCGAGCGTGAGTGGCGCGTTCAGAGAACGACCGGGCGATCGGGCAGCTCGTTCGCCGCGCCGGCTGTGCGCGGGAAATGGCGCGCGAGAAGCGCCGAGATCTCGGTCACGCCGGCCACGACGCCTTCGGCGTAACGCGACTTCGCGAACGCGGCTTCCATCCGCGCGCAGATCGCCTGCCACTCCGCCTGGTCGACGCGCCGGTCGATGCCGCGGTCGGCGATGATCTCCACGTCGCGGTCGGCGAGCAGCAGATAAATCAGCACGCCGGCGTTCTCCTCGGTATCCCATACGCGCAGCAATCCGAATACCTCGAGCGCGCGCTCGCGCGGCGTCAGCTTGCGCAGCACGCGCAGCGGCGGCAGCGCGCCCTCGACCGCGAAGCACACCTGGCCGCGATGCGTACGCTCGCCGGCGACGATCGCGCGCTCGATCTCGTCGAGCACCGCAGGTGTGAAAGCCCGCGCCACCGACAGATGATCGGTCACGACATGGCGCAGCAGTCGATGCGGTCGTCGATAGGGCATCGTGCCTCCGTTACCACCCTCCCGACGCGCCGCCGCCGCCGAAGCTGCCGCCGCCACCGGAGAACCCGCCGCCGCCACTGAAGCCGCCTCCACCGCCCAGTCCGCCGCCGCCCCAGCCGCCGGTGGGAATCCAGACGCCTCCGCGCCGGCCGATGCCGCCGCCTGCGCTGAACACCAGCATCACGAAGAAGGCGACCAGTCCCGCGCCGATCGCGATGGCGATCGAGCTCGCGACGATCCACGCGCCCACGCCCACGACACCGGCGCCGACGGTCGATCCCAGCATGCGGCCGAAGATGCGCGACAGGATGCCGCCAAGAATCGGCACGCCGACGAACAGCAGCACGAGCAGCGTGCCGAAATCGAACCCCGGCGCCTGCCGGGGCGGTGCGCGCTGCGCCGGCAGCGGCTGCCCGGTTCCGACCACTTCGATGATGCGATCGACACCGGCGTTGATGCCGTCGGCGAACCGGTTCTGCTGGAACAGCGGTGCGACATTCTCGGCGATGATCCGGCGCGAAGTCGCATCGGTCAGCACGCCCTCGAGGCCGTAGCCGACCTCGATGCGCATCTTGCGGTCGTTTTTCGCGACGATGAACAGCGCGCCGTTGTCCTGGCCCTTGCGGCCGATCTTCCACGCGTCGGCGACGCGAATCGAATACGCCTCGATCGGCTCGGGCTTCGTCGACGGCACGAGCAGCACGACGAGCTGATTACCGGTGCGCGCCTCCCAGCTTGCGAGCTTCGCTTCGAGCGCCTGCCGCTCGGCTGCCGAAAGCGTTTGCGTGTAATCGGTGACGCGGGCGGTGAGCTGCGGGATCGGCGCGAGCCCCTCGGACGTCGTCTCCCAGGCCTGCTGCGCAAACGCGAACGTGGCCGCGACGAGCGCGAGCAGCGCGACGACGTGGCGTAAGGCAACGAGACGCATCAGGCGATCGGCGAACCGGACGCGCGCGTGAAGCGTCGACAAGCCGGGCGCATTGCGGCGCGCGGCCCGCGACGCTTCCTCACGCAGGCGTCAGGAGATCATTTCGGTGTCGCCGGCGGCGCGGGCGGCGTCACGCCGGGTGCGGCCGGCGCAGCGCTTGGCGTGGGTGCGGGCGCCATCCCCGGCGACTTGCCGAAATCGACCTTGGGTGGCGCGCTGATGGCGCCCTCGTCCGCGACGGTGAAGTTCGGCTTGACGCCCATCTTGAAAATCATCGCCGTCAGGTTGGTCGGGAACTGCCGGACCGTCGTGTTGAACTCCTGCACCGACTTGATGTAGCGGTTGCGCGCGACCGCAATGCGATTTTCCGTGCCCTCCAGCTGCGATTGCAGATCGCGGAACAGCGCGTCGGACTTGAGCTGCGGGTAGTTCTCGGCCACGGCGATCAAACGCGACAGCGCGCCCTGCAACTGGTTCTGTGCCTGGATGTACTTCTGGAACGCGGCCGGATCGTTGATGAGCTCGGGCGTCACCTTGATCGAGCCGACGTTGGACCGTGCGTTGGTGACTTCGGTCAGGACGGTCTGCTCCTGCTGTGCGTAACCCTTCACGGTGTTGACGAGGTTCGGCACGAGGTCCGCACGCCGCTGGTACTGATTGACGACTTCGGACCACGCCGCCTTGATGCCTTCGTCCTGCCGCTGCAGCTCGTTGTAGCCGCACCCTCCGAGCGCCAGCGATAAGACCGCGGCCAGCACGATGCCCAGCTTGCGCAACATGTCGCTCCTCCGTTTTATCAGGTGGAATGCACTTTACCGCCGCCCGCGAATATGCGGCCTTGCGGCGGTTCGCGCAAGAACCCTGACTGCGGGGACACGGGCCCGGCACGGCTCGTCACGACGCGCGGACGTTCGCCGCCTCCAGAGCGCCGCGCAGCACACTGCGCGCGAACAGCAGGTCTTCCCACACCTTGGCTTTGTCGGCGGGCGTGCGCAGCAAATACGCCGGGTGATACGTGACCACGAGCGGGGTCCCGCGATACCGGTGCACGCGATTGCGCAGGCCGCCGACGGGCGCGTCCATGCCGAGCAGCCGGCATGCGGCGCTTCTGCCGAGGGCGACGATCAATCGCGGCGCGACCAGCTCGATCTGGCGGTCGAGGTAGGCGCCGCACGCTTCGGCTTCCAGCGGCTCGGGATCGCGATTGTTCGGCGGGCGGCACTTGAGCACGTTGGCGATGTAGACGTTCTCCGCGCGATCGAGCCCGAGCGCCGCGAGCATGTTGTCGAGGAGCTGTCCCGCCATGCCGACGAATGGCTCGCCCTGCGCGTCTTCGTCCGCACCGGGCGCCTCGCCGACGAACATCCATTGCGCGTGAACGTCGCCGACGCCAGGCACGGTGTTGCGCCTCGTTCTGCACAGCGCGCACGCCGTGCATTGCGCGATGTCGGCGACGAGCGCAGGCATGTCGAGCGTCGCGATGCGCAATCGCCGTGGATCGGCCGCTGTCGCGGGCAGCTCATCCTGTGTTGCATCGGCAGCGTCGGGCCCTCGCTTTCCCGGCCGAAACGCCGGTCGCATCCGCCACGTCGGCGAAAGCCCGAGCTCGCGCAGCATGTCCTCGCGCCGTATCACGACAGCGGGGGCAGCGCGCCGAGTTCGCGACGCATCACGAGCGCGTCCTCGCGAGCGGCGCCCGGTACGGCAGGCGGGTAATAGGCGATGCGTCGCGCAATGGCCGTGAATCCGGCCTGCTCGTAGAGCGCGATGGCCGGACGGTTGCCCACGCGGACTTCGAGAAAGAGCTGATCGGCGTGCAGCCGGCGTGCGTCGTCGATGAACTGGTACAGCAACGCGCGGCCGAGCCCCATGCGCCGCGCGTCCGGCACGACCGAAAGGTTCAGCAACTGCGCTTCGCCGGGACCGAGCATCAGCACGCCATAGGCGAGAATCCGTTCCCCGCGTGCGCCGACGCGCGCGGAGTAGCCCGCGGCAAGAGCATCGCGGAAATTGCGCTCGCTCCATGGCGCGGCGTGAATGCGCGCTTCCAGCGCGGCGACCACCGGAAGATCGTGCGCGGCGAGCGGACGCCAGCGCAGCGGCGCCGGCTCGACCGGCTTCGGAAGCGATGCCATTCGCTGACTATAGCCGCAATCCGGCGGCGCGTTCGGCGGTCGTGAGCGCGACGCGGTGGCGCACGTACAGCGGCTGCGCTTCGGCCGCCGGCAGCCCCTCGCCAGCCATGAAATGCGGCCACGCCCATTCGGCGATCGATTGCGCGTCGGGAGCGATGGTCGGATCGACGGCCGCAAGCGCGAGCCTCGCGCCGATCTCCGGATAGGTTGCGAAACCGTCGCCGGCACCGTGCCACGCACCGCTGTCGGCAAGCTGCACCTCGCCAGGTTTCTGCACGGCGTAGTCGCCGATGCGCGTCCATCCCTTGTCGTTCCGCGCGTACGACGCCACATAGACCTCGCGCATGCGCGCGTCCATGCATGCGAGCACGCGCGCCGCGCCGCGCGTGCGCCATGCGGATTGGGCGATCGCGCCGAGCGTCGGCACGCCGAACACCGGCAGGCCGGCGCCGAATGCAAGGCCCTGCACGACGCCGCAAGCGATGCGTACACCGGTGAACGAGCCGGGGCCTGCGCCGAACGCGATGCCCGCGAGGCTTGAAAGCGGAGTTCCGGCGTCGGCGAGCACCTGCGTGACGAGCGGCAAGATGCGCTCCGACGACGCATTGCCAGCGCGCTCGCGGATCGCGACCGTCGACTGCCCGTCGAAAACGGCTACCGACACCAACGCCGTCGACGTATCGAGCGCGAGAATTTGCATCATCACATTTTACCGACGCTGCTCGGCGCGAATGGCAGAACCGCGACGAGCGGCGCGTACAATCCGCCCCTCTCATGACGACCGAACTCACGATCGAATCACTCGACCAGGAAGGCCGCGGCATCGCTCACGCGGAAGGTAAGGTCGTGTTCGTCGAAGGCGCGCTTCCGGGCGAGCGCGTCATTGCCGGGATCGTCAAGTGCAAGCCGAGCTACGACGTCGCGCGCACGGTGCGGATCGACAGGCCGAGTGCCGATCGCGTCGTGCCCCGCTGTCCGCACTTCGGCGTGTGCGGCGGGTGCACGCTGCAGCATGCGTCCGAGGCGCTGCAGGTGGCGGGGAAGCAGCGGGCGCTGGAAGACGCGCTCGCGCGCATCGGCCGCGTACGACCCGACGTGCTGCTTCCACCTGTTGCCGGTTCCGCGTGGGGTTACCGCGACCGTGCGCGGCTTTCGGTCCGTGACGTTGCGAAAAAGGGCGGCGTTCTCGTCGGCTTCCACGAACGGAAGTCGAGCTATGTGGCCGACATGCGTGAATGCCACGTGCTGCCGCCGAAGATCTCGGCGCTGCTTCCCAGGCTGCGCACGCTGGTCGAATCGCTGTCGATCCGTACGCGCCTGCCGCAAATCGAGGTTGCGGTGGGCGAACGCTTGACGCCGGCGAGCGCGCAACAGGCCGCTTCAGTTTTGCCTGACGGTTCGGAAACGGGACAGCCGCAGCGCCGCGGCGCTCGCGAGCGGCGTGTTTACGCGCTGGTGTTGCGAATTCTCGAGCCGCTCAGCACGTCGGACGAAGCGAAGCTCGTGGCGTTCGCCGATCTCCACGGCGTCGAGATCTGGCTGCAGCCCGGCGGACCGGAAACCGCAACGCCGTTTCATCCGCGGAGCGCAACGCTCGCGTATACGCTCCCCGAGTTCGACGTCGCGCTGCCGTTCTCGCCGACCGACTTCACGCAAGTGAATTCGGAAATCAACCGCGTGCTCGTGCGCCGCGCAGTCGAGCTGCTCGATCCGCAGCCCGGCGAGCACGTCGCCGATTTCTTCTGCGGCCTCGGCAATTTCACGCTGCCGATCGCGCGGTGCGGAGCCCGGGTGGTCGGCGTCGACGGCAGCAAAGCGCTGATTGCACGAGCGCTCGCGAACGCGCGCCAGAATGGGCTCGCCGTTACGGCAACGTTTGCCTGCGCAAACCTGTTCACCGCGACCGCCGAATCGCTCGCACCGCTTGGCCCGTTCGTCCGCGCGTTGATCGATCCGCCCCGCGAGGGCGCGATCGCGCTCGTGAAGGCGCTGCCGGGACATGACGAGGAGCAGCCGCTGCAACGGATCGTGTACGTGTCGTGCAATCCGGCGACGCTCGCTCGCGACGCGGCCGTGCTCGTGCACGAGCGGGGTTACCGCCTTGCCGCGGCAGGCGTCGTCAACATGTTTCCGCACACCGCGCACGTCGAATCGATCGCGGTATTCGAGTAGCGTCGCAGGAAAAAAAGGGCGAGCCGTGGCTCGCCCGTCTTCGAAGCAAGAAAGCTTAGTCGCGCTGACCCGAGAACGCCAGCAGCAGGTTCAGCAGGCTGATGAAGATGTTGAAGAGGCTGAGGAACAGGTTCAGCGTCGCGGTGATGTAGTTCGTCTCGCCGCCGCGCACGATGCGGCTGACGTCGTGCAGCAAGTACATGGAGAACAGCAGCACGGCGATCGCCGAAACTGTCAGCGACACCGCCGGCACCTGGAAGAACAGGTTGGCGAGGGACGCGACGACCAGCAGGATCAAGCCGACGAACAGGAACTTGCCGAGGAACGAGAAGTCGCGCTTCGACACGGTGGCGATCGCCGCCATCGCGAAGAAGATCGCAGCCGTCATGCCGCCGGCAATTGCCACGAGCTGGCCGCCATTGCGGAATCCAGCCGCGACTGACAGGATCGGCGCGAGCATCAGCCCGGCAATGAACGTGAAGCCGAAGAGCGCCGGGACACCCCACGCACTGTTGCGCAACGCGGTGACGCCGAACAGCGCCGCCATCATCACGCCGAACATCAAGAGCGGCGCCATGATCGGCGCCGAGGCGAACAGCGCCGCGAAATTCATCTGCATGCCCGCCCAGGCGCCGACGATCGTCGGCAGCATGGAGAGGGCCAGCAGCCAATAGGTATTGCGCAGAACGCGATTCTGGCTCTCCGCGACGACGGTACCGGTTTGGGCCGCCGGTTCACGGGTAAAGACCGGTTGCAACCTGGGTTCCATGAAGCCTCCGAAAGTGGGCCGATTCGGGCCCGGAACGTGCACGACGGGCGGTAGCCTAGCAGAAACGGGGGATTGCCCCATCGGGGTTTCCCTTACGATTCTGCCGAGATCGCCGCTGCCGCGAGTGCTAACATGCGCCCGCCGCCCGGCGGGTTCAAGCCTGCCGCTGCGCAGAGGATGGGTGGCAGAGCGGTTGAATGCACCGGACTTGAAATCCGGCGATCGTGCAAGCGATCCGTGGGTTCGAATCCCACCCCATCCGCCAGCTTATGCCAATGGTATGACACTTGCATCCGCGCTTCGGTAGGTCAATAGTCGTATCCCAAGAGGCTGCCATGGAACTGTACTGGGTACCCATCGGATTCGGCGTCGTCGTAGTGCTCCTCGTCGTGCTGCTCGCAAGGATGGTGGGCAACAGCAAACGCCGCGAAATCCGCAAGAAACTCGGCCTGCCCGAAGGCAGCCGCCTGACGCCCGAGCAAGCTGCGGCGTTCCAGGCGTTCGAGAACACGGACATGAAGCTCAAGAAGTCGTTTCCGACCATGTCGGACACGCAGCGGCAGTCGATGGCGCGCGAGGTCCTGCGCGACAAGGGCATGCTGCCGAAGAAGAAGAAAACGTCCGCGTCGTAGATCGGGCAGGCTCCAGCGAGCGCCCACCGGCCGGCCGCGAGGGGAACGGCCGGTAGTGACTACCGCGCCTGGATGCAGCGCCGATCGATCTCGGTCAGCACGCCCTTCCCGTTTTCCACCCGGGTTCGCAAGCACGACGGCGCGGCTTGCAACGCAGCGCGGGGAATTTCGACGGTAAATCCGCCTCTGCCAGCGTTGGGATAGGTGGGGTAATAGCGGTCGACCGATTCTCCGTGCTCTCCCCGAACGGGAAGCCCCACGGTCGCATTCCACTCGGCGCGCGGAACGCTTGCGTCCCAATCGTCGTAAACGCCGATACGGACCCGTTGCACCTCAAACGGATCAACCGCCCATCCGCGCATGGTGTAGGCGCCGCCGCCCAACTCGCGTGTCTTCGGCTCGTCGACGATGCCATGCGCCATCGGCGACCGCGCCGCCAACAGGTAGAGACCCAAGCCTATGAGGATCGCGATGGCAGTCGCGATACCGGCCTCGACGACAGCCCGATAGCGCGCCGGGGAGCACCAATGCGCCAACACGTACCCGCCTCCGATCAGCACGGTCGCCCAGAGTGCGGCGTGCATCAACACGGCATGCCTCGCCACTTCGAGATATCCGTCTCCGAATAGCGAGCTGACGATTGCATACAGTCCGAGGCAAGCGCACACGAAAATCGCAGCGGCCGCGCCGGTTCCTTGCTCCCCACGATGGACGCGTCGTAAGAACCCGACGCCAGCCGCGAGGCACGCCGCGGGCAGGAATGCGACGACGCACAACCACGTTCGCAGCGGCAACCGTTCCGTGGAGCTCGCAAGCGAGACGGTGCGCCATGAACGCAGCGCACTCGCATCGCCAAACGATCGGCCGGCAATCATGCCGAGATAGTGCATCCACCAGGCTTGCGTCTGCGGCAGTCCACGAATGAGCAGGCGGGCGGGCAACGCGGGATCGGCGGCGGAGAGTGCGAGAAACTCGAGCCGCCCGAGGGGTGCGATTGCATCGCATTGTCCCGGCGCGGGCCCGCCCATGCCGACGAACCAGTTCGATCCAATTGCATCGCGGCACCCGGGGGGCAATCCAAGCCGGGACAGCGCGAAACGTTCGTCCCGCACAGCGGGCAGCACGGCGCCGAGGTAAAAGTCGTAATTGGATGCCGCGCGAAGGCTCGGCCATCGCGCAATCCAGTAGCTCTGCAGTGCGATCGCCGACACGAAGCCGATCGACGCAGCGATCAGCACGCCGCGCTTTTCTCGCCAATACGCGGGTGCGATCACGACGAGTGGCACGATTCCGAACGCGATGTACTGCGGACGCGAAAGGCTTAGCGCAACGAGCGCGCAGACCCAGCCAAGCGCAAGCGGAACGCTGGCGCGCCGCGTCGGCGACAACGCGACGAGGCCGACAGTCGCATACGCTGCGAGAAGCGCCGTCCATTCGGTGTAAAGCGTGTTCAGCCACATGCCGTTCGCAGGGTCCGACAAGATCAACGCGAACACGGCGCAGTGGCCGAACCGAGCCCAGGGACGAAATCTTTCCGCGTAGCAGAACGCGACGACCACGGCCAGCAAAGCGAGCGCCTGAACGAGGCCGACAGCCTGCAGCGGGTAGGCTTCGAGCGAAAACAAACCCAGCGCGCCGCCCACCTGCACGACGCCTTTCGCGACCGCGGCCAGCACGACCGTCGAGCTCGGATAGCATCGCGCGGCATCGTCGTGCACGTCGAGATACGCGGTCAACGGCGCCTGTTGATGCGCGAGCGAACGATCGCCCGGAACATCGGGCCACAGATCGAGGCACGCCGACATGCGGGCCATGTCGTACTGGTTCGCATAGCCGAGCATTGGCTCGCTCAGCACGACGCCGATCAGCCGGAGCGTGCCGAGCGCGATCAGCAGCAGGCACGCGACGCCGAGCAGGCGATCAGGCCAGGGGCGCAACCTTGAACACTTCGTCGACCGTCGTCAGTCCCGCGGCCACCTTCGTCGCACCCGACACGCGCAGCGGCTTCATGCCGTCGCGGTAGGCCTGCTCGCGGATCACGCGATCGTCGGCATCGCGCGTCAGCAACCGGCGCAGAACCGGCGTCATCAGCATGATCTCGTAGAGACCGATGCGGCCGAGATAGCCGGTCATCCGGCATTCCAGGCAACCGTGCGCCGCCATTACCCGCGCCGGCTTGTCGCCGCGCCACGGCGTGGTCATCGTCGACCAGGTTTCATCGTCGGGCGGGTCGGCGGGCTCCTTGCAATGCGGGCACAGCGTGCGCACGAGCCGCTGCGCCATGACGCCGAGGAGCGTCGAGTTCAGCAGATAAGGCGGCACGCCGAGATCGAGCAGGCGCGTGACTGCGGTGGGCGCATCGTTGGTGTGCAGCGTCGACAGCACGAGATGCCCGGTCAGCGCGGCCTGCACGGCCATGTCGCCGGTGTCGCGGTCGCGGATCTCGCCCACCATGATGATGTCCGGGTCCTGGCGCAACAGCGTCCGCACGCCCGATGCGAAGTCCACGCCGAGGCCCGGCTGCACCTGCATCTGGTTGAACGACGGCTCGATCATCTCGATCGGGTCCTCGATCGAGCACACGTTGACTTCCGGCGTCGCGAGCCCTTTGAGCGTCGAATAGAGCGTCGTCGTCTTGCCGGAGCCGGTGGGACCGGTGACGAGAATGATGCCGTGCGGCTCGCGCGTCATCGACTCCCAGCGCGTGCGATCGTCGGTCGTGAATCCGAGATCGACGAAGTCGCGCACCAGCACCTCGGGACTGAAGATGCGCATGACGATCTTTTCGCCGAAAGCCGTCGGCATCGTCGAAATGCGCAGCTCGATTTCATCGCCGTCGGGCGCAATCGTCTTGATGCGGCCGTCCTGCGGTCGCCGCTTCTCGACGATTTCCATCCGCGCGAGCAGCTTGATGCGCGACGTGATCGCGGTCAGCACCGCCGTCGGGATCGTGTAAACCTGGTGCAGCACGCCGTCGATGCGAAAGCGCACGAGGCCCACGTCGCGCCGCGGCTCGACATGGATGTCCGACGCACGCTGGTCGAACGCGTACTGCCAGAGCCAATCGACGATGTGCACGACGTGCTGGTCGTTCGCATCCAAGTGACCGTGCCGGCCAAGCTCGACGAGCTGCTCGAAATTGCGTGCAAGCGAAAAATCGCCGCGCGTATTCTCCTGCGCCTTCTTCATCGAGCGCGCGAGGTTGAAGAACTCGCCGATAAAGCGCCGGATGTCGACCGGATTCGCCAATACCAGCCGAATTTCGAGCCGCAGAATTCGCGACAGCTCGTCCGTCCACGACCGCACGAACGGCTCGCTCGTCGCGACGGTCAGCGTCGTTCGGTCGACTGCGATCGGCAGAATGCGATAGCGCTCCGCGTATGCGTTCGACATCGTCGCTGTCACGGCGCCGAGCTCGACCTTGAGCGGATCGATGTGCCGGTAAGGCACGTCGAGCTTGCCGGCAAGCCACTCGACGAGCGCCTCGAGCGCCAGCGTCTTGTGCGGCGGCGCGAGCGATTTGAGTTTTTGCTCGGCGACGAGCTCGAGCGGGTGCTCGAAGCGCTGCGTTCGCGTGCGGCCGATCCGTTCCGCATCCGCGGGCAGGATCAGACCGTCGGCCACCATCAGCTTCAGAATGTCGTCCAGCCGCAGCCGCTGATCCTGTGCAGCGGAGGACGATCCGGGCGCGCGACCGGTTGCGGCAGGCTGTTCGTCAGGATAGGCGGTGGCCATAGGATGACTTTACACTGTCGCTTCCTGGTCTCGACGATCGTCCCCGTGCTCACCCTTGCCGGCACTGCGATCGAAGCGCGCAACGTCGACATCACCTCGCTCCCCGTCGATGCGATCGTGAACGCCGCCAACGCCTCGTTGCTCGGCGGCGGCGGCGTCGACGGCGCGATCCACCGCGCGGCCGGACCCGAGCTGCTGGCCGAATGCCGGACGCTCGGCGGATGCCCGACCGGCGACGCTCGGCTCACGCGCGGCTACCGGCTGCCTGCCCGCCATGTCATTCACGCGGTCGGCCCCGTGTGGCATGGCGGGACGCAGGGCGAGCCGGAACTGCTCGCGAGCTGCTATCGGCGTGCGCTGGCGCTTGCGCTCGACGCCGACGTCGCCTCGATCGCGTTTCCGGCGATCAGTTGCGGCGTCTACGGCTACCCGCTGGAGCCCGCGGTGGAAATCGCAGTCCACGAGGTCACTGAAGCGGCACGCACGACGCCGTCGCTGCGGCAGGTCGTCTTCGCCTGCTTCGGCGATCGGGTGCTGGCGGCCTACCAGCGCGAATTGCGCCGGATCAGCTCTTAGCCTCGACGGGCACCTGGAACACCTCGCGCAGGTAGGCGACGTACGAGGGATCGTAGTCCATCGTTTTCGACGGCTCGTCGCTGATCTTCGCGACCGGCTGGCCGTTGCAGCGCGTCATCTTGATGACGATCGCCAGTGGCTCGTGACCCAGGTCGTTGGTGAGGTTCGTGCCGATGCCGAACGCAGTCTGGCTGCGCCCGCGAAAGTACTCGAACAGGCGCTGCGCGAGCGGCACGTCGAGGCTGTCCGAGAACACCATCACCTTGCTCCGCGGATCGATGCGCATCCGCTCGTAGTGCGAGATCAACTTCTCGCCCCATTCGAACGGGTCGCCCGAATCGTGGCGCACGCCGTCGAACAGCTTGCAGAAGAACAGATCGAAGTCGCGCAGGAATGCGTCCATGCCGCACACGTCCGACAGCGCGATGCCGAGGTCGCCGCGATACTCGCGCGCCCACGTGTTGAACGCGAATACCTGTGAATCACGAAGGCGCGGACCCACCGCCTGGCACGCCTGCAGGTATTCGTGCGCCATCGTGCCGAGAGGCGTCAGCCCGTGCTCCAGCGCGAAGTGGACGTTGCTCGTTCCGACGAACTTGCGGCGGATGCCGTCGCGCAGCGCGACGATCACCTCCTCCTGCCAGTCGCGCGAAAAGCGCCGGCGCGTGCCGTAGTCGGCGATGCGGAAGTCGGGGTCCGGCACCGCGTTGAGCAGATCGATCTTGGTCGCGAGGCGGCGGCGTCCTTCTGCAACGTTCGGCTCGGGGTGGACGTTGCGGTTGTAGACCTCCGATACGATCGCGAGCACCGGCACTTCGAACATGATCGTGTGTAGCCACGGACCCTTGATCGTGATGTCGATGTCGCGGGTGCCCGGAATCGCGCTCACGTGAATGAAGCGCTCGTCGAGCTGGAACAGGCTCAGCAGATCGACGAAATCGCTCGTGAAGAATCGCCAGCTGCGAAGGTAGTCGAGCTCGCGCCGGGTGAATCGCAGCGCACACAACGCCGCGATCTCCTGGCGGATCTCGGCGATGTAGGGCGTGAGCTCGACGTTGGCGTTGCGACACTTGAACCGGTATTCGACCTGCGCCGCCGGAAAGTGATGCAGCACGACCTGCATCATCGTGAACTTGTACAGATCGGTGTCGAGCAACGACGAAATGATCATTGGGCTGGCTGCCGCAGCGAGGCGATGTCCGGAGCCATCTTACCTGTCGTCGGCCCGGTGCGGCCCGGCGATCCGCAACCGTTATGATGGCTGCCGTACGAACGCCTTTTCGGATCATGCTCGTCAGTTGCGTCGCCTACGAAGACGGCCGGAAGATCGCCGACATTCCCGTCGCCGACGTGAGCGAGTACGTGCAACGTCCGAACTGCTTCGTCTGGGTGGCGATGTTCGAGCCGACGCAAGGCGAGCTGGACGAGATCGCGCGCGAGTTCGATCTCCACGAGCTGGCCGTCGAGGACGCGCGCAAGGGCCACCAGCGGCCGAAGATCGAGGAATACGGCGACTCGATGTTCGCCGTGCTGCATCCGGCCGAAATCGTCCGCGGCGAGGACGGCAGCGACGAGCTGCGCATGGGCGAAGTCGACATCTTCGTCGGCACCAATTACGTGCTGACCGTCCGCCATCGCACGCAGCTCGGCTTCGCCAGCGTGCGTGCGCGCACCGAGCGCGAGCCGGAGCTCCTGCGCCACGGCGCGGGCTTCGTGCTCTACGCGCTGATCGACAATGTCGTCGACCGCTATTTCCCGGTTCTCGACCAGCTCGAGACGCGGCTCGAGGCGTCGGAGGACCAGCTGTTCGCGAGCGCATCGTCGCGCGACAAGCTGGAGGAGCTCTACGGCATCAAGCGCCAGTTGATGACGCTGAAGCACATGGTCGCGCCGCTGATGGAGGCCGTCGGCAAGCTTTACGGCGGCCGGGTTCCCCATCTCTGCCAAGGCATGCAGGAATACTTTCGGGACGTCTACGACCATCTGGCGCGGATCAACGGCACTGTCGAGAGCATCCGCGAAACGCTGACGACGGCCATCCAGGTGAACCTGGCGTTGATCGGCATCGCGGACAACGAAGTGACAAAACGGCTCGCCGCGTGGGGTGCGCTGATCACGGTGCCGACGCTGATCGCCGGCATCTACGGCATGAACTTCAAGCACATGCCGGAGCTCGATTCGTCGCTCGGCTATCCGCTCGTCGTGCTCGGGATGGTGGTGATCGACGCGCTGCTGTTCTTCCGCTTCCGGCGCGCCAAGTGGATCTGAGGCTTCGGGCTGCCGCCCGGCACCATCATTCCGACTGATCGCGAAAGCGGCCTGGCTTATCTCGCAGGCCAGTCGCCGTCCGCCGGGGTGATCGGAATCACGCGCCGGTCGCCGAATGGATGCGACGCCGGCCACGACGGCTGGAGCGTCACGTGATCGATGTGGAATCGCGTTGCGAGCATGGCACGCGCGTCGGCAAGGACGCGCGGCCATTGCGTGCCGTCGTCGATCGCGACATGCGCCGACAGCGCCGCATGGCGTGCGCTCACGTGCCAGACGTGAAGATCGTGCACGCTCGTGACGCCTGCGATCTGCGACAGCGCCCGTCCGATCGCCTGGTAGTCGAGATGCGACGGCACGCCCTCCATCAGCACGCCTGTCGTGCGCGCGAGCAGGCGCCACGTCGAGCGCAGGATGAGCACGGCGGTCAGCAGCGACAGCAGCGGATCGATCGGCGTCCATCCCGTCGTGAGAATGACGGCGCCCGCCACGATCGCGGCCACCGAGCCGAGCGCATCGGAGATCACGTGCAGGAGCGCACTGTGGGCGCCGGTCGATGACGGCGCCCGCGACAGCATCCAGGCCGTGCCGAGGTTGATCGCGAGCCCGATCGCGGCCAGCACGAGCACCGCGCCGCCCGCGACGGGCGCCGGATGCGCGATGCGGGCGATCGCTTCGACGACGATGAACGCGACAAGCAGCAAGAGCGCCAGCGCGTTGACGAAGGCCGCGAGAACTTCCGCGCGCGCGTAACCGTACGAGGCACGCGGCGAGGGCGGCCGGCGTGCGATCCACTGCGCGAACAGCGCGAGACCCAATGCGGCCGCGTCGGTGGCCATGTGCCCGGCATCGGACAGCAGCGCAAGCGATCCGGCCAGCCAGCCGCCCACCGCTTCGACGAGCGCGAAGCCGCCGGTCAGCGCGAGCGCCGCACCGAGCGCGCGCAGCGTCGTCGCATCGGCCACGGCGTGGTCGTGCGCATCGACGTCGTGCGCGTGCAGCGAATGGTCGTGAGCGTGCGGGGAACTCACTGCGTCTCGTTCGGTCGGCATGCCGGCGGCAAGCCACGCTATCGCTAAAATAGCACTTGCATGACGCACGCGCCCGACCTCGCCGATCGCATCGACGACCTGCTGCCGCAAACGCAATGCACGCGCTGCGGCTACTCAGGCTGCCGTCCGTACGCCGAGGCAATCGCCGATGGCGCCGCCGGCATCGACCGCTGTCCGCCTGGAGGCGACGCGACGATCGCACGACTCGCACGACTGGTCGGTTGCGAGGCACCGCCGCTCGACACGTCGCGCGGGATGCCGGCGCCGCTGCTCGTCGCCCGCATCGACGAAGCGGCGTGCATCGGCTGCACGCTATGCATCCAGGCTTGTCCGGTGGACGCGATCGTCGGTGCTCAAAAGCGCATGCACGGCGTGTTATCGGCGTTGTGCAGCGGCTGCGAGCTGTGCGTCGCGCCCTGCCCGGTCGATTGCATCGCGATGGCGCCCGCAGGACGCGAATGGCGCGCGGACGATGCGAACGCCGCGCGCGCACGCCATGCCGACCAGGCACGCAGGCATGCGAATGCCGCCGCGGCCGCCCGCGTTCACGAAGGCCGCAAACGGCAGGCGGCCATCGCCGCTGCGCTCGCTCGGGCGCGGGCGCGCCGTACAAACACGGTGTCGGAGGTGTAACCGCCGGTGTCGGAGGTGCAACTCTTTTCCACGACAGTTGCACCTCCGACACCGGGCCGAGCTTCGACACCTTCACCGTTCGGCATACGACGAACGCTCGACCGCGGCGCGCTTTCGGACGTCGGCATGAGCGCGGCTTGACCGAACGCATGATTCCCGCGCGATCGATTCGCCGCCCACAATTCGCCTCAGTCTTTACAAGCGTGTGTGCAACGACGGGAGAGCGAGATGCGTACATTGCATGAGAGTGGCAGCGACAGGCCGGCGTGGCGCGCGGTAATGAGCGTCGCCGCAACGCTTTGCGTGCTCGGCTTCGCGGGCTTGCTGTGGATGCATGATTTCGGCGGCGCGGCGACGACGCGGGCAGCGCTCGTCTCCGACGCGCCCGCAGTTGCGAACGATTTCCTCCGCGCGCCGACGGCGACCGGGGTCCCCTCGGCAGAGAGCGTGTTCAAGGGCGCTGGCTATGTCCCGCCCGAAGAGCCGATCGCGCAGTTCTGACGCCAGGGATTCCGGACGCTGCCGGCGCGTCCTTCTTCGCAACGCCGCGGACCTCAGTCGAGAAAACGCTGCGCCGCGAGGACGGCCGCCGTGCGGTTGCGCACGTCGAGCGCGCGAAACACCGCGAGCAGATGCACCTTGACGGTGCCTTCGCTGACGTTGAGTTCGCGGGCAATCGACTTGTTGGACAGACCGCGCGCGAGCAGCCGGACGACGTCCATCTGACGACCCGTCAAGCCCGAGGGCACTTCGGGCGTTCTGGAAGTGGGCGGACCCGGCCCCATGAGGCGCGGCGGCACGTAGACGCCTCCGGCCAGGATGAGACGCACCGCGCTTGCGATCACCGCTGGCGATTCGGTCTTGGGAATGAAGCCCGCGGCGCCAAGCGCGAGCGCAGCGCGCGCGGCGGCCGCATCGTCGTCTGCGGATACCACGGCAACCGGAACCTGCGGCGCTCGCGCACGAACAGCACGTACGCCCGACAGGCCATCGGCACCGGGCATGTGGAGATCCATGAGCAGCAAATCGGGGCCTGGCGACTGCGCGACGAGCGCGAGCGTCGTCTCCAGGCTTCCGGCTTCGACGAACTTCGTGCCCGGCACGGCGCCGCCGATCGCGCTCGCGAGCGCGTCGCGCATGAGCGGGTGATCGTCCGCGATCGCGATGCGTATCCCGTCACTGCGCCTGGCGTCGTTCGACATTTGACACCTGCCCATCGCGTTTGTGGGGATGATCCATTATAGGCAGAATGGGCGCCGTGATGCGCTTCCGCGATCACGCCGGAAATGCGTTTGCTGCAGCCGTCGTTCGCGGCGCGGTGACCCTTTGCACTGCCTTTCTTCCACTCGCGCCCGGCGCAGCCGATGCCGCGAACGAACAGGTCACCTTGGTGGCCGACGGCGCACGGCCAGCAAGCTGGGTGCAACTCGATCGCGGCGGCTTTGCACTTGGCCAGTTCGATGGCCGCTTCGGCGATCGCTCGCAGCGCCAGGTCGAGCTGCCCCATGCGTGGGAAACGACCGATCCCGGCGCCACGGGCGACGGCTGGTACACGTTCGAGTGGAAGCTCGAGCGGGTGCCGATGATTGCGCAAGGCCTTTGCCTCACGGCGCTGACCGTGCCGACGGAGGTCTACGTCAACGGCGACCTGGTGACCGCGACGGGGCCGCTGGACGGCCGCCGGCCGCGCAGCTACGAGCAGTCGCGCTTCGTGGAGATTCCGGCTGATTCGCTGCGCGACGGCGTCAATTACGTCAGCCTGCACCTTCGGGCGCGCACGTCGGACGTCGCAGGGTTGGGCGTCGTCCTCGCCGGTGACGCCGAGCCGCTGCGCCAGCGGGCGCATCGCGTTCTGCTGGTTCATACACTTGCCCCCGCAGCCATCGGCATCGCGACGTTCACCGTCGGCATCTTTATCTTTGCACTGTGGCTGCGACGACGCGATGCCGGCTACGCGCTGTTCGCAGCGGCCGTCATCCTGTGGAGCGTGCACACGCTGCTGACGCTGCTGCCCGAGGCGCCGCTGCCGCAGCCGCATTGGGCGATCCTATGGACCTGGATGTATCTGGTATTCGTCTCGATGCTGTGCCTGTTCTGCGTCCGCTTTGCGGGCGTGCGCTGGCCCGTGTACGAGCGGCTGGTCCAGGTATATGCCGTGGTCGCGCTGCCGGCGCTTTACCTGTCGTATGCGCTCGACAGCTTCGAGCCGTTCTCCTCCGTGGCGCGTCTCGGCGGCATCGCCATGGTGCTGATCGCGCTCGCGGCCGTGGCGCGCTATTCGATTCGCCGGTGGAATCTCGAAAGCGCGCTGCTGCTCGCGGCCGGCACGATCTCGGCCATATTCGCTGCACACGACTGGCTGGTCGCGCAGAATCCGACCAACCTGCGGCCCATCTGGCTCGTGCCGTACGCCGCGCTGGCCTTTCTCACGCTGTTCGGATACCTGCTGACCGATCGGTTCGTGCGGGCGCTGAACGCGTCGGAGCGGCTCAACGTCGACCTCGAGCGGCGAGTAGCCGAGAAGAGTGCGGCGCTGTCCGCGCAACTCGACGTGACACGCGCCGCGAGAAATGCGGCCGAGGCCGCCAATCGCGCAAAATCGAGCTTCCTCGCCGCAGCGAGCCATGACCTGCGCCAGCCGTTGCACGCGCTTGGCATGTTCGCGCAAGCGCTGACCGACCGCACACGCGACGCGGAGGGTCAGCACCTCGCGCAACGCATCGCGACGTCGGTCGGCGCGCTCGAGGCACTGCTGTCCGCACTGCTCGACGTGTCGAAGCTCGACGCCGGCGCCATCGTCGCGAACCCGCGCGATTTCGCGATCCGGTCGCTCTTCGACCGGCTGATCGAGGAGTTCACTCCGGAAGCGCTGGAGCGCGGCCTCAAGCTCGCACTGGTATGCGGCGAACCCGTGATCAAGTCCGACCCGGTACTGATCGAGCGCATTCTGCGCAACCTGATCGCAAACGCGCTCCGGTACACCGCGCGCGGCGGGGTCGTGATCGGCTGCCGGCGGCGTGGCGCTGGCTATGCCCTCGAGGTATGGGACAGCGGGCCGGGCATTCCCGCTACGCAACGCACGCGCATCTTCGAGGAGTTCTACCAGATCGGGAATCCGGGCCGCGACCGCACGCGCGGTCTCGGTCTCGGCCTCGCAATCGTGCGCCGGCTTGCCGAGTTGCTCGGCCATCGCATCGAAGTGCAATCGCGCGAAGGCCGCGGTTCCGTGTTCCGCATCGTGGTGCCGGCCGGCGATCGCGCCGCGCTGGTGAGCGAGCAGGTGCAGACGCTTCCGGGACCGAGTCTCGCAGGCACGAGAATTCTCATCGTGGACGACGAAGCCGACGTCCGCGACGCGACGACGTCCGTCCTGCGCCAGTGGGAATGCGATGTTGTCGCCGTCGCCGATGTCGCGGCTGCCATGGATGCGTACGGAAGCCGGGCCGCGCCCGAGGTCATGCTCGTTGATTATCGGCTTGGGAGCGGCGCGGACGGTCTTGCGGCGGTTGCCGAGCTTCGCCGTGTATTCGGGCCGGCCACGCCGGCTGTTCTGGTCTCGGGCGAAAGCGGCGAACTCGAGCTCGGGCGGATTCGTGAAAGCGGCGTGCCACTGCTTCACAAGCCGTTGCCGCCGGCGCGGCTGCGCAGTCTTCTGGTGCATCTGCTGCAGACCGCGAGCAAAACGCAGGAAACGGCCGATCTCTCCGCGGACTGAGTTGTCACCGCGCAGGCATGTCGCTTTCCGCCGTGGCGGGCCAACGCCGCGCGACCCCGCGTCGGAGATGCAACTGCCAACGTCGGAGGTGCAACCCCCGCCGCGACAGTTGCACCTCCGACACCGGTAGAATTTGTGCGTGTTCTCGCCTCGCCACGCTGCAACACTCGTGCTTTTCGCCGCGCTCGCAACGCCATTGGGAGCTGCCGTGTCGGAACCGGCCCAGGACTATTCGGAACAGCTCGATGTGCTGTGGAATTTCGCCGATCCTTCGCAATCGGAGGTGCGCTTTCGCGCCGAGGCGCTTCGGCACATCGAGGGTTCGCGCGAGCGCGCTGAAGCGTCCACGCAGATCGCGCGTGCGCAGGGCCTGCAGCGAAAATTCGACGCTGCGGATGCAACGCTCGACGGCGTAGCGCAAACGCTCGACGCGCAACCGGCCCGCGTGCGGGTCCGCTATCTGCTCGAGCGCGGCCGGCGCGACAACTCGAGCGGACGTACCGCCGAAGCGGCGCGCTGGTTCGAGCAGGCGCTCGCCGCGTCGCAGGGCGACGCGTTGCGCGGCGCCGCGTACTACCGCGTCGACGCGTTGCACATGCTGGCGATCGCCGCGCCGCCATCGGAAGCCATCGAATGGCATCGCAAGGCGCTGGCAGCGGCGAACGCAGCGATCGACGCGCGCACGCGCGGCTGGCGCGCTTCGCTCCTCAACAACCTCGGCTGGACGCTGCACGACCGCGGCGACTACGCCGCCGCGCTCGACTGCTGGCGCGATGCGTTGACTGAGCGCGAGGCGATGGGCGACGTCGCAAACATTCGCATCGCGCGGTGGACGGTGGCGCGCGGCTTGCGCTCGCTCGGGCGCCTCGACGAAGCTGAATCGATCCAGCGCGCGCTCGCAGGCGAGCTCGCGACTGTCGGCACGCCCGACGGTAATGTGTTCGAGGAGCTCGCCGAGATTGCGCTCGCGCGCGGCGATCGTGCGGCCGCGCAACCGTGGGCGGCTCAGGCTATTGCGATCCTGGGTGCGGACAAGGACCTGCAGGTCAGCGACACGGCCCGGCTCGCGCGGCTTGCCGACCTCGCGAAACCGCAACCCCGATGAACCCGCAGAAGCGTCGCGCGATCTTCGAGCGGCTCCGCGCCGCCAATCCGGCGCCGAAGAGCGAGCTTACGCACGCGTCGCCGTTCGAGTTGCTGGTGGCGGTGGTGCTTTCGGCGCAGGCAACGGACAAGGGCGTGAACAAGGCCACGGCCCGGCTGTTTCCAATCGCGAAAACGCCGGCGGCCATGGTGAAGCTCGGCGTCGACGGGCTCGTTCCGTACATCAGCTCGATCGGGCTTTTCAACATGAAGGCGAAGAACGTGATCGCGCTGTCGCGCATCCTGCTCGACGAGCACGGCGGCAAGGTTCCGCGCGATCGAGATGCGCTCGAGAAGCTCCCGGGCGTCGGCCGCAAGACCGCCAATGTCGTTCTGAACGTCGCGTTCGGCGAGCCGACGATCGCCGTCGACACCCATATCTTCCGCGTTGCGAACCGCACGCGACTCGCGCCGGGCAAGGATCCGCTCGAAGTCGAGGAGCGCCTGGTGAAGTTCACGCCGGAAGAGTTCAAGCCCAACGCACATCACTGGCTGATCCTGCACGGACGTTACGTTTGCGTCGCCCGTACGCCGAAATGCCCGCAGTGCGTCATCGTGGACCTGTGCGAATACAGCGCGAAGACGCGGGCGTTGCCCGGAGCGACAGCGCCGGAATCGTTGCCGCTCTCGCCGCCGGTACGGCGGCGCAAGGCGTAACGGTGTTTGCACCCACCCGCGACGAGGCGCGCCGTTTCCTGACGGAAGCGTGGCGCAAGTACCGTGCGGGCGAGCCGCTGTCGGCGCTCGAGCAGACGGCGGCGCAACTGGTCGCGATGCATCCGGAATACCACGCGATCGTCGAGGCGCCCGAGCGCCATCTCGACCGCGACTACCGACCTGAGCAGGGAGAGCTCAATCCGTTCCTGCACTTGTCGCTGCACCTCGCGGTCGCCGAGCAACTCGCGATCGACCAGCCGCCGGGCATCGTCGCGCAGTACGAGCGATTGCGCGCCGCGCGCGGTGATGCGCATGCAGCGCTGCACGCTGTGCTCGAATGCCTGGGGGAAGTGGTGTGGCAGGCACAGCGGCACGGCGGAACGCCGGATGCACGCCTGTACCTCGACTGCCTTGCGCGCCAAAAATGAGGTCAGGGACGACTTTCCCCGGATCTTCGGGCCAAGTCGTCTCTGCCCTGTTTTTCCGTCTCTAACCCTGTTTTATTTTCAATACTTCCGCGCCAGCACCGGCGGCTGCGACGCGTAGTACGCAGCAAGGTTCTCGATATCCTGCGCGGTCAGCGCGCCGGCGAAGCCGGCCATGATGGGATTCTTTCGCGCGCCCGATTTGTAATCGCGCAGCGCCTTCGCGAGATAGTCGGGATACTGTCCGCCCAGCTTGGGATAGTCGGGAACCGCGCTGTTGCCGTCAATTCCGTGACAGGCCTGGCAGATTTCTTTCGCTTTGGCCTGTCCCGCGTTCAAATCGGCGCCTTGCGCCGCGGTTGCCACCAGGAACGATGCGGCCATCAGTGAAATTCGCATTGCTCCCATCATTGGCTCGCGGTCTTCATGCCGCCCTGTGCGTAGTACGCGGCGAGATTGGCGATGTCGTCGTCCGTGAGGCCACCCGCGATGGCGCGCATCGACGGATGGCTGCGCGCCCCGCTCTTGTATTCCTTCAGCGCAGCCGCGAGGTACGCCGCGTGCTGACCGCCGAGCTTCGGCACGCGGTAGACCTCGGGATAGGCGGTGCGCCAGCCCTCGATGCCATGGCAGCCTTCGCACATCCGCGTCTTTTCGCGGCCCTTCACCGGGTCGCCCGCCGGTCCAGCGGCCGCCGGCTGCGCTGCCGCCGGCTGCGCCGGAGTTTGCGCGAATGCCAGCGCGGGCAGCATCGACAGCAAGGCAATTGCAAGAAATTTGATCATCGGCTGCAAGGAAAGTGATTCACGCGAAACGCGTTGTCGAACCGCTACGCAAAACCGCGAATTCTAGTGGCCGCCGGGCGCCGCGGTCAAACGCGATACCGCTCACCGCGCGAGGTGCGAGAGCTTGTCGCGCACGTCCTTCCATTCATCTGCATCGGGGGGCGCCGGCTTGCGCTCGATGATCGGCTTCCACAGTTTGGAGAGCTCTGCGTTCAGCGCCTTGAACTGCTGCTGATCCTCGGGAACGTCGTCCTCGGCGAAAATCGCCTCCACCGGACACTCCGCCACGCACAGCGTGCAATCGATGCATTCGTCGGGATCGATGACGAGAAAATTCGGACCTTCGCGGAAGCAATCGACGGGGCAGACATCGACGCAATCGGTATATTTGCAGCGAATGCAGCTCTCGGTGACGACGTAGGTCATGGCAGCACTAGGCGATCTTTCGCCTTGAATCTTAGCAGACGTGCCCCAAAGTCCTGCCGTGAGCGCGTGGTGACGTTGCGGTAAACTCTTGTTCGAGCGCCACTAACTCGCGCTCGCGCGTTCGGCGAACGTACCTCCGGGCAGAAGGACCCATCGATGAGCGACATGATCAAGCATGTTTCGGACACGACGTTCGACAAGGACGTCCTGCAATCGGCCAATCCCGTCCTGGTGGACTTCTGGGCCGAATGGTGCGGGCCGTGCAAGATGTTCGCACCGGTTCTGGACGAGGTGGCCAAGGCCTATGAAGGCAAGCTGACGGTCGCCAAGCTGGATATCGACGCCAATCCGGCCACGCCGGGCAAGTTCGGCATCCGCGGCATTCCAACGGTCATCCTCTACAAGGACGGCCAGGTGCACGCGCAAAAGGTGGGGGCACTGACGAAATCGCAACTAACCGCGTTTCTCGACAGCCACCTGTAGCCGGTTTCTTGACAGTCCAAGGCAATCCCCTTTACGCTCCCCTCTGACTGACCGGCACGCGGAACGTCCGTGCCGGTCCGCCGAAGCGCCGACTGGAAAGGCGCCGGCGCATATTCCGGGTGCCCGCCTCCGTCGCGGCACCCCACCGATCCCGATTCCTCCAACCGGCCGCCAGGCCGCCCCCGGCGTACTCCCACGCAACATGCATCTCTCCGAACTCAAAGCCAAGCACGTTTCCGAGCTGCTCGACATCGCCAACTCGATGGAGATCGACGGCGCCAACCGGATGCGCAAGCACGACCTCATCTTCGCGCTGCTCAAGACGCAGGCGAAGAAGGGCGAAAGCATCTTCGGCGAAGGCGTCCTGGAAGTCCTCCCTGACGGCTTCGGCTTCCTCCGCTCGCCGGATACGAGCTATCTGGCCGGCACCGACGACATCTACATCTCGCCGTCGCAAATCCGCCGCTTCAACCTGCACACCGGCGACACGATCGAGGGCGAGATCCGCACGCCGAAGGATGGCGAACGCTATTTCGCGCTGGTCAAGGTCGACAAGGTCAACGGCGAGCCGCCCGAGAACGCCAAGAACAAGATCCTGTTCGAGAACCTGACGCCGCTCTTCCCCGACGAGCCGCTGGTGCTCGAGCGCGACATCAAGGCCGAAGAGAACATCACCGGCCGCATCATCGACATCATCGCGCCGATCGGCAAAGGCCAGCGCGGGCTGCTCGTGTCGTCGCCCAAGTCCGGCAAGACGGTGATGTTGCAGCACGTTGCGCACGCGATCACCGCCAACCATCCCGACGTCATCCTCATCGTGCTGCTGATCGACGAGCGGCCCGAGGAAGTGACGGAGATGCAGCGCACGGTGCGTGGTGAAGTAGTCGCGTCCACGTTCGACGAGCCGGCGACGCGCCACGTGCAGGTGGCCGAAATGGTGATCGAGAAGGCGAAGCGCCTCGTCGAGCACAAGAAGGACGTCGTGATCCTGCTCGACTCGATCACCCGCCTCGCGCGCGCCTACAACACTGTCGTGCCGGCGTCGGGCAAGGTACTGACCGGGGGCGTGGACGCCAATGCATTGCAGCGGCCGAAGCGCTTCTTCGGCGCTGCGCGCAACATCGAGGAAGGCGGATCGCTGACGATCATCGCCACCGCGCTGATCGACACCGGCTCGCGGATGGACGACGTGATCTACGAGGAATTCAAGGGTACCGGCAACATGGAAATCCACCTCGACCGCCGCATGGCCGAGAAGCGGATCTACCCTGCGATCAACGTCAACCGCTCGGGCACGCGCCGCGAAGAGCTGCTGCTCAAGCCCGACATCCTGCAGAAGGTGTGGATCCTGCGGAAGCTGCTCTACCCGATGGACGAGCTCGAGGCGATGGAATTCCTGCTCGACAAGGTCAAGGCGACGAAGAGCAACGCCGACTTTTTCGACAGCATGCGCAGGGGCTGACGCCCGCTCTCGAACGCGCCGGTTTTCCGTTGGCGCGGCGGCTGAAGTGGGGCGCTGAAAGGTCGGCGGATCCGCGGCTAGCGAGGGCCGCTGAAGAGCCGGCGGCGGAGCGCAAGAACCCCAAGCACCAGCAGCCCGGCCGTTGCGAGCATTCCGGGTCCGGGAATGGACGCCGGGACAATCGAGCTCCCGCTGACGGTTACGTTGGCGCTGCCACCCCAGTTGCCGACCGATCCCGTATTGCACCCGCCCACCGTGCCCTCGGCTTGCAGCGCCAGCGTATGCGTGCCGGCGGTGACCGGTCCAAGGTCGAACACCGGGCTGGTGATGCCAGGCGCGAGAAAAGCCGTCACGCCTCGTTCGATGCCATCGACGAGAAAGTGCACCGAGACGTCCGAGCAATGGCCCGGCGACGCTGTATAGGACACCTGCAGGACGCCGCTCGTCGTCACCGGCACGCTGAACGCCGGACTGCAAAGCTGTCCGGAACTCACGCATGAAATCGTGAAAGGGCCTACGGTGAAGGACTGCCCGTGGGCAGCGTTACTGACGACGAGTCCGAGCAGCAACAGCGCGACGCAAACGGCATGGAAAGCACGCTTGTCCATGGTCCCCTCCCCGGGTTGGCCGATGTGCGGGCAACGTCGCAGGCAGTATACTTGGGCGATGGCCCGCAAATACATCGACTGCCGTCTCTTTCCGAGCGACAGCAAGTGCTCGGTCGCGATCTCGGCCGACACGGAAGAGGAAGTCGTCGATGCCGCGGTTCAGCACGCGGTGACGTGCCACAAGCACGCCGATTCGCCGCAGCTTCGCAAGCAGATCCGCGCCAGCATCAAGGAAGGCACGCCGAACCCGTAAGGCGGCTGCTCGCCGCGTCTCGGAGACGTCTCCGAGATACCCAAGCCACGTCTCCGGGACGTCCCCGACGCGCTAGGCCGAACCGACGAGCGGGAAGGAAACTTAACTGTTTCAAAGGGTTGCGTCCCCTTGCTAATCGCCGCCGCAGCCTCAATCTTGTCTTGGACCGCGACTTCGCGGATAATCCACGGATTCCCCCGGGTACCGGATGCGCGCCCCAGCTGGCGGGCCGCGCGGCGGTATTCCATGTCCGGCAACCGGAAGGCAAGGCACCCATGAAGACCGATACGCATCCCAAGTACAACGAAATCACAGTGACGTGCAGCTGCGGCAACCACTTCACCACCCGTTCGACGATCGATAAGCCGCTGCACGTCGAAGTGTGCTCGTCCTGCCATCCGTTCTACACGGGCAAGCAGAAGATCATGGACACCGCCGGCCGCGTCGAGAAGTTCCGCCAGCGTTACGGCACGAAGACCGCCACGACTTCGGCTTAAAGACGCGTCGATCTCCGAAAAAGGCAGCTTCGGCTGCCTTTTTCGTTGCGGCGGCGCCGTCCCCCGGCCATTCTTCCGGCATGCAGACCCTGCGCGCCCGCCCGACGCGGATCGCCGACGCCGCTTCGCGGGAAACCGTCGATCCGTACCGCGCCTGGAAGCGGGCCGGATTGCTGCTGCTTGCGTTCGCATGGATCGCCCTCGGCCTCGCGGGTCACGACCCGTGGAAATCCGAGGACGCCACGACGTTCGGCGTCGCCTGGGAGATGAACCAGCGCAGCGACTACGTCGTGCCGAGGCTCGCGGGCGAGGTCTATCTGCCGCGGCCGCCGCTCGTGCCGGCGCTCGCGGCATTAACGCAGGATCTGCTTTCGCCGCCGCTCGAGCCGTTCAACGCGGCGCGAATTGCCGCAGGTGCACTCCTTGCGGTGACGCTGCTCTTCAGCGCGCTGGCGGCAGGCGAACTGGCCGGTGCGTCCGTCCGCTGGCTCGCCGTGTTGATCCTCGTCGGCTCAGTCGGCCTGTGGGACCGCGGCCATGTGCTGTCACCCGAGC
>DATEIQ010000071.1:0-13766 GCA_035278845.1 Casimicrobiaceae bacterium | reverse complement strand
TACGGCAGCTGCGCCTGGCGCTCGATCGCGCAGTCGACAACCGTAAGTGCCGTCATGTTGACGATGCGCCGCACCGTCGCGGACGGCGTCAGGATATGCACCGGCTTCGCGCACCCGAGCAGGATCGGCCCCATCGTGACGCCGCCGCCTGACGCCACCTTCAGCAGGTTGAACGAAATGTTCGCCGCGTCGAGCGTGGGCATGATCAGCAGGTTCGCGTCGCCTTCGAGCCGCGAGTTGGGGAATGCCGCGCGGCGCACCGTTTCGCTCAGCGCCGCGTCGCCGTGCATTTCGCCCTCCGCTTCCAATTCGGGCGCGCGGTGATGGAGGAGCGCGAGTGCGTCGCGCATCTTGCGTGCCGACGGGTGATCGCTCGTGCCGAACGACGAATGCGAAAGCAGCGCGATCTTCGGCGTCAGGCCGAAGCGGCGGATTTCGTCCGCGCAGAGCACCGCGATCTCGGCGATCTGCTCGGCAGTCGGATCGGGGTTGACGTAGGTGTCGGCGATGAAGACCGTCCGCGACGGCAGCAGCACCGCGTTCATGGCCGCATAGCCGCCGACGCCGGGCCGCCGGCCCAGCACCTGATCGACGTAGTGCAGGTGCAAGCCATAGGTGCCGAACGTCCCGCACACCATACCGTCGGCATCGCCGCGATGGATCATCATCGCGCCGATCAATGTCTGCCGGCGACGCATCTCGATCTGCGCGTACGACTGCGACACGCCCTTGCGCTGCGTGAGCTCGTAGTAGTTCGTCCAGTAGTCGCGGAACCGCTCGTCCTGGTCGGGATTGATGACCTGGAAGTCGACGTTGGGACGGATGCGCAGGCCGGCGCGTTCGATGCGCCGCTCGAGCACCGCGGGGCGTCCGACGAGAATGGGTTGCGCGAGCTTTTCGTCGACGACCACCTGCACGGCGCGCAGCACCCGCTCGTCCTCGCCTTCGGCGTACACGATGCGCTTCGGCGCCTGCTTGGCCGCGCTGAAGATCGGCTTCATCAGCAGGCCCGAGTGCCAGACGAAGTTGGTGAGCCGCGCGCGGTACGCGTCGAAGTCGTCGATCGGTCTCGTCGCGACGCCCGATTCCATCGCCGCCTTCGCGACTGCCGGCGCGATCATCACGATGAGCCGCGGATCGAACGGCTTCGGAATCAGGTAGTCGGGGCCGAACGGCAGCGTCTCCTGCAGGTTGTAGGCGCTCGCGACGATGTCCGACTGCTCGATCATCGCGAGATCGGCGAGCGCGCGAACCGATGCGAGCTTCATCGCCTCGTTGATCGCCGTGGCGCCGACGTCGAGCGCGCCGCGGAAGATGAACGGAAAGCACAGCACGTTGTTCACCTGGTTCGGAAAGTCCGAGCGCCCGGTCGCGATGATCGCGTCGGGACGCGCCGCCTTCGCGACGTCCGGCATGATCTCCGGCTCGGGATTGGCGAGGGCGAGGATCAACGGCTTGTCCGCCATCTTCGCGAGCCATTCGGGCTTCAGCACGCGCCCGGCCGAAAGCCCGAGAAAGATGTCGGCGCCCGGCATCAGCTCGGCAAGCGTGCGCGCCGACGTCGGCTGCGCGTAGCGCGCCTTGTTGTCGTCCATCAACTCGGTGCGCCCCTCGTAAACGACTCCCTTGATGTCCGACACGAAGATGTTTTCGCGACGGACGCCGAGGTTCACGAGCAGGTCGAGGCACGCGAGTGCGGCTGCGCCTGCGCCGGAGCAGACGAGCCTCACGTCCGCGAACGGCTTGCCGACGACGCGCAGGCCGTTCAGCACGGCGGCGCCGACGATGATCGCCGTGCCGTGCTGGTCGTCGTGGAAGACCGGAATTTTCATCCGCTCGCGGCACTTGCGCTCGATGTAGAAGCATTCGGGCGCCTTGATGTCCTCGAGATTGATGCCGCCGAACGTCGGCTCGAGCGCGCAGATCATGTCGACGAGCTTGTCGGGATCGTTCTCGGCAAGCTCGATGTCGTAGCAGTCGAGGCCCGCGAACTTCTTGAAAAGCACCGCCTTGCCTTCCATCACCGGCTTGGCGGCGAGCGGTCCGATGGTGCCGAGGCCCAGCACCGCCGTGCCGTTGGTCACGACACCGACGAGGTTTCCGCGCGCTGTAAGCGCCGATGCCTGATGCGGATCGCGCACGATCTCGTCGCACGCCGCGGCGACCCCCGGCGAGTACGCGAGCGCCAGGTCGCGCTGGTTGGTGAGCTGCTTCGTCGGCAAAAGGGCGATCTTGCCCGGCGGCGTGCGCCGGTGATAGGCGAGCGAATCTTCGCGGATGTTCTGCTCTTGTTCCGACATGGCCGGCTCCCTGCCGATGAGTTTCGAACGATGCGCGCATGATAGCGCCCGCGGCAGGCGTCGCGGCCCGGTCCGTGCGGGGGCGCTCGCTATAATTTCGACCTGCTCATGCCATCCACAGCCCTCTTCTGGCTCGTCGCCGTCGCGCTCTGCGCCGCAACCGTAGCGGCACTCGTGTGGCCGCTGCTGCGAGCGCGCGGCCCGCGCAGCGATGCGTCCGACGACTCGGCGACGACCGGCGTGTACCGCGACCAGAAGCGGCAGCTCGACGCCGAGCTCGCGGCCGGCGCGATCACGGTCGAAGAGCACGGCGTCGCGCTGCGCGAGCTTTCGGGGCGTCTTGCGCAGGAACTGCAGGCGGTCGAGCACGCGGCTGCACCCGCGTCGCCGGCGCGGTCGGCGTACGTAGCGGCGCTCGTCGTGGCCGCCGCGTTGCCGGTGACCGCGCTGGCGCTCTACGCCGCATTCGGCAATCCGGATGCGATGCGCGTCGCCGCCAGCATTGATGCGCGCGCACCGATGTCGCACGAGCAGATCGAAGCGATGGTCGAGCGCCTGGCCGTGCGGATGAAGGAACAGCCGGACGATCCGACCGGCTGGCGCCTGCTCGCCCGCGCGTATTCGGCAATGGGCCGCTACGACGACGCGGTGGCCGCGTTCACGCAGGCCGCGATCCACGGACCGGAAGACGCCGCGCTGCTCGCCGATTGGGCGGACGCGCTGGCGATGAAAAATCAGTCGCTGCAGGGCGAGCCGACGCGGCTCGTCGCGCGCGCACTTGCGCTCGACCCGAACCATCCGAAGGCAATCGCACTCGCGGCGTCGGCGGCGATGGACCGTCACGACTACGACGCTGCGATCGCGCAGTGGAAGAAGCTCAAGACGCAGTTCCCGCCGGACGGCGCGGAAGCGAAGGAGATCGATGCAATGATTGCCGAGGCCGGCGCGGCGCGACGCGGGGTACCCGCAGCGGCGAACGCGGCAGCTTCAGGCGCGAGCGGGTCGACGTCGTCGGCCGGGGCCGCCGATGCGCCTGCGGCGATCACCGGCAGCGTATCGCTCGATCCGAAGCTCCGTGCCCGGGCGGCCGCAAACGACACGCTGTTCATCTACGCGCGCGCCGCGCAAGGTTCGCGGATGCCGCTCGCGATCGTGCGCACGACGGCCGGCGAATGGCCGCGCTCCTTCCGGCTCGACGATTCGATGGCGATGACGCCGGCAACGAAGCTGTCGAACGCCAGCGAAGTCGTCGTCGAGGCGCGCGTTTCGAAAACCGGCAATGCCACGCCTTCGCCGGGCGACCTGCAGGGCGCGAGCGTCGCTGTGAAGCCCGGCGCGCGCGACGTGTTGATCGTCATCAACGACGTCGTACCGTAAACACGGTTCAATTGCGCGTGCCCGAGCCGAGCGGCCGTCGAGCGTCCTCTTCGTCGATCACGGAGAAGCGGTACGCATCGCTGCAGGGCGATACGGAGAGCCAGGGTGCGTCGCTCGAGGCCGAGCGGCTTACCGCGCAACGCGGCCACGCCACGCTGTTCGCGGACGTCTCCCTCGCCGTGCGCGGCGGCTCGGCACTCGTCGTCACCGGGCGGAACGGCAGCGGGAAGACGACGCTGTTGCGCATGCTGGCCGGGTTGACGGCGCCGGTTGCGGGCGAAATTCGCTGGCGGCGTTCGGTCACGCGACCGTTCGACGTGCGGTTGCGCGCGGCCGTTGCATTCAATGGCCACCTGCCCGCGCTCAAGGACGAGTTGACCGCGGAGGAGAATCTCGCGCAATGGGTTTCGCTCGGCGATCGGCCGCCTGCGTCCGCTGCGATTCGTGACGCGCTCGCGGCGGTGGCGCTCGAGCGGAGGCGGTCGCTCCCCGTCCGCCTGCTGTCGCAGGGACAGCGGCGCCGCATCGGGCTCGCGCGTCTGCGCCTTTCCCGGCGGCCGCTGTGGATTCTCGACGAGCCGCTGACGGCGCTCGACGACGAAGGCGTCGACGTGCTGCACGGGCTGCTGGAAACGCATCTCGCAGGCGGCGGCATTTGCGTCGCGGCGTCGCATCAGCCGCTGCCGATCGCGCGCGAGCGGCAACAATCGCTGCGGCTCGACGCGGACGTGAGCGTGCTCGCCGGGAGCGCGATCCAATGAGTGCAGTCGTGCCGGCGACGATCGCGGACGCGCAGGACGCCGATGACGCGCAGTCGGCGCTTGCCGCTTTCGGCTGGGCGCTTGCGCGCGACGTTCGGATCGCGTTGCGGTCCAAAGCGGAACTGGGTGTCCAGTTGCTGTTCTACGTGATCGTCGTGTCGCTCTTTCCGCTCGCTGCATCGCCGTCGCGCGACGTGCTCGGCACGCTCGGCCCGGGCGTGTTGTGGACGGCCGCGCTGCTCGCGTCGCTGTTGTCGCTGCCGCGGCTTTTCACATCCGATTTCGCCGACGGCACGCTCGAGCAGATCGCGCTGTCCCCACGGCCGCTCACCGCGCTCGTGTCCGGTAAAATAGCGGCGCATTGGCTGACCACCGGATTGCCGGTGGCGCTGATGGCGCCGCTGCTCGGCGCGCAATATGCGCTCGATCCGGCGCTGCTCGGCATGCTGTCGCTGTCGCTCTTGATCGGAACGCCGATCCTTTCGCTGCTTGGCGCGGTCGGCGCGGCGCTGACACTCGGCGCGCGCGGTGGCGGCAGCCTTCTCGCGCTGCTGGTGTTGCCGCTGTACGTGCCGGTGCTGATCTTCGGCGCGGGCGCCGTCGATGCGGTGCGCACGGGCGTCGCGGTGGGCGCGCATTTGTCTCTGCTCGGCGCGGGATTGCTGATTGCAGCCGTCGGCGCGCCGCTTGCCGCAGCCGCGGCCGTGCGCATCGCGCTCGATTAGGGTTCGCACGATGCTCGCGAACCCGTCGAATCGCAAAAGGCGCTCTGCGCGAAGCACGAGATTCAACGCATGCTGATCAACTGGTACCGTTTCTCTTCGCCGGTTTCCTTCTACCCGCTTGCGGGAAGCCTGTCGTATGCGGCCGGCGTGCTCGCCGCGCTGCTCGCGGGCGTGGGGTTGGTCGTCGCGCTGTTCGTCGCGCCCACCGACGCAACGCAGGGCGACGCGTACCGGATCATCTACCTGCACGTGCCCACGGCGTGGATGGCGATGTTCACCTACCTGGTGATGGCCGGCTGGAGTGCATTCGCATTGGGATTCAACACCCGGCTGTCTGCAATGATGGCGCAGGCACTCGCGCCGACCGGCGCATTGATGGCGGCGCTCGCGCTGTGGACCGGTGCGTTCTGGGGCAGGCCGACGTGGGGCACGTATTGGGCGTGGGACGCACGGATGACGTCGACGCTGATCCTGCTCTTCCTGTATCTCGGCGTAATCGCGTTGCGCAACGCCATCGAGGATCCGCGCCGCGCCGACCGCGCGTGCGCGCTGTTGACACTCGTGGGCGCGATCAACGTGCCGATCATCTATTTCTCGGTGCAATGGTGGAACACGCTGCATCAGGGATCGTCGATCAGCCTGACCGCCGCACCGAAGATGGCGATGATGATGCTGGCCGGCATCGTGATCATGACCATGGCGGCCTGGTGCTACACGATCGCGGTATCGCTGTCGCGCGTGCAGGCGATTATCGTCGAGCGCGAGCGCGGCGCGAGCTGGCTCGAATCGCTGGTCGCGGTGCCGGAGGCACGATGATGGTGCGAGCGCGGTTGCGCCTCCGACACCGAGGGTTGCACCTTCGACGCCGGGTAACGGGATGAGTGAATTTTTCGCAATGGGCGGTTACGCGTGGTACGTCTGGATGGCCTACGGCGCGTGTGCGCTTGCCGTCGTGGTCGAAATCGCGGCCGTGCGTGCGCGGCGCAGGCGTGTGTTCGAGGAACTGCGCATGTCGGCCGCGCCGCAAACGCCGTCGATGCTCGGCGCAAGGGGAAGCCGATGAAGGCACGGCACCGGCGATTTGCCTGGATCGGCGTCGGGCTTATTGCGCTCGCCGGTGCGGCGGCGCTCGTACTGAACGCATTCCAGTCGAATCTCGTATTCTTCTTCACGCCATCGCAGGTGATCGCCAACGAAGCGCCTCAATCGCGCGCGTTCCGGATCGGCGGCCTGGTCGAGCCGGGCAGCCTGAAGCGTGACCCGAACTCGCTCACCGTGCAGTTTCGCGTCACCGATACCGCACAGACGATCCCGGTGACATATACGGGACTGCTCCCCGACCTGTTCAAGGAAGGCAAGGGTGTCGTCGCGCAGGGGCGGCTGGGATCCGACGGCGCGTTTCATGCCACCGAAGTGCTCGCGAAGCACGACGAAAACTACATGCCGCCCGAAGCGAAGGAAGCAATCGACCAGGCGCATCGCAAATCGGCGATGACGCTGCCAAGCATGCAGGAAAAGCGATGAGCGCAGCGGGTGAGGCGAAGCCGAACCGAGGCCCGGAGGGGGCGGCGCTGCGCGAGTCGCAGCTGCCGACACGCTTGCGTGTGATCGCCCCGGGCAGTGCAAGGAGGCAGCAACGATGATTCCGGAGATCGGCCATTTCGCGCTCATCGTCGCACTGCTCGTCGCGCTCGTGCAGGGCGCCGTGCCGATGCTGGGCGCCGCGCGCCGCGACGGGACGCTGATGGCGGTTGCGGTTCCCGCCGCGCGCGCGCAATTCGCGCTGGTCGCGATCGCGTTCGGCTGCCTCGCCTACAGTTTCGTCACGAGCGACTTCTCGGTCGAGAACGTCGCGCTGCATTCCAATTCGCAGCTTCCCGCGCACTATCGATTCGCGGCCACCTGGGGTTCGCACGAAGGGTCGCTGCTGTTGTGGTCGCTGATGCTCGCCGGCTGGGGCGCGGCCGTGACGTTCTTCTCGCGCAATCTGCCGCCAACGCTGCGTGCGCGTGTGCTCGCGGTCATGGGTCTCGTTGCGGTCGGCTTTTTGCTGTTCCTGCTCGCGACGTCGAATCCGTTCACGCGCCTTTCACCGCCCGCGCCCGAAGGCCGCGATCTCAATCCGCTGCTGCAGGATCCCGGCATGGTCGTACATCCGCCGATGCTCTACATGGGCTATGTCGGATTCTCGGTCGCGTTTGCGTTCGCAATCGCCGCGCTGCTCGGGGGCCGGCTCGACGCCGCGTGGGCGCGATGGTCGCGACCATGGACGACGGTGGCGTGGGCGTTCCTGACCGTCGGCATCATGATGGGCAGCGCGTGGGCGTACTACGAGTTGGGCTGGGGCGGCTGGTGGTTCTGGGATCCCGTCGAGAACGCCTCGTTCATGCCGTGGCTCGTCGGCACCGCGCTCATCCATTCGCTTGCCGTGACCGAGAAGCGTGGCGCATTCCGCAGCTGGACGGTGCTGCTCGCGATTCTCGCGTTCTCGCTGTCGCTCGTCGGCACGTTCCTCGTCCGCTCCGGCGTCCTCACGTCCGTGCACGCGTTCGCGACCGATCCGGCGCGCGGCATCTTCATCCTGGCATTCCTCGCGGTGGTCATAGGCGGCTCGCTCGCGTTGTATGCGGCGCGTGCCGGCACGGTGGGTGCGGGCGGAGGCTTCGCCGCCGTGTCGCGCGAGTCGATGCTCCTCGGCAACAACGTCCTGCTCGTCATCGCGATGGCGAGCGTGCTGCTCGGCACGCTCTATCCGCTCGCGATCGACGCGCTCGGGCTCGGCAAGATCTCCGTCGGACCACCTTATTTCGACGCGGTGTTCTATCCGCTGATGGCGCCGCTCGTGTTCCTGATGGGTGTCGGACCGGTTGCCGCATGGCGAAAGGCCGACCTGCCCGACCTGTGGACGCGCCTGCAATGGGCGCTCTACGTGGCACTCGCAAGCGCAGTAGTCGTGCCGCTCGCGATGGGTCAGTGGAAGCCGCTCGTCGCGCTCGGCATCGCGCTTGCCGCGTGGATCGTTGCCGCTACTGCGACCGCGCTGCTGCAGCGGCTCCGCGGCGCACCGCAGCGCGCGCTCGGGGACAAGCTGCGCGCGAATTCGGCGGCGTGGTACGGCATGCTGCTCGCGCATCTCGGCATTGCGGTATTCATCGTCGGCGTCACGCTGGTCAGGGGTTACGAGATCGAGCGCGACGTGCGGCTCGACGTCGGCCAGAGCGTCGACGTCGCGGGCGACACGTATACGTTCCGCGGCGTCGCGCCGCGGCCCGGTCCCAACTACGACGCGACCGTCGCGACGATCGAGGTGTCGCGTAACGGCAAGACAGTCGCGACGCTGCATCCGCAGAAGCGCGCGTATCGCGCGTCGGGCCAGGTGATGACGGAAGCCGACATCGAGACGCGCGTGATTGGCGACCGTTACGTCTCGCTCGGCGAACCGGTCACGAGCGACGGCACGTCGGGCGCGTGGGGCGTTCGCATCTACGTGAAGCCGTTCGTCGACTGGATCTGGGGCGGGTGCCTGTTGATGGCGCTCGGTGGATTCGTTGCCGTGTCCGATCGCCGCTATCGGATCGCCGTGCGGCAGCGCATCGCCGCCGCGGCCGCCGCGCTCGCACGATGACCGCACGAAAATGCACGCCATGCCGATGACGAACGCCGCTGCCCAATCGAGACCCGCACCGATGAAGTGGCTTCGCTGGTCGCTGCCGCTCGCGATTTTCCTGGTGGTGCTCGGCTTCCTGTTCGTCGGACTGTTCCGTGATCCGCGCGAAGTACCGTCGCCGCTGATCGGCAAGCCGGCGCCTGCTTTTTCGCTGGCGCAGCTGCATCGTCCCGAGCAAACGCTGACGACGCAGGACATGCGCGGGCAGGTGTGGCTTTTGAACGTATGGGCGTCGTGGTGCGTGTCGTGCAAGGTCGAGCATCCGCTGCTCGTCGACCTCGCGAAAGCGAACGTCGTCCCGGTGATCGGCCTCGCGTACAAGGACAAGCCGGAAGACGGCCTCGCGTGGCTGGCCGCGAATGGCGATCCGTATCGCCTGTCGATCGTCGATCGCGACGGCCGCGTTGGCATCGACTTCGGCGTGTACGGCGTGCCGGAAACGTTCGTCATCGACAAGAGCGGCGTCATCCGCTATAAGCAGATCGGCCCGCTCACCGCCGATGCGCTCAGGCAGACGATCCTTCCGCTGGTGCGCGAGCTGCAGAAGTCGTGAGCCGACATCTCCGACTCGTCTCCGAGGCGTCTCCGCCACGTCTCCGACACGTCTTCGCCACCTCGGAATTGCACCTCCGGCACCGGCGGTTGCACCTCCGACACCGGATGTTGACGTTGCTGCTCTCGGTCGTGATGGGCATGGCGGCGCTCGGCGCGCGGGCCGATGCCGTGCTCGACGCGCGGTTGAAAGCGCTCGAAAACGAGCTGCGCTGCCTCGTCTGCCAGAACCAGACGCTCGCCGAGAGCAACGCGCCACTCGCGGAGGATTTGCGGAAGGAAGTGCGCGAGCTGGCGGTTGCCGGAAAAACGGACGACGACATCCGCGCCTATCTCGTCGCGCGCTACGGCGATTTCGTTCTCTACAAGCCTCCTGTCAAGGCGACGACGTACCTGCTGTGGTTCGGGCCGTTCGTGCTCCTCGCGGCTGGCATCGCGGTGTGGATCGCGGTATTGCGTCGGCGCGCACGGATGCCTGCAAGCGATTCATCGGACGAGGCACTGGCGGTGACCGACGCCGACGCGGGATCACGCGCGCGCGCGTTGCTCGAAGATTAGAACGCGTCGGCCCCTGCGAGAGGGGAACGGCGCCATGCATCGTGACGCGCGCCCGCATTCAGGCGGCCCTGGCGAGCGGTGCATCGCCCTTGTTCAGCAGCGCGGCCAGCGGCGTCCGGGGGCGCAGAGCGACTCGCTCGTTGACGAGCGCCGTCGTCAGCGCATCGAAACCAGCACGGCGGCTCGCTTCGATCAGTGTCTGGTCGAGCAAATCGCGCTGCGCGTGGCTGCCCCCGAAGCGATGCGCGATGTGGCGGATCGGCCGAATCAGTTCGACGCATTCCGCATAGCGCCCCTGGCCGAAGGCCTGAATCGCCAGCGTCGCGGGATGGCCTACTTCGCGTGTGAACTCGGCGTTGTCGCCATCGCTTTGCATTGCCGTGAGCTGCGCTTCGAGCACCGCTTGCTGCTCGTTGCGGCGTCCGGCACCGACGAAGCACATCATTGCATGCATGTCGTTGAACGCGTAGTTGCCGGCAGCAGCAAGGGGCGCCCAGTTCTGCGCCACCCCCTCGAAGCGGTCGCCGACGTCGACGCCGAGCAGCGCGAGCCGCCACAACAGCGCAGAGGCATCGATCATCTCGAGCACGACGTTGGAGCGCTTGCCGAAGATCGGCCCGTCGAACGAGCGCAGCGCCTCGTCAGTGGCGCCAAGCTCCAGGTGGTAGACGGCGACGTGCCAGCAGTTGTGCACGGCGAAAAAACTGTCCTGCGACCAGGCATCGGCATCACTGCTCATCCAGATCAGGCCCTCGCGCGGCTGGTTGCGCATCTCGTACACGTGAGCGACCGCGTGCCAGGCCCACGTGTCGCGCCGCTCGAGTTCGACGGCGCTGCGCCCCTGTTTCTCGGCCGCCGCGTAGTCGCCGGTTTCCTCGAGGCCGAAGGCATGCATGCCGAGCACGGCGTGATAACCCGGGATCGACTTGTCCCAGGCGGGGAGCGCCCGCGCAATGCGATCGCGCAACATGCGCGAGTCGCCGCGGAAGAAGTCGATTTGATGCCCGGCTTGCAGAGCCAGTGCATCGCGGGGGTGGGCGATGCCGACATCCTCCAGCGCACGGCCGGCGCGGCGCCAGCGGCCTTCGGTAAGCAGGCGCACCACTTCGAGATGTCCGCGCTCGCGCTCGGTCGCCGGCAGTGCCGTCGCCGCCTCGTGGCACTGGCGGGCGACCGGCAATGCCGCCGGCTCGGTCCCAAGAAGATGCAGGTAAGCCTTCAGTGCGTGTGCCATCACCATTTCCGGGGCGGCAGACAGCGCAGCCTCGACGCTGGCGAGCGGGTCGCCGATGTAGCAACGGAATTGATGAGCCGCCGTTTCGAAATGAGCCAGACCCTCGTCGGTGGCGCCGGTCATCGAATACCCTGCTGTGTCGCGCTGGTTCATGCGTAGTCTCCTCGTGATGTAAGGTTGCCTTCTCGCCTTGCCGATCCCGGATCGGATGCAGGCTGGTAACTTACGCGGCGAACGGTGCGCCGCACATGGCTGCGCCGCCGCCGTTTTTGCCCGATCCGCCGCCGACCCGGCACATCGAATCCGAACGAGGTTCGCGCCGATGGATGCTCTGTCTGACGTGCTCAGCGCGCTGCGCTTCTCCGGGGCCGTCTTTCTCGACGGCGAATTCACCGCTCCCTGGTGCGTCCGTTCGCGCGTGACCCCGGAGGAGTTCCCGCATCGCGTCGAGCTGCCTCCGAGCGTGGTTGGTTTCCATTACGTGATCGATGGCGAGATGCAAGTGCGGCTCGAGGATGGCGCGCCGGTACTCGTTCGCGCGGGAGAAATGGTGCTGCTTCCGCGCAATGACCCGCACTTGCTGGCGAGCGAGTCCGGGATCGCGCCGGCAGATCCGGACCCGCCGGTGCAGCGGCTGGAAGGAGGGCTGATGCGGATGGTCCATGGTGGCGGTGGCGCAGCCACGCGCCTCGTGTGCGGCTACATCGCAAGCGAGGTGCGAAGCCATCCGTTGCTCGAGGCGCTGCCAATGGCCTTCGCGCTCGACGTGAAAGGCAAGCCCTGCGCCGAATGGGTCGCCGCCTCGTTCCGATTTGCCGCACAGGAGGTGGGGCTGGGCCGTGCGGCCTCGGAGACCATGCTCGCTAAGCTCTCCGAGCTGCTGTTCGTCGAGGCCGTGCGTCACTATGCCGAGACATTGCCGCCGGACCGCAGGGGCTGGTTTGCCGGGCTGCGCGATCACGCGGTGGGCCGCGCGCTGGCGCTGATGCATGCGCGCGTCGCGCATCCATGGACGAGCGAGGAACTCGCGGTCGCGGTTCACCTGTCCCGCTCGGCCTTTGCCGAGCGCTTCACGCAGCTCGTCGGCGTGCCGCCGATCACCTACCTGACCGACTGGCGCATGCAGCTTGCCGCTGCGCGCCTGCGCGATACGCCGCGGCCGATCGCGCAAATCGCCGACGAACTCGGCTACGAGTCCGAGGCCAGCTTCACCCGCGCGTTCAAGAGGGCGCTGGGCGTTGCGCCTGGGCGGTTTCGACGCGGTGATTAGCCGGCTTCGCGCCGCGCACGGGCGCACGTTGCCTCGGAGTCAGGGCAACGACTGGCGCAGCAATGGCGTGCCACGAAGCCGTCGCGACTTGTTGCTCTGACCCCGAAGTCGACTTGTTGCTCTGACCCCGAAGTCACTCGCGCTCGCACGCGATGCTGCGCTCGCGGCCGCGCAGGATCAGCTTGCGCGCGCCGATCTCCTCGATCGCCATCGAGAATGCCTGCTTCGCATCCCCGATCTGCAGCGTCTTGCCGGAAACGCCGTAGCGTAACGTCGCGGCGTCCCGCGTGTCGCTCATCGCGATGCTCACGCGGCCGTCGGTTTCGAAGCTGTAATGTCCCGTCCTGCCCGTCGTCCAGTCGCGGCACAGCCAGCGGCCGACGAGCAACGCGAGCGGCGAGCCAATCTGCGATTGATCGGCGACCGCCGATGAGCGCCAGCCCGGCTGCGTTGCGCGGCGCGCGCGCATCTGCGGAATCCAGTCGGCCGGAAGCGCGAAATTGAGGTTCTGGCCGTAGCGATGCTGGAACGTCATGACGCCGACCAGGCGGCCCGACGCGTCGAAGAGTCCGCCGCCGCTCGATCCCGGCGAGATCGGCGCCGTCGTCTGGATCACCGTGCCGCCGTCGACCTTGCGAAGCGCCGAGACGATGCCTTCGCTCAGCGTGAGCTCGAGCCCCTGCGGCGCGCCGATCGCATAGACGCGCTGACCGGTGCGCAGCGTGTCGACGCTGCCGATCGGTACGGGCGGCGCGCGCATTCCTGGCACGTTCAAGCGGCAGAGATCGTAGACCTCGTCGGCGAGCGCGACTGTCGCAGGCAGGACCGATTCGCCGAGCTTGGCGGTGAGCTTCGCGCCGACGGTCGCCACGTGGCAACTCGTGAGCAGAACTCCGTCGTCGATGACGACGCCGCTGCCCGATCCAACCAGGCGCCCCGACGCGTCCATCACGTTGACGCGCGCAACGCTTGATGCCACGTCGGCGAAAAGCGTCTCGGCCGATTTCTGGATCGGCGCCGTCGCGACAGAAGGCGCGGGTGGCGTCACTTCTGCTGCGACGGGCGGCGTCACCGTGGCTGCGACGGCTGGCGGCGTCACTGCACCTGTGACGGTCGGCGGCGTCACCGCTGCCGTGACGGTCGGCGGTGTCACCGCACCTGTGACGGTCGGCGGCGTCACTGCACCTGTGACGGTCGGAGGCGTGACCTGTGTCGCATGCGGGCTCGGCGCGGTTGGCTCGCGAAGCGACGTTCCCCACCACGCGATGCCTGCCAGCAGCGCAATGGCAACGATCCACTTGCCCCACGCTTCGGCGAGCGCA
>DATEIQ010000070.1:0-4798 GCA_035278845.1 Casimicrobiaceae bacterium | reverse complement strand
CGTGATCGCGACGCTGCCTGCCGGCGCGCTCAAGTCGGCCACCTACGCGAACGAAGCGTGGACGCTCGAGCTCGCCAACGTCGATGCGCAATCGGTCTCGCGCGTGGCGCGCTCGCTTGCGCATGCCGGAATCGACGCCGTGTCCGCGACGACGGCGAGCGGTGTCCGCATGCGGCTGGCGCTTGGCGCAGTCGCGAAGTGACGTGAGCCGACGTCCTCTCGCCGATACCTGGTACGCCGCGGATCCCGCGCGGCGAAGCCTGTTCGTGACCGGTGTGATCGCAGTGCTGCTGGCTGTGACGCTCGCGATCGCCTGGCAACCGCTCACCGATGCAATCTCACGTGCGCGCGATGACGTCGCGCGAACGCGTGTCGAGCTCGCCATTGCGCGCGAGCGCGCTGCCGAAACGGAGAGCCTCGTGCGCGGAGCAGCGCCATCCTCCACCGCCGACGTGCGGTCTGCGGTGACGCGTGTGTTCGGCGAGCATTCGTTGCAAAGCACGCCGGTCGACGCCAAATCCGCCGACGGCCGCTTCGCGGTCATCGTCGCAGATGCGCGCTTCGACGCCGTCGTAAACGCCATCGACGCGCTCGCGAGCAACGAAGGCATTCGGCTCGTCGAGGGCACGGTCACCGCACGCGTCGATCCAGGCAGCGTCCGTGCGGAACTGACATTCGCGCGATGACGCGCTGCACCTTCGGTATCGCTTGATGCTGAGATGACGTGGCCGCGCGTTCTGCTCGGCGGGCCGATCCTGGCAGCCGCCGTTGTTCTGCTGGCGCCCGCGGCGCTGCTCGATGCGCCCCTCGCTGACCGGACCGGCAAGCGGTTGCGCCTGACCGATGCGCGCGGCGTCTGGTGGAGTGGCCAGGGTGTCGTCGCCAGCGCCGACGGGACAGCGCGCGTTCCGCTCGCGTGGCGCGTCGATCCCGCAGCGCTTGCGCGCGGTGCGCTCGCCGTTCGCGTGCGCGACGCCGACACGGCCGCGTCGATGGTTTCGCTGACGCTGAGCCGCGAATCGGTCGACATTCGCGATCTGCGCCTGAGCCTGCCAGCGGCCGTAGCCGGCGCGTTCGATACGCGCCTCGATGCAATCGCCCTTGGCGGCCAGGTCGCGCTGGCTGCGCCGGCCTACGCATTGCGCGGTCCCTCGCGCGCGGGCGAGATCGACGCGACATGGCAGCACGCGCGCATCGTCGCGGGCGGCGCCAACGTCGATCTTGGAACCGTCACGCTCGACTCGGCGCCGGTCGACGGCGGCAGTGCGGGCACGATCCGCAACGCCGGGGGTGACGTTTCGATCGCGGGAACGTTTTCCGACCGCGCCGGCGCCCTCGACGTTGCGTTGACGATTGCGCCTGCACCAACCGCGCCGCAATCCGTTCGCACACTTTTGCCGCTGCTCGGCCCGTCGGATGGGGCGGGTGGGGTGCGCATCGCGTGGCGCAGCCGCGGGTAGCTGCCACAGCGGGCGCAGGGGCGTCGCGCACGACGCCCGCCCCCGTGGCTCGAATCGCCGGCCTGGATGCGCTGCGCGGCATCGCGATCGTCGCGATGGCGATCTATCACTTCTGTTTCGATCTCCGCTATTTCGGCGTCACGCGTGCCAACTTCGAGCACGATCCGTTCTGGCTCGCCGCCCGCAGCTCGATCCTTTCGTCATTCCTTCTGATTGCCGGAAGCAGCATGGTGCTTGCCCGCCAGCGTGCGCGCAGCGATGCGCGGTGGCTGCGTCACGCGGCCGTCATCGCCGGCGCGGCGCTGCTCGTGAGCGCTGCGAGCTACGTGATGTTTCCGCGGTCGTACATCTGGTTCGGCGTGCTGCACGCGATTGCAGTGTCGCTCGTCTTCGCGAGGCCGCTCGTCGACAAGCCGCTCGCAGCCGCTGCAGTCGGCACAGCCGTCATCGCCGCGGGGATCCTCTTTTCACACCCGGCGTTCGACAGCCGCGCGCTGGGATGGATCGGCTTCATGACCCGCAAGCCGGTCACCGAGGATTACGTTCCGCTCTTTCCTTGGACCGGCGTGCTGCTGATCGGCATCGCGGCGGGGCACTGGCTGGTGCGCGAGCGATTCGCGCCGCTAGCTTCCCTCGGGCGCACGCCCGCGGCATTGCGCTTCCTCGGCCGCCACAGCCTCGTCGTCTATCTCGTGCACCAGCCGCTGCTGATCGGATTGCTGTGGCTCGCGTTACGTATCGCATGAAAGCCCGTGCGTTCCCGTATAATGCCGTCCCTGCAGGCGCGTAGCTCAGCTGGTTAGAGCACCACCTTGACATGGTGGGGGTCGTTGGTTCGAGTCCAATCGCGCCTACCAATTCCCATCGGATCCGTCGATTGCAGCGCTTCATCGCGCGCTCGGCGGCTGCGTTATAATGTCGGAGCGGCTCGGCATGTCCCACGAGCCCACATCGTGACGGGGCACAGAAAGGCATGGTTATGACACCGCGAACGCGTGGAGGCTCGATGTAGCACCCGACGCGGTGTCGCTCGCCCGGACCGTCGAACTCGCCGGTCCGAACAAAGAAGTGCGGCGCTGCCGCACTTTTTTTTTCGCATTTCGAAAGACTCGCCATGCCCGACATCAAGCTCCCCGACGGCGCCGTCCGACACTACGATGCGCCGCTGACCGTCGCCGACATCGCCGCGTCGATCGGCCCCGGACTCGCCAAGGCGGCGATCGCCGGCAAGGTCGACGGCAAGGTCGTCGACACCTCGCATGTCGTCGACCGCGACGCGACCGTCGCCATCCTCACCGAGCGCGACGCCGAGGGCCTCGATGTCATCCGGCACTCGACCGCGCACCTCCTCGCCTATGCCGTCAAGGAGCTCTTCCCCGAAGCGCAGGTGACGATCGGCCCGGTGATCGAGGACGGCTTCTACTACGACTTCTCGTTCAAGCGTCCTTTCACGCCCGAGGATCTGCAGGCGATCGAGCGCAAGATGGCCGAGCTCGCGAAAAAGGACGAGCCCGTCACGCGCGCGCTGATGCCGCGCGACGAAGCAGTGAAGTTCTTCGAGTCGCAAGGCGAACACTACAAGGCCGAGATCATCGCGTCGATTCCGTCCAACGAGCCGATCTCGCTCTACCGCGAAGGCAAGTTCGTCGACCTGTGCCGCGGCCCGCACGTCCCGTCCACCGGGCGGCTCAAGGTATTCAAGCTGATGAAGCTCGCCGGCGCGTACTGGCGCGGCGATTCGCGCAACGAAATGCTGCAGCGGATCTACGGTACCGCATGGACGAAGAAGGAGGACCTCGACGCCTACCTGCACCGGATCGAGGAGGCCGAGAAACGCGACCACCGCAGGCTCGGCAAGCAGCTCCACCTCTTCCACCTGCAGGACGAGGCGCCCGGCATGGTGTTCTGGCATCCGCACGGCTGGACCGTGTGGCAGCAGGTCGAGCAGTACATGCGCCGCGTCTATCGCGACAACGGCTACCTCGAAGTGCGCTGTCCGCAGATCCTCGACCGCTCGCTGTGGGAGAAGTCGGGCCACTGGCAGAACTTCAAGGACAACATGTTCACGACCGAGTCGGAGAAGCGCGACTTCGCGATCAAGCCGATGAACTGTCCCGGCCATGTTCAGGTCTTCAACGCCGACCTGCGCAGCTACCGCGACCTGCCGCTGCGCTACGGCGAGTTCGGCAACTGCCATCGCAACGAGCCTTCCGGCGCGCTGCACGGCCTGATGCGCGTGCGCGGCTTCACGCAGGACGACGGCCACATTTTCTGCACCGAAGAGCAGATACAGCCGGAGTGCACCGCGTTCAACCGGCTGGCTCTCGACGTGTATCGCGAGTTCGGCTTCACCGACGTCGTGATCAAGCTCGCGCTGCGTCCCGATCAGCGGCTGGGCGACGATGCCACCTGGGATCGCGCGGAGAACGCGCTGCGCGACGCGCTTCGCGCTTGCGGCGTCGAATTGATCGAACTACCGGGCGAAGGCGCGTTCTACGGCCCGAAGATCGAGTACCACCTGCGCGACTCGATCGGCCGCTCGTGGCAGTGCGGCACGATGCAAGTCGACTTCCAGATGCCGGCACGGCTCTCCGCCGAATACGTCGCAGCCGATGACACGCGCAAAGTGCCGGTGATGCTCCACCGCGCGATCGTGGGCTCGCTCGAACGCTTCATCGGCATCCTGATCGAGCACTACGCCGGCGCGCTGCCGCTGTGGCTCGCGCCGGTGCAGGCCGTCGTGCTGACGATCACCGACCGTCATCGCGACTACGCGCTCGGGGTGGCGAAGTCGCTGGGCGAGGCGGGGTTCCGGGTTGCAACCGATTTGCGCAACGAGAAAATAACCTATAAAATTCGCGAACATAGCCTCCAAAAGCGGCCCTATCAGCTGATCGTGGGTGATAAGGAGCAGGAGGCATCGACGGTGGCCGTCCGTACCCGTGGCGGCAAGGACCTGGGCTCGATGCCCGTCGCGTCCTTGCTGGCGCGGCTCCGCGAGGAGCTCGCCGGGAAAGGCCCGTAGTTGCGGGGCTTTCCTTTTGCCGGGGTTTACGACGGCCGTTTTTTGTCTCTAATGGAGATCGCACAATAGCTCTTGACAAGCAGCAACAGCGACTGAACGGCGAAATCAACGCGCCGGAAATCCGGCTGGTCGGCGTCGACGGTGAGCAACTCGGCATCGTTCCGTTGGCCGAAGCGATGGCCAAGGCCGAGGCAGCCGAGCTCGACCTGGTCGAGATCGCGCCGATGGCAAAGCCCCCGGTGTGCCGGATCATGGATTACGGCAAGTTCAAGTACCGGGAGGCGAAGAAGCAGCACGAGGCCAAGCTCAAGCT
>DATEIQ010000069.1:0-20681 GCA_035278845.1 Casimicrobiaceae bacterium | reverse complement strand
GGTGTTCATCTTCTACCCGGTCGGCAGGGCGCTCGTCGCCGCGGTGCTCGACGCGCAGGGCAAGTTCGCGCCGCATCTCGTCGGCGAGCGACTGCTTACCGCCGACATCTGGGGCCTCGGCTGCTTCGGCGGCGGCACGCGCTGCGGCGTCGCGATCAACTCGGGGCTGCTTGCAACGGTCGTCGGCGTCGGTTCGACGCTGCTCGGCCTGATGCTGGCACTCGTCGTCCAGCGCGGCGGCAAGCGCTATGCGAGCGTGCTGAAAGTGATGTCGATCCTGCCGATCATCACGCCGCCGTTCGTGATCGCGCTCGCGCTCGTCGTGCTGTTCGGCCGCACCGGGCTCGTCACCGGCTGGCTCGACGCGCTGTTCGGCATCGGCCGCTCGCGCTGGATCTACGGCCTGCCGGGCGTCGCGCTCGCGCAGCTTCTGACGTTCACGCCGATCGCCTTCATGCTGCTCTTCGGCGCGCTCGGCGCGATCAGCCCGGCGCTCGAAGAGGCCGCGCAGACGCTGCGCGCGTCGCGCGCACGCGTGTTCCGAACCGTCACGTGGCCGCTGCTGCGCCCCGCGCTAGCAAACGCTTTCCTGCTCGGCTTCGTCGAAAGTCTTGCCGACTTCGGCAACCCGATCGTGCTGGCCGGCAATTTCGACGTGTTGTCGACGAAGATCTTCTTCGCCGTCGCGGGCGCGCAATACGATGCCGGACGCGCCGCGGTGCTGGCGATGGTGCTCCTCGGTCTCACGCTGCTCGCGTTCTTCCTGCAGCAGCGGTGGGTCGGCAAGGCGTCGTACGTCACGGTGAGCGGCAAGGGCGACGGCGGGGCGCCGGCGCACCTTCCGCGCGGACTGTGGCTCACGTGCTTCTGGATTGCCGCGGCGTGGATCGTCTTCACGCTCGTGTGTTATGCGGTGATCGTCACCGGCGGGTTCGTGCGCGACATCGGCCGCGGCGACATGACGCCGACGTTCCGCCATCTCGGGGCCGGCTTCGCCGCCGAGTGGGGGTCGCGCGGCCTGTTCTTCAGCGGGTCGGCATGGGACAGCCTGTTCAACACGATCGAAGTGGCCGCGATTTCGGCGCCGCTCACCGCGCTCGTCGGCCTGTTGTCGGCGTACGTCATCACGCGCCATCGCTTCGCCGGCCGGCGCGCGTTCGAGTTCCTGACGCTCGTGAGCTTCGCGGTCCCCGGCACCGTGATCGGCGTGTCGTACATCGTCGCGTTCAACCTCGCGCCGCTGGAATTGACCGGCGGCATGGCGATCCTCGTGCTGTGCTTCGTGTTCCGCAACATGCCGGTGGGTGTACGCGCGGGCGTCGCGGCGCTCGCGCAGATCGACCGCACGCTCGACGAGGCGTCGGCCACGCTGCGCGCATCCACGCTGCGCACGCTGACGCGCGTCGTCATGCCGCTGCTGCGCCCGGCGATCCTCGCGACGCTGGTGTTCAGCTTCACGCACGCGATGACGGCAGTCAGCGCCGTGATCTTTCTCGCGACCGCCAAGTACAACCTCGCGACGGTGTACATCATCAATCGCGTCGAGGCGGGCGAGTATCCGCTGGCGATCGTCTACTCGACGGTGTTGATGGCGTTCATGCTGGCCGTGATGCTCGGCATGCAGAAGCTCGTCGGCGAGGCGAAGCTTGGCCGGCGCACGGTGGCGATGATGCCGGCGGCGCATTGACGGAAAGCGAAACGAGATGAAGGCACAGGGCGGCGTCGTGTTCGAGCACGTGACGAAGCGCTACGGCGACGTGGCGGCGGTCGACGACGTGTCGTTCGAGGTGCACCCCGGCACGCTCGTCACGCTGCTCGGCCCGTCGGGCTGCGGCAAGACGACGACGCTGCGCATGGTGGCGGGACTCGAGGCGGCCACGACGGGACGCATCCTCATCGGCGGCAACGACGTGACGCGCCGCGCGGCAAACGAGCGCGACGTCAGCATGGTGTTCCAGTCCTACGCGCTGTTCCCGCACATGAACGTGCTCGACAACGTCTGCTACGGTCCCCTGTCGATGAACATGCCGCGCGACAAGGCGCGCGAGATCGCGCATGCGAAGCTTTCGATGCTCGGGCTGGCCGGGCTCGAGAGTCGCCTTCCATCGGAGCTCTCCGGCGGGCAGCAACAGCGCGTCGCGGTCGCGCGGTCGCTGGTGCTCGAGCCGGCGGTGCTCCTCTTCGACGAGCCGCTGTCCAATCTCGACGCGAAGCTGCGCCGGCGCGTGCGCCAGGAAATTCGCGAGCTGCAGCAATCGCTCGATCTCACCGTGATCTACGTCACGCACGACCAGGAGGAGGCGCTCGCCGTCTCCGACCAGGTGATCGTGATGGAGCGTGGGCGCATCGCGCAGCAGGGCACCCCGGCCGAGTTGTATGAGGCGCCACGCAGCCGATTTCTCGCCGACTTCATCGGCGACGCCAATCTCGTCACCGGCGAGCTCGTGCACGGTGCCGCGGGCGCGCAATTCGAATCGGGCGATGTCAGCCTGCCCGTGCATGCAAACGGCGTCGCAGCGGGACCGGCGACGCTCGCCGTGCGCCCCCACCGCTTGCGGCTGACCGCCGCGAACGCCGGCATGCTCCCCGCCGAATGCCTGCGAGCCGCCTATCTCGGCAGCCGCGTCGAATACGTGCTCGGCACGCCGTGGGGCGAGCTGCTGGTGTTCGACGACAACGTGCGCACGCCGATCGCGCGCGGCGCGCGCGCGGGCGTGTCGTTCGCGCCGGACGACGTCATCGTGATTCCGGGTCAGGCGTGAACAGCTCCTGCGGCCGTCCGACGCCCTTCATCGCGTAGCGGCCGAGGCTCACGAGCCGCTGGCGTGCAGCATCGCCGGCCGCCTGTGCGAACGCTTGCGACACGATGATCGCCTGGTCGAGCGATCCGCACAGCGATTCGATGCGTGAAGCCTCGTTCACAGCCGGCCCGAGCACCGTGAAGTCGAGCCGGCGTGCGCTGCCGAGATTGCCGTAGAGCAGCTCGCCGACGTGAAGCGCAACGTGCGGGCGCGTGACCGGCAGCCCGGCCGCCGCGCGCTCGTCGTTCAGCGCGTCGATGCGATCGCGCGTCGCGATCGCGGCGTCGAGCGCGCGACGGCACGCAAGCGCCGGATCGTCGTCGGGGAAGAATGCGAGGATGCCGTCGCCGATGAACTTGAGCACATGGCCGCCGAGCGCCTCGATCGCCTCGACCTGCGCCTCGGCGTACGTGTTGAGCAGCGCGAGGACGCCTTCGCCATCGGTCGCGTCGGAAATTCGCGTGAACCCCGTGAGGTCGCTGAACCAGACGACGGCGCGAATCGGCGTCGCCCGGCCGCGAACGATGTTGCCCGCGAGCACGCGCTCCGCCGCGTGGCTGCCGAGGTAGGTGGTGATCACCGTTCGCGCAGTGCGCGTCGTCGTGCCGAGCATGAACGCGATCGTAAGCGCCGGCACGATGCCCTCGATCAGCGCGATGTGCGCGTCGCTGAAGCCCCCGGGAGCGTCGGTCATCCACGAAGCCGCGATGCCCTGACCCTCGCCGAAACGCACGTTCTCCGCGACGCGCGACGCGAATGCGACGTAGTCGGTTACACCGCACTCGACGAACCCGTCGAGCAACGGAAACTCGCCGCGGCGATACGTGCCGTCGAGCCGGCGTCGCAGCGACGGCTCGCCGCTTTCCAGCAGCGCACGAAACGGGCTGCGCATCCATTCCTCGTCCGCCGTGTCGTCGACGCTGCGCTCGAAGGACTCCTCGAGCCCGCCCTGCTCGCGCAGCCAGCGAACGCCGCGAGCGTCGTGGGTGGGATCGAGCATGTTGCTCGCCACCGAGGCGCGCACGAGCGAGAGGCCGAGCGCGTTCAGGCGCTCGCAGATGCCCGCGAGGACTTCGATTTCGTCCGTGCCATCGAGCGCCGCACGCACGATCCAGTCGGCGATGGCCGTCCTGTGCGCTTCCATGCAATGCCAGCATACGCTTCCGGCATCGGCGATTCCGGTAACATCGTTTCGTCGTGTTTCACTCGATCGAATCGATGGCACTCGTCGGCCATGGCTTGCGCGTCGTCGGATGGCTGGCGCTGCTCGTCGCGCTGCTGCTGACCGGGCCGCTGCTGACGCTGGCATTCGGCAACGTGTCGATGCGCGGCGACTGGCGCACCGCCACGCATCGCGCGACCGGGCTCGCGCCGGATCCGCTCGCGCATCGTGCCGCCGTCGTGCAGGTGTACGCGAGCCGCACGTTCGGCTGGCGCGGCGCCTTCGCTGTACATACCTGGATTGCCGCCAAGCCGGCGAACGCCGAGCGCTACACGCGCTACGAGGTGATCGGGTGGTACGCGCGGGAAGGCGGCACCGGGCTCACGATCGGCGACAGCGGTGCGCCCGACGCGGAGTGGTATGGCGCGGCGCCGACGCTGATCGGCGACATTCGCGGCGCGGACGCCGATGCGATCATCGCGAAGCTGCCCGCCGCGGCGGATCGTTATGCATACACGTCGTACAGCGTCTGGCCGGGACCGAACAGCAACACGTTCATCGCACATCTCGCGCGCGAGATTCCCGAGATGCGCCTGACGCTGCCGGTGATCGCCATCGGCAAGGACTATCTGCCGCTCGGGCAGTTCGTCGCGCCGGCACCGAGCGGAACCGGTTACCAGCTCTCGATCGGTGGCCTGTTGGGCCTCACGCTCGCGCACGACGAAGGCATCGAGATCAATCTGCTCGGTCTCGCCGCGGGCATCGATTTCCGCCGCCCGGCGCTCAAGCTGCCTGGCGTAGGACGCTTCCCGGGCTGAACCATTTTCAAGTTGCGCGCGCGACCAAGTCGGGCGCTGACCATTGGAAACCGCGTGCGTGCCCGACGAGCGGCATGCTGGCGGCTTGACACTCTCAGGAAGGGCGGCGACGATTGCGGCCTTTCCGATGCCAGTCGACGCGAGCAGCTTCTGCGTTGCGATTCGGATTCCCATTCCTATCCCCGAGGACTCTCATGCTTACGTTGAAGAGGCGTACTGCGGTCGCTCTGTCGGTCGCCGCCGCGATCGCCGTCGTTGCAAGCGGCAGCGCCGTTGCGGCGACTTCCGATGCGACATCGACCAAGGCGGTACCGACGCAGGACACCAACCGTGCGCTCGTCATCCTGAACGGCGATCCGCTGTCGACGTACGTCAAGACCAAGCCGGCGAAGGGCAAGCGGATCGATTTCACGAGCAACACGACGAAGTCGTATCGCGCACAGCTCTCCGCGCTGCGCAACGACTACAAGAAGTGGCTGCAGGCGAATTATCCGAAGGCGAAGATCACCGGCAACTTCGACATCTCGCTCAATGCGGTCGCCGTCGAGCTCAACGGTGCGCCGCTCGCCGGCATCGCCGCGACGCCGCTCGTCAAGCAGGCGCAGTACGAAGGGATCTACCACAAGCTGAACACGGTTCCGGATCTCGCGCTCGTACGCGCGCCGCAGGCCTGGACGAGTGGCGGCGGCGCGGAGCACGCGGGTGAAGGCGTGAAGGTGGCCATCATCGACACCGGCATCGATGTCCGGCATCCCTGCTTTGCGGATGACAAATATCCTGCACAGAAGCAGCTCGGCGACACGAAGTTCACGAACAACAAGGTGATCGTCGCCAAGGTCTTCAACAACAAGGCGGGGTCGCGCAGCTACACCGCCGAGGCGATCCAGGATCACGGCACGCACGTCGCCGGGACGGTCGCTTGCAACTTCGCCACACCCGCGACCGTCGACGGCGCGGCGATTCCCGATCCCATCTCGGGCGTGGCGCCAAAGGCGCTGCTCGGCAACTACAACATCTTTCCCGATCAGGTCGACGACGCGCGCTCGGAAGACATCCTGAACGCGCTCGACGCCGCGTACGCGGACGGATTCGATGTCGCCAACATGAGCCTCGGCGGCAACGCGCACGGCATCCAGGATCTGCTGACAATCGCCGTCGACAATCTCGACCAGGCCAACATGGTCGTGGCCGTCGCGAGCGGGAACAGCGGCCCCGACTTGCGCACCGTCGAATCGCCCGGCTCGGCGCTGCGCGCGCTCACCGCTGGCGCATCGTCGGTGGGTCAGCAAATGTACTTCATCGTCAGCGTCGGCGGTTCGACGACGTATCGGACGATAAAGGGTGACTTCGGCTCGGCTCCGGCGGGCGGCCTTACCGCGCCGCTTGCCGTGCTTCTCGACCCGGCCAGCGAATTCGGCGGCCTGTCGGCGGCCTGCGATGCGCTGCCGGCGGGAAGCCTCGCCGGCAAGATCGCGCTGCTGTCGCGTGGCGTGTGCGATTTCACCGTCAAGCTGCAGAACGTGCAGGACGCCGGCGGGCTCGCGGCGCTGGTCGTCGACCGCGCCGACGGCGGTCCGATTGTCATGGGGCAGAACGACGATCCTGTGCAGCCGACGATTCCTGGTTACATGGCCGCGCTGTCCGCGCGAGACGCGCTGAAGGCCTCCGACGGCCAGTCGACGACGTTCCCGGACATCCCGACGTACGTGTACGAGCCATCGGGGGATGACCTTATCGCCGACTTCACGAGTGCCGGACCAACGGATGTCGATTTCCGCGCCAAGCCGGATCTCGTCGCACCCGGCGTCAACGTCCTCTCGTCCGTACCGGCGAACGCATGCGCGACACCGCCGTGCTTCGCGTTCATGAACGGGACGTCGATGGCGACGCCGCATCTCGCGGGCGCTGCCGCTGTCGTCCGCGCGCAGCATCCTGAATGGTCGGCCGCGGAGATTCGCTCCGCGATCGTCAACACCGCCGTGCGCAACGTCGTGCACGACCTCGACGGCATCGCAATCGAGGACGTCAACGTCGTCGGTGCGGGCCGCCTGGACGTGAAAAACGCCGTCGACGCGACAATTGCGCTCGATCCGGTCAGCGTGAACTTCGATGCCGTGCCGTCGGGCAGCGGCCAGTCGCGAACCGTGAACATCACCGTGCGCAATATCGGCGCAGCAGCGAAGACGCTGGCGTTCGGGGTTGCCGACAGCGACGCTGGTGTCGCGTATTCGGTGAGCCCGGCGTCGGCGAGCCTCGGTGCTGGCCAGTCGACCGTCATCGCGGTCACGATGACCGCCGGCAAGGGCGCGCCTGTGGGAGGGCAGCAGGCGTTCCTCGTGATCAACAGCGGCGGCAGCGAGGTGGCGCATGCCGCCTTGTTCACTCAGGTGAAGTAGTTCAGGCGCGGCAGTCGCGCAGCGACGAGAACCCCCGGCGATGCGAGTCGCCGGGATTTTTTTGCGTCGGATCGGATTAATCTGCGCTTAATTTAGGTTCGGTATCCTGTGCCGTCGTTGGCCTAAAGTCAGGATTCCGCGTCGTGCTCGTAGCGCCTCCGCGCCACGCCAGCCCTACCGAAGGTTCCGCCGATTCGCGTTCCGCCGCCGTGCGCACTGACGGCGGCGAGTTGCGCCTTCATCCACGGCGTGCCGCCACCCGCGCGCTCGCGGAGTCGTTCATCCAGTCGGTCTACCGTGCCCGGTACGGCGCCGAAATCCGGCACTGGGCGCCATCGCTCGTGAGCTTCGGCAACGGTACGCTCGTCGCAGCGGCAGCGGGTTACCGGCGCGCATCCGGGCCGCTTTTCCTCGAACGCTACCTGCATGACTCCGTCGACGCGCTGATCGCGCAACGCGCCGGCGTGCACGTTCCGCGGTCGGCGGTCTTCGAAGTCGGACATTTCGCCGCCATCCCCGGTGCCGGTCGCGCGCTGATGGTCGCGCTCGGCCGCCATCTGTCCACGCGTGGCTGCACGTGGGTCGTCTGCACGGCGACGCGCGAGCTGCGCGTACTGTTCGCGCGCATGGGCGTGCGCGCGGTCGAGCTCGGTCCTGCGCTTGCATCGAAGCTGGGCGCAGATGCGGCGGCCTGGGGCACGTATTACGACCACGCGCCGGTCGTGCTGGCCGGTGCCCTCGCGCCCGGTGTCGCCGCCCTCGCGAGACCGGCTCCGACGTGAAAGTCGACGACTTCTTCGCGCGCCTCGCCGAGCACCATTCCGCACGACCGGCGCTCGTCGGGTGCAATGGCTCACTGGACTACGGGACGTTGCGCGCCGAAGCGGCCCGCCTCGCCACCATGCTCCGCGCACGCGGCGTGCGCGTGCTCGCGACGCTGCTCGACAACGGTCCCGCGTGGGCGATCGTCGACCTTGCCGCGTTGCACGCCGGTATCGTGCACGTGCCGATCCCCGGATTCTTCACGCCGCAACAGACGGCATTCGTGCTCGAAGCAGCGGGTGTCGACACGCTTGCAACGACCACGCCGTTTCCGAACTGGACGTCACATCATCGTGATGTCGCCGGCGAACGTCTCGTGCTGTGCTCGCGCACGCCCGATCGGGAGGTGCCTCTCCATCCCGGGACTGCGAAGGTCACTTTCACCTCCGGCACGACCGGTACGCCGAAGGGCGTCTGTCTGTCGGCCGAGTCGATGCTCGCGGTGGCGGAAGGCCTTGCCCGCGCGACGTCGACGCTTTCGATTGCGCGCCATCTTTGCGCGCTGCCGCTTGCGTTGCTGCTCGAAAACGTCGCAGGACTCTACGCACCGCTTCTGACAGGTGCGGCGAGCGTCGTGCCTTCGACGCGGGATGCGGGCCTCGAAGGTTCGTCGCAGTTCGATCCGGCGAAGCTCGACGCAGCCGTAGAGGCGCATGCGGCGCAAAGCGTCATCGTGCTGCCGCAGATGCTGCGCGCCTGGAGCGCCTGGCGACGTGTGCGTTGCGAGACCCGGGAATCCGATCGACCGGCCCTCGACGACGCGGCTCGCGGCCCGCTTCGCTTCATCGCCGTCGGCGGCGCGCCGGTCGGCGTCGCAGCGATCGCATCGGCGCGCGCGGTGGGACTGCCCGCATACGAAGGCTATGGACTGTCCGAAGGCGCGTCGGTGCAGGCGCTGAACCTTCCGGACGCGGACCGTCCGGGCAGCGTCGGCCGCGCGCTGCCGCATGCGCGCGTACGGGTTGCACCCGACGGTGAAATCGAGATCGCGGGTAGCGTGATGGTCGGCTATCTCGGCGAGCCTGCGATCGATGCCGCGCCGCGTGCCGACGACTCACCGGGTGAAGAGACGTGGTGGAAGACCGGCGACGTCGGCACGATCGACGCGGAGGGGTACGTGCACGTGCACGGCCGCCGACGCAACGTGTTGATCACCGCGTACGGCCGCAATGTTGCTCCCGAATGGGTCGAGACGGCGCTCGTGTCGGAGCCCGCGATCGCGCACGCGGCGGTGCAGGGCGATGGCAAGCCCGCGCTCGAGGCCGTACTGTGGCCGGCTCATGCGGAAATTCCGGACGAAGCGCTCGCAACGGCAGTCGACCGCGCGAATGCGACCCTCCCGGACTACGCACGTGTGCGGCGATTCGTCCGTGCGCGTGTGCCGTACACCGCGCAGGCTGGTATTTGCACGCCGAACGGACGGCCGCAACGACGTGCGATCGAAGCGATGCACGCCGATGCATTCGCTGCCGATCCGACCGCGTGCGGCGCCGCTACATACGCGTGACGGCTACCGAGTCCTCGTTCTTCGAGCGCCTGCAGCGCGACACGGCGAGCGAGCGCGCGTCGCTCGTGACTGCGCCGATCATCGAGCGCGCGCTGCGCGGCGACGCATCACTCGCGAGCTACCGCGCCTTCCTACACGAAGCGTTTCATCATGTCCGGCACACCGTGCCGCTGCTGCGTGCCTGTCGTGCGCGGCTGCCCGAGCGGTTGTCGTGGATGTACCCGGCGCTCGACGACTACATCGCCGAGGAGCAGGGTCACGATCAATGGATTCTCGACGACGTGGCCGCATGCGGCGGCGACCCCGGCGAAGTTCGCGCGGGGCGTCCGGGTGCCGCGACCGAGTTGATGGTCGCGTACGCGTACGACACGATCGCTCGCGGCAATCCCGTCGCATTCTTCGGCATGGTGCTGGTGCTCGAGGGTACGAGCGTCGCACTGGCGCTGCATGCCGCCGACCGGATCCAGGCCTGCCTTGGCCTTCCGGACAGTGCGTTCACGTACCTGCGCTCGCACGGCGTGCTCGATCGCGAGCATACGCATCATCTCGCCGCGCTGCTCGATCGGCTGAAGGATGGATCCGACCAGGCCGCCGTCGTGCACGCGGCGCGCATGTTCTATCGACTCTACGGCGACGTCTTTCGCAGCCTTCCGCTGCCGTCGCCGGTTCCCGCGGAGAGCACCATCTCGTGAACATTTCCGACCTTTCCGTCGTGCTGACCGGTGCGAGCGGCGGCATCGGCGCCGCGACTGCCATGGCGCTCGTCCGCAACGGTGCGCGCGTGCTGCTGGTCGCTCGCTCGCACGACCGGCTCGCTTCACTCGCGCACGGGCTCGACGACGGCGCGGCGCCCGGTCAGGTCGAGGCGCTTGCGGCCGACGTCACCACCGCGCAGGGCCGCGCCGACATCATCGCGCTCGCCGGGGTGCGCCGGGTCGACACGCTGATCCAGTGCGCGGGCACCCCGTATTTCGGCGCGCTCGAAGGCGCGGACGACGCGCGCATCGAGGACGTGCTCGCGACGAACCTGATCGCACCCATCCAGCTCGTGCGTGCGCTGCTGCCGGAGCTTCGGAAGCAGCCGCAGGCGCGCATTCTGAACGTCGGCTCGGCACTCGGGCGCCTCGGCATGCCGGGTTTCGCCGTCTATTGCGCGAGCAAGTTCGGCCTGCGCGGCTTCACCGAGGCGCTGCGGCGCGAGCTCTCCGGAACGAACGTACGCGTCCAGTACATCGCGCCGCGCACGACGCGAACGGCGTTCAACGACGCGCGCGTCGATGCATTCAACCGCGCCACCGGCACGCGCTCGGATCCGCCGCACGCGGTCGCCTATGCGATCGTGCGCACGCTGCGCGACGGCGCCGCCGAGCGCGCGCTGGGATTCCCCGAAAAGCTCGCGGCACGCGTCAACGGCGTGGCGCCGCGGCTGCTCGATCGCGCCTTCAACCGCCACCGCGACGCGATGCATCGCGGCGCTGCGCCAACCCCTTCAACGCTGTCCGAGGAACATCCATGACGAAGGTCGTTCGCTTTCGTATTGCGTCCCTGGCGATCGCCGGGATGCTCGCCGCACCCATGGCTTTCGGCGCGCCGGTCGACGATGCCGTCGCCGAGCTCGCACGCGACTGGGCCGACATCAAGTACAAGACGTCCGCGAACGAGCAGGCCGCCAAATACGAGGCGCTCGCCGATCGCGCGCACAAGGTGTCGGCCGCGCATCCGGACCGTGCCGAGCCGCTGGTGTGGGAAGGCATCATCGTCAGTTCGTTTGCCGGCGCAAAGGGCGGACTCGGCGCGCTCAATCTCGCCAAACAGGCAAAGGCGTTGTACGAAAGCTCGCTGCAGATCGATCCCAACGCGCTCGACGGCTCCGCGTACAACAGCCTCGGCGTTCTGTACTACAAGGTGCCGGGGTGGCCGATCGGCTTCGGTGACAAGCCAAAGGCGCAGGAGCTGCTGCAGAAGGCGCTCGCGATCAATCCGAAGGGCATCGATCCGAACTTCTTCTATGGCGAATACCTGATCGAAACCGGCAAGCCCGGCGAGGCCGTCGCGTATCTCGAGCGCGCGGTCAATGCGCCGCCGCGACCCGGCCGCGACGTTGCGGATGCCGGGCGCCGCGCGGAAGCAAGCGAGCTGCTGCGCAAGGCGCGCGGCCAGTAGGCCGGCGCCTGTCGCATTCGTGAACAGGGTGTGAGGGCCGAGCGGATGCGAAGCGTCAACGCGCTCGTCGCAGCGTCACGCGCAGCCCGCGTTGCGCGGGTTCCTCCTGCGCGCGATCGGTGAACGCGACGTCGAGGTCGTGCAGCGCGGCGACGCGCATGACGATCGATATGCCGAGGCCGCTTCCGGGCTGCGCCTGCCCCGGCGGCCGGTGGAAGCGGTCGCCGAGCCGCTCGCGCATCTCCGCATCGAGCCCCGGCCCGCAATCCTCGACGACGAGCTCGTCGGCGCCGAGGCGAACGGCGACGTTCGAGCCCGGGGGTGCATAGCGCAGCGCATTGTCGACGAGGTTGCGTATCATCAGCGTGAGCAGTGCCTCGTCGCCGAGCATCGGCAGCGCGCGGCCGGTGGACGGCCACTTCACCTCCACGTCGGTGCCTGTCTGCTCGATCAGCGGCATGCAGTCGGACAGCGCCTGCTCGATGACACTCTCCCAGCGGACGAGGTGCGTGAACGCCGTCGCCGAGCGGCTCTCGATCGCGGCGAGCGCCAGCAGCTGATCGACCAACCGGCCCAGCCGGTCGATGCCGCGACCGACCTGCCGGAACGCGTCGGCGCGCGTCGTGTCGTCCGCTGCGACGCGCGCGGCTTCCCATTGCGCGCGCAGCGCTGCGAGCGGCGTGCGCAATTCGTGCGCGGCGTCGGCGGTGAGCCGCCGCTCGTGCTCGATCGATTCGCCGATGCGCGCGAACAGGCGATTCATCGACGCGAGCAGCGGCTTCAATTCGGCCGGCGGATTGTTCACGGCGACGGGGCGCAAATCGTCGGCGCGCCGATATTCGATCTCGTGCGCCACCTGGCGCACCGGCTTCAGCACGTGGCGCACCGCAATCGTCATCGCCACGAGCAGCACCGGCAGCATCAGTGCCCATGGCAGCAACTGGCCGGTGAGCAAGCCTGCGAGCACCTCGTGCCGCTCGTAGGCGCTCTGGCCGACGGCGACGCTGAAGCGGCTGTCGGCCGGATGCAGGTAATACACGTGCCATCGCTCGCCGCTCAGCGTGAGATCGACGAATCCGGACGCGCCGGCGCGAAACGGCAGCGCTTCGCCTTCGCGGTCGGCGAGGATCCTGCGGCCGTCTTCCGCCCAGATCGCGACGGACAGATCCTTGAGCTCCGCCGCGCCCAGCGCGCCTTGCGCTGACGCCAGCCATCGCGGCTCGTTGAACTCCATCGGCAGCATCGCGAGCACGAAGCGCGCGACGTGGATCTGTTGCGTGTCGAACAGCTCGTTGATCTCGTGACGGCTGCGGGCGTATGCCGCGCCGACCGCGACCGCCCAGATGATCGGTATCGCGACGAGCAATACCACCAGCAGCCGCCGCGCGAGCGTCATCGCGGCGTTTCCGCATCCGCGGAGCCGAGCGCATACCCGATGCCGCGCATCGTACGCACGACGCCCGGGTCGATCTTGCGGCGCAGGTGGTGGACGTAGACCTCGAGCGCATTGCTCTCGATCTCCTCGCCCCAGCCATAGAGCTTCTCGATGATCTGCGCCTTCGACAGCACGCGCTGCGGATTGGCGAGGAACACCTCGAGCAGCGACGCCTCGCGCGTCGTCAGGTCGACAGCGCGCCCATGCCACGTGACGCGCTTCGCCGCGGGCCAGTATTCGAGCGCGCCGTAACGCCACACCGGATCGGCGCGGCCGTGCGCCCGGCGCGTCACCGCGCGCAGTCGCGCGGCGAGCTCGTCGAGCGCAACCGGCTTGACGAGGTAATCGTCCGCGCCGGCGTCGAGTCCCTCCACGCGGCTTGCGAGCGCATCGCGTGCCGTCAGGATGAGCACGGGCGTGGCGATCGCGGCCGCTCGCCAGCGGGCGAGCCAGTGCATGCCGTCGCCGCCGGGGAGCCCGAGGTCGAGCAGGATCGCATCGAAGGCAACTTCGCCGAGCGCCCGGTCGGCGGAGGCGCCGTCGGTGAGCCAGTCGACGGCGAACCCGAGCGAGCGCAGGCCGCTCGCAAGGCCATCGCCCAGCAGTGGGTCGTCCTCGACGATCAGCACGCGCACGCGCGGCAGTTTACCGGCCGGGACAGCGGCGTCGCTCCTACCCGATTGCCTGATCGGGCAGTTGCGGATTTTTCCCGCCGCGAACCTGCCAAAAGTAGCAGTCCGGGGACTTCTGCCGCGCCCCGGTAAGTGGCACGATTCGCCCCGGGGGAGATCCAAAAAAGTCATGAGCTCCAACGTCGTCCAGCTTCCGGCTGGGCCGCACTGGCGCGTGCTCGTTGCGCACAGGCGCGCCGACGTCCGGCACGTGCTGCGCACGCTGATCGAGGCCGACCATGTCGCCATCGTCGAGGCGGCAGAGGGCGACGCCGCGTTCGAGGAGCTCGAGCGTGCCCGCTACGACCTGCTGGTGCTCGAGCTCGACCTGCCGGGCAAGGACGGCGTGACACTCATGCAGCTTCACCGCGTGCTGCTGATGCACGAGCGCATCCCCGTGCCGCCGCCGGCGATCGTGTTCACGCTGCCGCCGGAAGTGCGCGGCAACGCCACGCTCACCGACCATCTGCGATCGCTCGGCGCCGACGCGTGCATCGACGACGAGCCGCGCAGCGATGCGGCAGCGACGATCGAGTCGCTGCTGCAGGCTCGTGCGGCGGCGGCGATGGAGAAGCCGAACGTGGCGTGACGGCCTACCAGCCCGAAGCGCTTTCCGGCATGCACGACGGCGCGAACGCCGGTGTGCAATCCACCGCCGGCGGCGCGATTCTCGCGGCCAGAACGTCGAGGGCGGCCTGCGGGGTGTCCACGAAGTCGAACAGATCCAGATCCTCCCGTGCGACGACGCCGTGGCGCACGAGCGCCTCGAAGTTCACGATCTCGTTCCAGTACGCGGACCCGTAGAGCAGCACGGGCACTCGGCGAGCGAGCTTGCGCGTCTGCGCGAGCGTCAGAATCTCCATGATCTCGTCGAGCGTGCCGAAGCCGCCGGGAAAGGCGACGAGTGCGGCGGCCAGGTGCGCGAACCACAGCTTGCGCATGAAGAAGTAATGGAACTCGAACGCGAGCCCGTGCGTGACGTAGGGATTCGGCTGCTGCTCCTGCGGCAGTGCGATGTTCAGTCCGATCGTTCGCCCGCCCGCATCCGAAGCGCCGCGGTTGGCCGCTTCCATGATGCCGGGGCCGCCGCCGGTGCACACGACGTAGCGGTGGGCGTGCGACGCGAGGCCCTTCGACCATACGGTGACGAGCCGGGCCAGCTCGCGCGCGTCGTCGTAATAGCGGCCGAGCGGTGCCTCCGGCGCGATGCGCGCCGAACCGTAGAAAACGATCGTGTCGGTGATGTCGTGCTCGCGGAACTGCTTGAGCGGCGCCAGGTACTCCGCGAGGATGCGCAGCGGGCGCGCGTCGTCGCTTTCGAGAAACTGCAGGTTCTCGTAGGCCGCGTGCGCGCGCGGAGCGCGACGAGCGGTCACCTGGCCCTCGACACGAAGGCGAAGTCGATGAAGCCGCGCTGCACGTCGGTGTCGAGCAGCTTGACGACCACGCGGTCGCCGACATCGAGCCGCTCGAAGCCGTGCACGACTTTCCCCTCGACCATCGGCTGCAGGATGCGCACCCACGTTCCCTTTTCCGACGCGCCGGTAACGATCCCCTCGAACGACTTGCCGGTGTAAGGCGCGAGCAGCAGCGCCGCGGCCGACTTCTGCACCTGCCGCTCGACCTTCGTCGCGTTGTCCTCCTGCGCCGTGCAATGCGCAGCGAGCGCGGCGAGCTCCTCGTCGGAATAGGGTGGGCGATCGCCGGCAAGCGCCGCTTTCAGCAGGCGCTGCGTGACCAGGTCCGGAAAACGGCGATTCGGCGCGGTGGAATGCGTGTAGTCGCGCACGGCGAGGCCGAAGTGGGCAGGCGCCTTGCGTCCCGGCAGCTCGGCCATGTATTCGCCGCGCCCGAGCAGCTTCACCACCGACAGCGACAAATCGGGAAAGCGCAGCGGATCCGCTTTGCGGCGCTTCTCGAGGAACGCATTGAGCGCCGCCGCGTCCGGTGTCGCAGGCAGGCGCTCGCCCGACTGCTGCGCGAGCTCGACGATGCGATCCCAGCGATCCGGTGCACGCAGCACGCGGCGCAGCGACGCGAAGCCCTTGTACGCGAGGAACCGCGCCGTGACGCCGTTCGCGGCGATCATGAAGTCCTCGATCAGCTCTTTCGCGCGATTCGGCTGGTCGGGGCGCAGTCCCGCGAGCTTCTCACCGTCGAACACGGCGCGGGCCTGCGGCGTCTCGAGCTCGAGTGCGCCTCGCTCGTGGCGCACGTGGCGCAGGCACTGCGCGATGCGATCCTGCTCGCGCAACTGCGCATCCAGGCCGTGGATCGCCGCGAGTTGCGTCGGGGCGGGCGCCTTGCCATCGAGCCATGCCGCCACGCTGTCGTACGCGAGCTTCGCATGGTTGTGCACGGCGGCGCGGTAGATGTCCGATTCGGTGACCGCACCTTTTGCGTCCACCGTCATGTCGACGACGACGGCGAGCCTGCCCTGGTCCTGGTTCAGCGACGTAAGGTCGGTGGAAAACCGCTCCGGCAGCATCGGGAACACCTGAGCCGCCGTGTACACCGACGTCGTGTTCGTCTGCGCGTGCTCGTCGATCGCCGAACGCGCGGCGATCAGCGCATCGACATCGGCGACCGCGACGAGGATGCGTGTCGCGCCGTTGCCGTTCGGTAGGGAAACCGTGAGCTGGTCGAGATCGCGGGAATCGTCGTTGTCGATCGACGCCCAGAGGAGTGCACGAAGATCGCGGGCGGAGGAATCCGTTGCCGCATGTGTAATGCTGTCGGCTTCGCGTTTCGCGGCTGCGGAGAAGTCGGGCTGCAGCCCGCGCTCGAGCATCGCGCGACGCGCGATGCTTCGCAAGTCGTCCCGGGCGCCACCGGCAGGCCGCTGCATGGGCGAATTGACTTCAGACCTCGTCCGTCCAGTAGTCGACGTGGTGCTCGCGACGCGTCATGTGCCGGAAGCCCTGCGCGAACACGCCGACCTTCTTCGAATCCGGGTATTCGCAAATCTCGGCAGGCATCATCGTGCTGACCGAAAGGTACGCGAGCTCGGCGTCCGAGTCGTTCACGATCTGATGCGCTGTCTCGGGGCCGCCCGTCGGGCAGCATATGACGTCACCGGTGCGGATCCTGCGCGTCTCGTCACCGAAACGCAGCGTGCCGCTGCCGCGAACGATGAAGAACATCTCCTCTTCCCCGCGATGGCTGTGGAACGGACAGGAGCGCTTGCCGGGCGGCACGATGTCGTAGGAATAGCCGAGGTCTTTCGCGCCGATCAGCGGTCCGATGCGAACCGAGCCCGCTGCAAAGCTTTCTCCCTGCTCGAAATGCTCGAGCTTCAGTTCGTCGAGATTGACGACGCGCTGGTCGATGGTGCCCATGGAACGCTCCGGCTCAGGAAAGTTAAACGGCGAAAGGTCGCGGATCGCTACTGTGGCTGGAAGGCGAAAACGCCGCTGCACCCGCCACTGACCCAGATCCCGTTCCCCTGGAATCCCCAGGTTTCACCCTGGATGCAGGTTGTCTGCGAGCGCTGCTCGTCGAGCCACGCGCGCGCGATCAACGGACGCACCGGGCAGAACGCATCCTGGTAATTGCGGCTTTCGCACGTCACGCGATTGACCGGCGGCGGATTCGGGCGCCTGCCACCGCCTTCGACCCCGAACACTCCATTGCACCCGGAAGAGACCCAGATGCCCGTCTCCTGGAATCCCCAGCTTCTGCCTTGCACACAGGCTGAGCGCGACCGTTGCTCGACCAGCCACGCGCGCGTGATGCGAGATTGGCTCGGGCAGAAATTCTGCTGGAAGTTGCGACTCTCGCACGCGATCTGGCGCCCGGGCCCCGGCATCGGCACCGGTTCGCGCGACCACCTGAAGTCGAACTCGCCCGAGCATCCCTGCGTCACCCAGATGCCGCGGTTGTCATGCCCCCATGTACGTCCCTGAATGCACGCCGAGCGCGACTGCTGCGCGACCAGCCGCGCGCTCGCGATGCTGCCGCCCGCGGGACAGTAGTTGCGATGGTAGTCGCGGCTTTCACAAAAGAGTCGCGCTGCGGAGGCGGAAAGCGGCGCGCCAAGCAGCAACACGAATGCAGCAACGAAGAGCGCACGCGATCTCACGAAGGCCCCCTGTGGTTCGAGTCCGCGCAGGAGCTTATACGGAGCGGTCAGGGGCTGCAATTCCAGCCGCGCTACCCGCACTCGCCGGGTTCGCGACTTCCCGCCTGAGCGTAACCGCTCCACTTCGAGTCCGGCACCCCGATAAGCGCGCCTTCCTCGAGGTAAAGCCCTTCGGGCGACAATGGCACGATGTCGGACCTCCTGAAGGCCGAGGAAGCGCCCCAGTCGTGGCCGCAGCCGCGCGCCAGCGGACTGCGGCCGAAGTGCCTGTGCATCGATCTCGAGACGTCGGTCGACACGCAGCCGTCGATCCACGAGGTCGCCGCATGGCGCCCCGACACCGGCGACAAAGTCGCTTTCAGTGGACAGTTCTCGCCGGCCGAACTGCGTAGCGCGCTCGAACGACTCGCGGCGGGCGCGTCGTTCGTGCTCGGCCACAACATCGTCGGGCACGACCTGCCGATCCTGTACGCGCATTTCGGCGACACGATTCTCGATGGCTTGCCGGCGCTCGATACCCTCGAGCTCTCGCCGATCGCCTTTCCGCAGAATCCCTATCATCGGCTGGTCAAGGATTACAAGCTCGTGCGCGACAGCCGCAGCGATCCACTGCGCGATGCACAGCTTTGCCTGCGACTGTTCCAGGACGAGCACGATGCGCTCACGAGCCTCGCCCGCGAGCGCCCGAAAGAGGCGGCCTGCCTGCACTACCTGATGACCGGGGGATCGGGTAGCGCGCTCGCGACGTTCTTCCTGAAGGTGCGCCGCGCAGGTTGTCCGAGCCTTTCGGAGGTCCGGCAATGGCTGCCCGAGCTCTTTGCCGGCAAGGTTTGCTCGACGCGGCTCGCAACGCTCGTCGGCGACGATCTCGGGCGTGACGAGGCGCTGCGCCCGCTCGCCTATGTGCTCGCGTGGCTGCGGGTCTCGGGCGGCAATTCGGTGCTTCCGCCTTGGGTGGCAAAGCGCCATCCGCGAGCGCGCGAACTGGTCACGGAGTTACGCGATACCGCGTGCGGTCGGCCCGAGTGCGAATACTGCAGCGAGCATCACGATCCGCGGAAGGAACTCGCGCGCAATTTTGGTCTTGCGTCGTTCCGTCCGGAACCTGCCGCACCCGACGGAGGCTCGCTGCAGGAATCGATCGTCCAGGCGTCGATGCGGCGCGAGCACCTGCTCGCGATCCTGCCCACCGGAGCGGGCAAGTCGCTTTGCTACCAGTTGCCCGCGCTGTCGCGCTTCTGGCGCACCGGCAGCCTGACGATCGTCGTGTCGCCGCTGCAGTCATTGATGAAGGACCAAGTCGACGGCCTGGTGCGCCAGGGCATCTTCTGCGGCGCCGCGCTGAACGGACTGCTGTCGATGCCCGAGCGCAAGGACGTGCTCGATCGCGTGCGCCTCGGCGATGTCGGCATCCTGCTCGTCTCGCCCGAGCAGTTGCGCAACACAGGCTTCCGCGACGCGATCCGCCATCGCGACGTCGCCGCGTGGGTCTTCGACGAGGCGCATTGCCTCTCCAAATGGGGCCACGACTTCCGCCCGGATTATCTGTACGCGGCACGCTTCATTCACGAGCGCCACGGCGGCGACCTGCCGCAGATCGCGTGCTTCACCGCGACGGCGAAGCTCGACGTCATCGCCGACCTCGACAGCCATTTCGACGATGTCCTCGGCATCGGGCTGCGCCGTTTCTCCGGCGGCCACGAGCGTCCGAATCTGCACTACGAAGTGATGCCGGTGCGCAAGCAGGACAAGCTGGTGCTGATCCAGCAGATCCTCGCTGGCGAGCTTGCCGGGCGCGCGGGCGGCGCGATCGTCTTCACCGCGCGCCGCAGGAGCGCGGAAATCGTCGCCGCGTTCCTGCGCGCGAACGGCTGGGCCTGCAGCCATTTCCATGCCGGCTTGACGCCCGAGGTCAAGAAATCGGTGCAGCAGTCGTTCCTGAGCGGGGATCTGCGCGTGATCGCCGCGACCAATGCCTTCGGCATGGGCGTCGACAAGCCCGACGTGCGGCTCGTGATCCATGCCGAGATCCCCGGCTCGGTCGAGAACTATCTGCAGGAGGCGGGCCGCGCGGGGCGCGACCAGCGCGACGCGCAATGCATCCTGCTCTACGACGAGGAAGACGTCGAGATCCAGTTCGCGCTTTCGGCGCGTTCACGGCTTTCGGCGAAGGACATCGTCGAGATCCTGCGGCTCCTTCGCCGCAAGGCGGCGCGCTCGGGCGAGTCCGAGGTCGTGATCACGCCGGGCGAGATCCTCGCCGACGACGACATCGACGTGTCGATCGCGGCGGAGAGCCCCGACGCGGACACGCGCGTGAAGACGGCGATTGCCTGGCTCGAGCGCGCGCGCTTCGTGAAGCGCGACGAGAACCACACGCGGATGTTTCCGGCGAGCCTGCGGGTCATGACGCTCGACGAGGCGCGCGCGCGGCTCGCCGGCGCCGATCTCTCCGAGGCGATGCGCGCGAAATACCTGAGAATCGTCCAGCTCCTGATGAACGCCGAGCCGAACGAGGGCATCACCACCGACGAGCTGATGCTGCAAAGCGGCCTCGCGAGCGATCAATGCATTCGTGTGCTGCAAAGCCTCGAGCGGCTCGGCGTCGTCGCCAACGATCTGCAGATCTCGGTGTACCTGCGCAAGGGCATCGCGGACGCGTCGAGCAAGCGCTTCGAGCGCATCGTCGCGATCGAGCGCGCGACGCTTGCGGCGCTCGCCGAGCAGGCGCCCGACGCGTCCGGGGAAGGCTGGCTCGAGCTCGGAGTGCGCGCACTGTGCCAGCGCGTGCGCGACGATACCGGGCTCGACGTGCTGCCCGACGA
>DATEIQ010000068.1:0-6418 GCA_035278845.1 Casimicrobiaceae bacterium | reverse complement strand
GACGCCGAATGATCCGAGCCCCTGCACCGGCCCGGTGGGCCGAAACGGGCTGCTCGGCGGATTCGGCCTGGTCGTCGATCCGACTCGTCCGCCGGTCAACTTCATGCTGCCCGGCGATTCGATGACGCAGGGCCAGGCGCGAAGGTCGCAGGATGGCACCGTCGAGCTTACGCTGCAGACGGACGGCAACTTCTGTCTCTACAAGTCCGGCACATACGAATGGTGTTCGCTGCAAGCGGGTTGGGGCGGCGGCGACAAGATCACGATGCAACCCGACGGCAACCTGTGCCTCAGCACGAACGGCACGAATACCCGATGCAGCAATACATTCCCGCACGCGGGCGCATACCTCGTCGTGAGTGACGACGGCCGCGTGTCGATCTTCGACGGCACGACATCGCTATGGACGATTCCGTGACGAAGCCGCCTGCCGAAACGAAGGCAAGCGTTCTCGCGCGGCGTGTCGTCCGGTTCGTGGCGCGCGCGATGGCCACCGTGGCGATGGCGTGGCTCGCCGGCGCGGCGCTCCATCTTCCCGCGATTGAGACGGCAAGTGCGCAACCCGCCTGTCCGCCGTCGTGCGCGAACCAGACGCTGACGACGCCCAATTTCTCGCATGCCGATCTCACCAACGCCGACTTCACCGGCGCGACGCTCGTCGGCGCCAATTTCATCCGCGCGACGCTGACCGGCGCCAACTTCACCAATGCGACGTTCGTGAGCGTGCCCGGCAATCCGACGCAGACACCCGATTTCACGTTCGCGAACCTCGCCAATGCGAAATTCGTCAACGCGAAGTTCGACGCGCCGACGTATTTCACGTACGCGACGCTCACGTGCGCGGACTTCTCGCATACGAACCTGAACAACGGCAACGCGGTCTTCGGCGACGAGCCGCTGATCTTCGACGCGAAGGCATCCTGTCCCGGCGTCACCTGTCCCGGCCCGGCCTGCCGCGTGAAATTCGAGTCCGCGACGATGAGCTGCGAATTCATCGACCAGTGGGCTGCGTTCGACCTGTCGGGCGCCAACATCGGCGCCTGTTTCGACAAGCTCGCGGGCCGCAACTTCGCGAACGCCGTCATGCCCGGCGTGAGCTTCGCCGGAATGATCCTCGACGGGACGAATTTCAACACCGCCAACCTGAGCGAGGCGGTGTTCGACAACGCGAGCCTGCAATGCGCGACGCTCCAGAACGGCAACTCGCAATGCGTGGATCTTTCCCACGCGCAGTTGCAGGGCGCAAGTCTCAACAACGCCAACCTGAGCGGCGCCAGCCTGTTCAGCGCGTTTCTGTCCAATAACGTCAACGGCAAGATCACGCAGGCCGCGCAGCTCAAGCAGGCGCACTTGCGCAACGTCAATCTGGCGTACGCGCAGCTTTCCGGCGTCGTGTTCACGCTCGCCAACTTCTACAGCGTCGGCGGCGCGCCTTCCAATCCGGGGGGCTGCTCGACGACCGGCGGCGGCGACATGTCGGGCTTCACGGTCTTCTGCTCCAGTGCGTTTCACGCGAACATGACGGGCACGCAGTTCGGCGACGCGTATCTGTACGGCGTCGATTTCCGCGACGCGTCGATCGCCGGCGTCAATTTCACCGACGCGGTGCTCGCCGGTGCGAACTTCTCGGGCGCGACGATCGGCGTCGATCCCAACTCGGGCGCGGTCACCGAATTCCTGCGCGCCTACCTGCAAGGCACCAACCTCGACCTGACCAAAACGCTTTCGCTCGCCGATCTGACCGACGCGTTCGTCGATTTCGGCAGCGGCGGAAACCTGCTTTCGATCGAGCTCGACGGCGCCGATCACAACCAGTTCGCATGTTCGACGCAGTCGCCCTGCAATCCGGCCAGCGGCGAGAACGTATGCGTTTACGTACGCTTTCCGAAAACCACGGTCCCCACCGCGAACACGACGATCACCTGTCCGCACGGCCTGCCGGCAGGTCCGGGTGGATGCGGCGTCGCAGATCCCGGCGGCGGCAACACGCGCTGGCAAAGCAGACTGACGATCGACTCGCCGCCGAACCCGGGCCCGCCGCCCGGGTGGTACACGAACCCGGCGACGTACACGGCGAAAGCGCCGCCGGCCAGCGTATGCAACGGGGCCGGAACGAAAGCGCGCGTGCTCGCCTGGTAAGGCATCCGCGAGCGATTCCGATCGACAAGGAGTAGCCATGAGCAAGCGCAACGGCGTTTCCACGATTCGTCTTCGTGCCACCGCCGAACGCAGGCCGCGCCGCGTCGTACGCGTCGCCGATGAGCGCGTGCGCGTTGTCGCCGCCGACAGCAACGCCCGGCGCGATTTCATCAAGCGCGCGAGCGTGGCGGCGGCAGCACTCGGGCTGCCCGGACTTCCGGCCGGCACGGCCGCGGCGCCCGGAGCGCCGGGCGTCGGCGTCGCGAAAGGCCAACGCAAGACGAAGGCCACGCTGTTCTTCAACCTGTCGCACCTTGTCGGCGTCGAAACCACGCATTTTCTTTACATGGGCGGGCGGAAGCACGAGCTTGCAAAGGTCGCGGACAAGCCGCAGGTGCTGCGCCAGGCGCGAAAGACGAACGCACTGCTGCGCGCGATCGCGGACGACCAGATCACGCATCACGTGAAGAACGTCGAGATCGCGACCGATGCGGTAACGCTCGCCTACATGACGTGCAACGAGAATCCCTCGGCCGGCACGTGGGAAATGACGTCGATGCACTTCAACATTCCGCCGCGGGCGGTTGCCTACGCGTATGCGCAGGCGCGCGCGATGACGCCGAGCGGGCCGCTGCCGCGGTCCGGCAAGCGCCGCTTCTACAACCTGCCGCCCGCGATGACGCAGTCCGATCTGGAGGACGAACTCGCGCTGGTGGACATCACGAATCATGCCGAGGCGCTTGTCGGGCTGCATCCCGACATCCTTTCGGTCGAGCCCGACAGCGCCGCGCACATTCAGACCAACTACGTGAGCCAGGACTCGAACACGCAGTTCCTGGCCGCGCTGCTGCAACAGACGATGGGACCCGCGGTCCCGGAGGGCATGACCAATCTCGTCGCCAGACCGCCGTGGGCGACGCTGAAGCCCCTCGTCAACGATGCGACGGGGCAACCGTACAAGAAAGGCGACGGCCAGCTCAATCAGTACTACCCCGACTGGAGTCCCACCGTCGATGCGAACGTGGGACCGGCATACACGACCGTGCATCCGCTGGTGAAGAACGACCCGACGCTCGGCGTCGACGTCACCGGCTTCAACCTCAACGATCCGAACGATCCCGTTCCGCCGGAACTCCTGACGGGAACGAAGTGGGCCGTGCACGACGGCATTCCCACGGTGCTGCGTTCGCAGGACGGTAACGAGGGCGATGCGCTTGTGACATTCACCAATCGGGGCGCGGAAACCGGGCTGTACGTGTCGCAGCCGGACATCACGCAACTTGGCGACGGCCGCGTGCAGGTGACGATCGACAACGTGTCGAACTGGTTCCTGCGCTATCTCGGCGTATGGGTGCAGTTTCTCGGTCCGAACCCGAACGACCCGCCACTTCAGTTGCACACGCTGCCGAACGACACCTTTCCCGCAGAGTCGGGACCCTATCCGCGGAGTGGCAGCCTCGACAAGGACGACGCGATATTTCTGGGCGTGCTGTCGCCCGCCGTGGCGATCTGCGGCGTCCCGGTGTATCCGGGGCAATTTTCGCCGACGATCAACATTCCGAAGTCCGCGCAGACGATGCGCATCCTGTACGCGGGCCTCGGGCAATCGGGATCGATTCCTGCGGACCCGGCCGGCATCATCGGCGTCGGCGTCGGCATGACCGCCGCATTCAATTACGGCGTCGTCGGATTGTTCATGGCGGCGGGCGCGTCGACGTACAGCCCGGTCTTCAAGCTCGTCGTCTCACTCGGCGGAGGCGCGGTCGCAACGGCGGTGATGGGACTTATCGGGGGACTGATCAACCAGTCCAACTTCGCGACGGGTCTGCTGAACTTCTCGATGGGCATCCTCAAGGTCTTCTATCAGACCGGGCTCGCGAGGGTCATCACGGAAATCGTCGAAGCGATCTACGTGGAGCTTCTCGCCGCCGAGGTGGTCGATTCGATTCCGGTCGCGGGCCAGATTGCGCGGGCCGTCGCGGCAGGCGTCGGCGCCGTGCAATTGGCCGAGACGTCGATCGAAGTCGGCATCTCACCCGCCGTCTACGAGTTCGACGTCGTGCAGACGCACGACCTGTCGATCAACATCAAGCCGGCCGGGTCAGATACGCAGTTTCCGCAGCCGCCGCCCGGCTACTCGCTCTACTATCGCGTCAGCTATCTGTTCGATAACGGAACTGCCCATACGCGCGACGCGGTGAACGTGCCCGATCCGACGGTGAAGTCGATTCCGATCGAATTCACGGGGATTCCACGCGGCGGGCTCGTCAACATCTCGATCGGCTTCTACATGCGCAACAGCACGACGCCGCCGGGTCAGAACGACTGGTGCGCGGGCTTCGCGACGACCGGCCTCATCGACAACACGCTCGACCAGGCGCCGGACACGGAGATCACGGAAGTCAAGACGGCCATCCAGTCGCAGACGCAATATCTGCATACGCGCAAGACGTCGCTCGACGGCGCGGGCAACCACTTCTGGCTGACGACCTCCGTTGCGCCACCGTACGTCCCGCCGCCGAACGGGCAGCAGCCGGGTCTCGGCGCGCTCAACGCCATTACCGTGCGACAGGGAACGTCGAACCCGCCGCAGGCCGGCTACGTCGGCTATGCGTGGAAGGCCTTCAGCACGGGCGTCAACGGCTGCGGCGCCCAGGCGCCGGGTCAGTTCGACCAGATGGCGAATCTCAACACCGACGCGACCGACAACGGCGTGCATGCGCAGGACGGCTACATCAACAGCTCGGGCCTGTGCGGCTTTCAGCCCGGCGTACGCGTCGCCTACGACCTGCTCACGCACAACGCACGCAACCTGTATCTCGACACGACGTCGCTGATGATCCGCCCGGTCACGCTCGACCCGCCGAGCTACGCAGGACCCGGCAGCGACCGGTCGTACGGTCAGCTGAATTTCGCGTCGACGCGCTGCCTGCTGCACCCTGCCGGGCACGCCGTGAGCATCAGCGCAGCCACCAGCAAGCTCGAGATACTGCAACTGCCGGCCACGCCGGTTGCCGACAACGTGGCCACGCAATACCATCTCGCGCGCACGGTGTCCGGCCCGGGTCTGCTCGCAGGCTTGCTGATGACGCCGGCGGCGCTCGCGATCGCGCCCGATGGCGCGATTCTCGTGCTCGAGCAGGACAACAACCGGATCCAGGCATTCGATCTCGGCGGCAACGTCGCGCCGTTCTTCACGAAGCAGCCCGATCCGCACGTGCTCGAGCTGCCGGCGACCGCGAATGCAACGTATCTCGATCTTGCAGTGGAGTTCACCGGCTATCTGTACGTTCTGTCGAAGGATGCGGGCAACAACCATCGCCTCGACATCTACAGCCCGAACCAGTCCGGAACGGCGCCGATCTGCACGACGCACGGCGTGAACGCGGCCAAGCTCACCGTGGATTTCTGGCGCCGCGCGTACATGCTGAACTACGAGGTGCTGCAGATTCCCAACCAGGGCATTCCGGAATTTACCGAGCCTTCCGTCAGCCTGTGGGTACCCACGCCGCCGAATGTTTGAGGATCGCCGATGGCGGCTTGCATTCGCTCGTAGAATAGTGCGCTTGACGAGAGTCCCGTAAGGATCGAATGAGTCCTGTTTCCGAGAGCGCACCGGCCGCAGGCGGGAGCGCTGCAGGCGCGCCGCAACGCCGCTACTTCGGCACCGATGGCATGCGCGGACGTGTCGGCGAATCGCCGATCACGCCGGACCTGATCCTGAAGCTCGGCTGGGCCGCCGGCCGCACGCTCGCGAAGGCCGACGGCGCGCGCGGTGAGCGTCCGGCCGTGCTGATTGGCAAGGACACGCGCATTTCCGGCTACCTGCTCGAAGCGGCGCTGGAAGCGGGGCTCTCGGCCGCCGGCGTCGACGTCTATCTGTGCGGTCCGCTGCCGACGCCGGCGATCGCGTACCTGACGCGCGCGCTGCGGCTGTCGGCCGGCATCGTGGTGAGCGCCTCGCACAACGCGTACGACGACAACGGCATCAAATTCTTTTCCGGCGGCGGCGCGAAGCTGCCCGACAACGTCGAGCTCGACATCGAGCGGGAGATGGAGGCGCCGCTTTCGTGCGCGCCCTCCGCCGACCTCGGCAAGGCCTTTCGCGTCGCGGACGCGCCGGGCCGCTACATCGAGTTCTGCAAGAGCACGTTTCCGAACGAGCTCGATCTTCGCGGGGTCAAGGTCGTCGTCGATTGCGCGCACGGCGCCGGCTATCACGTCGCGCCCTGCGTCTTCCACGAGCTCGGCGCGGAGATCATCGCCGTGGGCGTGGAGC
>DATEIQ010000067.1:0-50947 GCA_035278845.1 Casimicrobiaceae bacterium | reverse complement strand
GCCGACCCGCCGACATTACGTGGCGCGCCGGCGTCGACGTGTTGTGCTTCGGCGGCACGAAGAACGGTTTGCCCGCAGGCGAGGCGATCGTGTTCTTCGATCGCGACCTTGCAGAGGAATTCGCGCGCCGGCGCAAGCAGGCGGGTCAGCTCGCATCCAAGATGCGCTACCTCGCCGCGCCGTGGCTCGGCGTGCTGGAAGACGGCGCCTGGCTGCGGCACGCGGCGCACGCCAACGCCATGGCGCAACGGCTTGCCGGCGCGCTCGAGTCGATTCCGCAGGCGCGACTGCTCGCGCCCGTGCAGGCGAACGGCGTGTTCGTCGACCTGCCGCGTCCGGCGATCGAATCGCTGCACGCCGCCGGCTGGCATTTCTATGTGTTCGTCGGTGAAACCGGCGTGCGCCTGATGTGCGCGTGGGATACGCCGGTCGAAGCGGTGGATCGCTTCGTTGCCGACTTGCGCGGTGCGCTCGCGAGGACTGCAGCGGATTGAGCCGCGCCCGGCGCGAAACACCGAAGGACCCTTTCACCCGATCGGAGACAAGCAATGGCCCTTCGTCCCGAGTTCACGCTCGAAGCGGCCAACCAGCGCGGCGTTGGCCGGCTGCCTGGCTTGTTCGGATTCCGCGTGACGGCCTTGAGCGGAGAGCAACTCGACGCCGAGATCGACGTGCGGCCGGAGATACTGGCGCCGAACGGCTACCTGCACGCGGCGACGGTCGTCGCGCTCGCCGACACGGCCTGCGGCTATGGTTGCCTCGCGCACCTGCCGCAGGACGCCGCCAATTTCACGACGATCGAACTGAAGACGAACTTCCTCGGGACGACGCGCGAGGGTACGATTGCCTGCACCGCGCGTCCCGCGCATCTCGGGCGTACGACGCAGGTCTGGGACGCGACCGTGTTTCGACGCGAGGATCGCCGCACGATCGCGCTCTTCCGCTGCACGCAGATGATTCTCTACCCGAGTCGCTGAAGCAAAGGCCGATATGCTGATCGAAGCGCGCGTCGACAATGCGTTCGAGCGGCATTCGGTGTCGCTCGTAACGGCCGGCGCGACGCGCGAACTGACGATCGCACCGCGAGCGGGCGGGATGGGCTCGAGTGCCAATGGCGGCGAGCTCCTCTGCCTCGCCCTGGCCACCTGCTATTGCAACGACGTCTATCGCGAAGCTGATCGGCGCGGCATCACCGTCGTGCGCGTCGCCGTCGAAGCGCAAGCCGAATTCGGCGCCGAAGGCGAGGCGGCGCGCTCGTTGCGTTATCGCGCCCACGTCGTCGCGAAGACCGACGAAACCGTGATCAGTGAGCTCATGACACACGTCGATCGCGTGGCGGAGATCCAGAACACGCTGCGCCAGGGGATGCCGGTGCAGTTCGAGCGCGGTCGGGCGGAGCGCGCGCCGTGACGATGCTGACGGCCTACGGCGGCTGCGTTTGCGGTGCGATCCGCTATCGCGTCGAAGGCACGCCGGCGAACAGCATGATCTGTCATTGCCGAACGTGCCGGCGCGTGGCTGCGGCGCCAGTCGTGGCGTGGGTCACGTTCCCGAGGCCGCGCTTCCGGTTGCTGCAGGGACAGCCTTCCGCCTTCCATTCGACGCCGCCGGTGCGCCGCACCTATTGCGGCGGTTGCGGCACGCCGCTCACGTACGAGCACGGCGACTCGCCCGAGTACGTCGACGTCACGACGTGCAGCCTCGACGACCCGGAATCGTTTCCACCGACGCACCATTCGTGGCTCAGCCACGACCTCGCGTGGGTACGTTTCGGCGATCGCCTGCCGACGTTCGCGCGCTCGCGGCACGACAAGATCTAGGCTCGATCCGCTGCGCGCGGCAGCGGCGCGGCGAATAGCAGTCGACTCCATTCGGCCGAAAGGCCGATGGCAGGCCCCGGTTCAATGCGGCGACAATCGTCGCGCATGAGCACTGCAACGCCCGCGGGTGAAGCACACGATCGCCGCACTCCTCGCCTATGCGGCGGGTGTCGTGCTGTTGCAGGCGTGTTCGCGCCTGCCGCCGGCGGCGGGCTGGCTATTCGCGGCGGCGGCCTTTCTCGCGGTTTCCACGGTGTTGCTCGCGCGGCGCGCCGCGCGCCAGCGCGATCGCGACGCGGCGCACGCTGCGCCGCGGCCTGGCCGCAATCCACCGCAGGCTGCGCGCATCCACGCGATCGCCGTGGTTGCATCGGTCGTCGCCTGCGGCCTTTGCGGCTTCGGCTACGCCGCCTGGCGCGCCGACATGCGCCTGGCCGATCAGTTGCCGCCCGCGTGGGAGGAGCGCGACATTCGCCTCACCGGTGTCGTCGACGATCTGCCCCACCATGGGCCGCAGGGCACGCGGTTCGCGTTCGCGGTTCTGCACGTCGACACCGTCGGCGCCATCGTGCCGAGCCGCATATCGCTCGCATGGTTCGCCCCACGCCGCGACGAATCGTCAGAAGTGCGTGGGGCACCGGCCCCTCCGGCAGCGCCCGTCATACAGGCCGGCGAATGCTGGTCGCTGACCGTGCGACTCAAGCGGCCGCACGGCAACGTCAACCCCGGCGGGTTCGATCTCGAAGCGTGGCTGCTCGAGCGCAACCTGCGCGCCACCGGCTACGTGCGCGTGTCGCCCGACAACCGGCGCGCGTGTGCGTTTGGCGGTCGCGCGACGGATCACGTGCAGCGAGCGCGCGAGCGTATTCGCACGCGGATCGCAAAGGCGCTGCCGGGCGCGCCCTATGCGGGTGTCCTGACCGCACTTGCCATCGGCGACCAGCGCGCGATTCCCGAATCGCAATGGAGCGTGTTCAACCGCACCGGGGTCACGCATCTCGTTTCGATATCCGGATTGCACGTGACGATCTTTGCAATGCTCGCGGGCAATTGCGCGTTCCTGCTCGCGCGCCGCTGCGTGGCGCTGACTTCACGCGTTCCTGCGCGCAAGGTGGCCGTAGGGGCGGGCGCGCTCTTCGCGTTCGGCTACGTTCTGCTGGCCGGCGCCGAGGTGCCCGCCGTGCGCACGCTGCTGATGCTGTGCATCGCGGCGGCCGGCCTGTGGCTCGGACGTCCGGGAACGGCGCTCGTCGTCTGGACGTGGTCGCTCGCGCTCGTGCTCGCGTGGGATCCGTGGGCTGCGCTGACGCCGGGCTTCTGGCTGTCGTTCGGCGCGGTCGGGTTGCTGCTCTATGCGGGAAGCGGACGCCTGGCGCCAAGCGCGCGTGGCACCGTTCGCGACAAGCTGCTCGAAGCAATTCACCAGTCGACGCGAGCGCAATGGGTGGTAACGCTCGGACTCGTGCCAGGCACGCTGGCACTGTTCGGGCAACTGTCACTCGTTTCAGCGCTCGCGAACGCGATCGCCATCCCGGCCATCACGCTCGCCGTCGTACCGCTGACGCTGAGCGCGATCGCACTCCCGATCGACCTGCTGTTTCGCGTCGCGCACGCCATCCTGCAGGTCGTGATGCGGTGCCTCGAATGGCTGGCCACGTCGCCGGCGGCCGCATGGACGACGCACGCGCCGCGCGAGTGGACCGTCGGCGTGGCGATCGCGGGTGTGATCTGGCTGTTCGCGCCGCGCGGTGTGCCGGGTCGCGTGCTGGGCGCTGCATGGCTGCTGCCGCTGATCCTGCTGAAGCCCCCCGCGGTGCCGCATGGAAGCGTGCGGGTGACGGTGCTCGATGTCGGACAGGGACTCGCCGTCGTTACGGCCACGGCGCGCCACGTGCTCGTTTACGACGCCGGACCGCGTTACGGCGACGCGGCGGATGCGGGCGCGCGCATCGTCGTGCCGTTCCTGCGGGCAACCGGGATCAACCGGATCGACACGCTGGTCGTGAGCCACGCCGACAGCGATCATTCCGGTGGCGCGCTGTCGCTCATGCGCGCGCTGCCGGTCGGCACGATCGTCTCGTCGTTGCCAGACAACCATCCGATCGTCGTGCACGCCGACGCAAGCGTGCGCCGCACGCGATGTGCGGCCGGCATGCAATGGACATGGGATGGCGTGACCTTCCGGCTGTTGCATCCGCGCCCGCGGCACTATGACGAGCCAACACGCAAGAGCAACGACCTTTCCTGCGTGCTGCACATCACCGCAGGCGATCGGCGTCTGCTGTTGACCGGCGACATCGAGGCACCCAGCGAAGCCGATCTGCTGGTGCAAGGCACCGCGCTTGCGGCCGACGCGATCGTCGTCCCGCATCACGGTTCGCGCACGTCGTCGACGGCCGAGTTCGTCGCCGCCGTCGCGCCCAGCGTTGCCATCGTGGCGGCCGGCTATCGCAACCGGTTCGGTCACCCGCGGGCCGACGTTCTCATGCGTTACCGGCGCGCGGGGGCCGCACAGGTTCGCACGGATCTGGCGGGCGCGATCACGCTGACACTCGACTCGCGTGCAGCGCCGCTCGTGCAAGGCGAGCGCGACCGCCGCCGGCGCTACTGGTACGACGCTCTGGACGCGGCGTCGAGATAGCGCCCGAGCCGCACCGCGGTCTCGCCCCTGCGCGGACGTCGCGTCGGCATGATCAGCACGCAATCGTCGTACGGCGTGCGTATGTCGCGGCGGCCGTCGCGCGCGATCAGCGTCCCGCCCTTCGACACGGTCAGCATGCCGGCCACGGGCATCGTGAATTCGAAAGCGTCGGTCTCGATCGTGACGACGTCGGTGACGGCGATCGTCCGCTGCGGCGGCAACGCGGTGCGATCGAGGTGCGTGTCGATGAACGCCGGGTCCGCCATCCCGAAATGGCGCAGGAATCGCAGCATCACCTGTTGCGCGACGATCGGCGCCGCCGCCTCCCAGTGCTGACCGCATTCGACGAGCAGCGCGTTGCGCGGATCGGCGGGATCGTCGAAGTGCGCGTAGTCGCGCAGGCGTCGCCCCGCCTGGTGTCCGGCGTCGACGACCACGTGCTCCGGCATGCCGATCGCCAGCGCGAGGTCGATGCCTTTTCGCCGTCGGCCCGCGAGGGCGAGTGCGGCGCAGGGGTCGGTCATCGAATGCAGGTCGAGCAGGAACTGGGTGGCGTCGTAGCAGGACCGAAGCTCACGCGCCCGCGCGAGCTCGCGTGACACGCGCGCACTGTCCAGCACGTCCGCATCCCACACGCGATTGAAATCCTCGTCCAGGCAACGCGCGGCGAACGGATCGCCGGCGTCGAACGTCTGGTAAGCCGCGACGTTCGCGAACACGAGCGTCAGCGTTCCCTGCGCCGGCCGAAATCCGGAGCGCAGCAGCCAGTCGAGCGCGATCGCGCCGCACACCTCGTTGCCGTGTGTCAGCGCCTGCACGGTCACAGCGGGATCGTCCGTCCCGGACGAGAAGCGCCAGACGTACGGTATGCCGGCGTTGCCGGCGGCCCAGCGCTCGAGGTCCGGCAGCGCGACGTCCACCACCGGCGCGGATGCGGCAGAGGTCACGGCATCGGTTTCCCGGCAACGGCGCGCTACGCGACGCAGAGATGCTGCGCGAGACGCTCCATGAACGCCTCGCAACGCGCGAGCTGCTCGAGGCTCACCCATTCGTTCGGCTGGTGCGCCTGCTCGATGTGCCCGGGACCGCAAATGATCGCCGGCATCGATGCGTTGTTGAACAGTGCGGCTTCGCTTCCGAACGAGACCTTGTGCGTCCCGTGCGCACCGCTGCATGCGCGTCCGATGTCGGCGATCGCGTTGCGGCCGTCGTCGTCAAAACCGGGCAGCGTCGACAGGTGGTCGAACTCGATGTGCGTGTCAGGCGCCACGGCGCGCATCGCTGGCACCAGCGATTGCGCGTAGCGCTCGACGTCGGCAAAGAACGCGTCCGGATCGTCGAACGGCAGATGCCGGATCTCGAACTCGAACGCGCAATCGCGCGGCACGATGTTGAGCGCCGTGCCGCCGCGGATGACGCCGACGTGCGGCGTCGTGAAGGGAACGTCGTATGCCGGGTCCTGGCGGTGCGCGCCTTTGAACGCGCGTGCCCGCTCGGCGATGAACGAGACGATGTCGCACGCGATCTGCACGGCGTTGACGCCCTGCGGCGTGAGCGAGGAGTGCGCCTCGTGGCCGCGCACGCGGCAGCGCCACGCTTTCTTGCCCTTGTGCGCCACGACGACCTGCATGCCGGTGGGCTCGCCGATGATGCAGCCGGTCGGTGCGATGCCCTTGGCAACGACGTCGGCAATCAGTCGGCGCACGCCGATGCAGCCGATCTCCTCGTCATAGGACAGCGCGAAGTGCAGCGGGCGCGCAAGACCGCGGCGCAAAATTTCCGGTACGAACGCGAGCGCGATCGCCGAAAAGCTCTTCATGTCGGTGACGCCGCGGCCGTGCAGCCGGTGGCCGACGAGCGTCGCTTCGAAGGGATCGGTGTCCCAGGGCTGGCCGTCCACGGGCACGACGTCCGTGTGGCCGGACAGTACGATGCCACCCTGCCTGGCGTTGCCGTCGCGGGCCGCGAACGTCACGAACAGGTTCGCCTTGGTACGCTCGTCGTTGAACGTCAGCGCCGTCGTCGCGCCCAGATCCTCGACGTATTTGCGCACCCATTCGATCAACGCGAGGTTCGAGTCGCGGCTCACCGTCGGGAACGCGACCAGCCGGCGAATCATGTCGAGCCCCGCGATGTCTTTCGGCCCAATCGCGGAGGACGACAGGTTTCGCTGCGATTCGGGAGCGTTCATGGCGCGACTTCCGGGAATTGCCAGAAGCTCGCAGGATAGCACCGGGGCCTCTGCCGTCGCGCCGCCGTCGGGTGCCGCGGGTGCCTGCGCTAGCGCGGCTGACGCAGCGTCAGCCGCGCTAGCGGGACAGCAATCAGTAGCGGTAGTAGACGACGGGCGGGCGGCGCACCACGTACGGCGCGCGGTATACGACTCGCGGTGCCGGATATACGACCGGCGGCGCGTAGTAGACCGGCGCGGGCGTGTACACGACCGGGGGCGGCACATACGCCGGCCTGTAGTACGGCCGGTAGTGACGATGCCCGTAGTACGGCGCGTTGCCGAACGTGACGCCGTATCCGGGACCCGCGATCGAAACGTTGAAGCCAACGCCGCCGGCGTGCGCGGCCGGCGCGAACGTTGCGACAGCAGCGACCAGCGCGGTTCCGAGGGCGAGTTGCGTCGTGCGTCGAAGCATGGCATTTCTCCTTGCAAAACAACATTGAGACCGCGCCGCCCGCGTCGGGGTTCCGGCGTCTTCGGCGGCGTTCGCGTCAGGAACGCGCCCACGCGCCGCGTCGTTGACGGCATCCCGCCGCCGGTGACGATTTGTTACAGTGTCCGCTTCTCCTCGGAAGGAGTCTCCGATGCGCCTCGCGCACCTGCTGCTCGCCGCGCTGCTGGCGGTGTGCGGCCTGCCCGCATATGCCGCGAACCTGACGATCGGGCTCGCCACGGACGTCACCTCGCTCGACCCGCACTATCACAACCTGACGCCGAACAACAACATCGCGCAGCACGTCTACGGCTATCTGGTGCAGCGCAACGAGAAGGAGCAGCTCGAGCCGTCGCTCGCGACGCAATGGAAGGCGGTCGCGCCGACGACGTGGGAGTTCACGCTGCGCAGGGGCGTCAAGTTCCACGATGGCAGCGATTTCACCGCCGCCGACGTCGTCGCGTCGATCAACCGCATTCCGAAGGTGCCGAACAGCCCGTCGCCGTTCACCGCCTACACGAAGCAGATCACGCGCATCGAGGTCGTCGATCCGTACACGATCCGCTTTCACACGGCCACGCCGTATCCGCTGATGCCGTCCGACCTGACGCAGGTCGCGATCATCTCGAAAGGCGCGGAAGCCGCGACGACCGACGACTTCAATTCGGGCAAGGCGGCGAACGGCACCGGCCCGTACAAGCTCGTTCGCTTCGCGAAGAGCGATCGCATCGAGCTCGCGCGCTTCGACGGCTGGTGGGGAGGAAAAACGCCTTGGGAGAAGGTGACGATGCGCCTGCTGCCGCAGAACGCCGCACGTGTCGCGGCGCTGCTCGCGGGCGACGTCGACGTCATCGAATCCGTTCCCACCGCGGACATCGCTCGCCTGCGACATGACAAGCGGCTTTCCACGTTCCGCGAGGTCGTCGACCGCCTGATCTACATCCACATGGACAGCAACCGGGACGTCTCGCCGTTCGTCACCGACAAGGACGGCGGCGCGCTGACGCGCAATCCGCTCAAGGATCCGCGCGTGCGCAAGGCGCTGTCGAAGGCAATCGATCGCAAGGCGATCGTCGCGCGGGTGATGGAGGGCGAAGCGGTTCCGTCCGGGCAACTCGTTCCCGACTTCCTGTTCGGATCGACACCGAACCTGAAGGTCGAGGCATACGACCCCGAAGGCGCGAAAAAACTGCTTGCCGAGGCCGGATGGCCGAATGGCTTCGGCGTGACGCTGCACTCGCCAAACGACCGCTACGTCAACGACGCGAAGATCGCGCAGGCGATCGCGCAGATGTGGACTCGCATCGGCGTTCCGACGAAGGTTACCGCGATGCCGTCCGCGACGTTCTTCCCGCAGGCGACCGAGCTCAAGTTCAGCGCGATGCTCGTCGGCTGGAGCACCGGCACGGGCGAGGCGTCGTCGTCGCTGAAGGCGCTCCTGATGACGTTCAACAAGGAGAAGGGCTTCGGCGGCACGAACCGCGGGCGCTACTCCAACCCGAAGGTCGACGTGTTCACCGAGGATGCACTGCAGACGGTTGACGACGTGAAGCGCGCCGCGTATCTGCAGCGCGCCACCGAGATCGTCATCAACGACACCGGCATCATTCCGCTGCACTTCCAGGTGAACACGTGGGCGACGCGCAACGGCATCACGTATGTCCCGCGCGTCGACGAGACGACCCTCGCGTGGAAGTTCAAGCCGGGCAGCTCGACGCGGAATGCCTCGTGAGACGAGTCGACGCGGAATGGCTCGTGAGCGGCGTTTCGGCCGAAGCAGGGTAAGGCGATGAATGCGCCCGATCGCCGCTGGCCGGCCGTCACGATTCCCGCGCGACATTTCATCGCCAACCGGTTCGTAACCGCGCACGGCGGCGAAACCCTGCCGATGATCGATCCGTCGGATGGCAGCGCATTCGCGGCCATCGCCCGCGGCAGCGCTGCCGATGTCGACGACGCGGTGCGGGCGGCCGCCCGCGCGCGCGACGGTGCATGGGGAAAGCTCGCACCGGCCGCCCGCGGCCGTGCGCTCGCGAAGATCGCCGATGCAATCGTCGCCCACGCCGAAGAGCTCGCGCTGATCGAGGCGCGCGACTGCGGCAAGCCGCTTGCGCAGGCACGTGCGGATGCTGCGGCGTGCGCGCGTTATTTCGAGTTCTATTCCGGCGCGCCCGACAAGCTGCACGGTGCGACGATCCCGTATCCGGACGGGTATACCGTGCTGACGTGGCGCGAGCCGCACGGCGTCACCGGGCACGTGATCCCCTGGAACTATCCGCTGCAGATCTTCGGCCGCTCGGTTGGCGGGGCGCTTGCGGCGGGCAATGCGTGCGTCGTGAAGCCGGCCGAGGATGCGTGCCTGTCGCTGCTGCGCGTCGCGGAGCTGGCCGCCGAAACCGGCCTGCCGGAAGGCGCGCTCAACATCGTGACCGGACTTGGCGCGGAAGCGGGTGCCGCGCTCGCGGACCACGCGGGCGTGCAGCATCTGTCGTTCACCGGATCGCCGGCAACAGGTGCAGCAGTAGCCGCGGCCGCCGCGCGCCGGCATTGTCCCGTGACGCTCGAGCTCGGCGGCAAATCGCCGCAGATCGTCTTCGCCGACGCCGACCTGGACCTCGCGCTGCCGGCGCTCGTGAACGCGATCGTGCAGAACGCCGGCCAGACCTGCAGCGCGGGATCGCGGCTGCTGGTCGAGCGCTCGCTGTACGAGCCGCTGCTCGCGCGGCTCGGCGAGCGTTTCGCCGCGCTCGTCGCCGCGCCCGCGCTCGCCGATCGCGATTGCGGTCCGCTGATTCGGGCGTCGCAGCTCTCGCGCGTGCGCGGCTTTCTCGCGCAGGCGGAGGAAGAGGGCATCGACACGGTTGCCTGCGGACGCATCGCGGATGACTCGCCGGCGGGCGGGTTCTATGTCGCGCCGACACTGTTGCGCGACGTACCGCGAGATGCGCGCATCGCGTGCGACGAAGTATTCGGTCCCGTGCTCGTCGCGATGCCGTTCGACGACGAAGCGCACGCGGTCGCGCTCGCCAACGGCACCGACTACGGCCTCGTCGCCGGCGTGTGGACGCGCGACGGCGCCCGCCAGCTGCGCATGGCGCGCACGGTGCAAAGCGGGCAGGTGTTCGTGAACAACTACGGCGCTGGCGGCGGCGTCGAGCTCCCATTCGGCGGCGTCAAGCACTCGGGGCACGGTCGCGAAAAAGGTTTCGATGCACTCTTCGGTTTCACGACGCTGAAGACGGTGGTGCTGCGTCATGGCTGACATCCGGCCGGCGGCGCCGGCACACGGATCTCCGACACGTCTCGGAGATATCGGCAACGCGCCAGCCGGCCACGCGCAAGGCGATCGGGAGACCGAGCCGCTGACGCCCGGCAAGCTGGCGCGCAAGCTGGCGGGCAGGCTCGTCATCTTCGCGCTGTTTCCCGTCGTGTTCATGCAGGCGTTCGCGCTGCGCCGCCATGCGCTGCAGTTCGATCCCGCCGTGGGACCGCGCGAGGGCCGCATCGGCCGCGGCGAGCCGCTGCATTTTCTCGCGATCGGCGACTCGATCATCGCCGGCGTCGGCGCACGGCATGTCCGGCGCTCGACGGTCGGTCACGTAACGCGCTTCATGTCCGGGCGCCTGTCGCGCGAAATCAACTGGCGTGCCGTCGGCATGATCGGTGCCGGCGCGCGGCGCGTGCGGCGCGACGTCGTACCGGCGCTGCCCTCGCAGCGCTACGATGCGATTCTCCTGTCCGTTGGCGTGAACGACGTGCTGAAGCTCGAGCGCAGCGGCCGCTTTCGTCGCCAGCTTCTGAAGCTGCTGCACGAGCTGCGCGTCCATTCGCCCGACGCGGTGATCGCCTACCTGGGCCTGCCGCCGCTCGACGAGTTTCCGAAGCTGCGCCGGCCGCTGCGCTGGATCGTCGGCTATCGCGTGCGCCGCTTCGACGCCGCCGCCCGCGAGGCGCTCGCGCGCGTACCGGACGTCATGCATGTCCCGGTGCGCATCGCTCCGCGGGCGGACCTCTTTTCCAACGACGGGCTGCACCCGTCCGAGACGGGCCAGCGGCGACTCGCGAAGGTCATCGCGGGTGCGCTGACGCCGGTGCTCGCGAAGCGTGGGCTCGCGGGCCAGCGGCCAGGCGGATGAGTGCCACGCCCGAGCCGGCCGCCGCGCTTTCGATGAAGCAGTCACTTCTTCGGTGAGGCAACCCGTCACGTTTTCGGTGATCGTGCCGCTGTACGATTGCCGCGATGCCGGCACGGGTGCGCTGCGCGCAGCGCTCACGCAAACATTGCCGCGCGAGCGTTTCGAAGTCATTGCCGTCGTCGACGCCGGCGTGCGGCGCGCGCGGCCCGATGCACTGCTGGCCCGGTGCGACCGCGTTGTCGAAAGCCATGCCGACTTCGACGCGGTCGAATCGGAAATCGCGCTGTTTGTGGCCGGCAGCCATGCGGCGACCGGCGATTGGCTGTTTTTCACCGAAGGCCACACGGTGCTCGAGCCCGACGCGCTCGCTTCGCTCGCGCATCACCTGGAGCGCGAGGCCGGCTGCGCAATCGTGTGCGGCCGGCGCCGCAATCACGCGCGGACGCGCCTCGGGCTGCTCGTCGGCGCGAACAACGACCTGCACGAGGCCCGCGCGCAGCGCCACGGTAATTTCACGCTCGGCGCAAACTCGCCGATCCGCCGCGATGCGTTCGTCGCGCTCGGCGGATTGGACGCGCGCTTTGCGCGGTTCGGCGAGACGGTGCTCTTCGAGCGCGCGCTTGCCGCGCGCGTGCGCATCGGCGCGATCGACGCGGTGCTGTGCACGCACCACAACGACCTCGGAGTGCGCTGGCTGCTGCGCCTGCTCGTCGCGACCGGTCGCGCGAAGGCGCGCCATTACGCGGAAGCGGAGAGCGGCGGGACGCGTCCGCGCATACGGCATCCGGTCTATCGCTGGTTGCGCGCTCCGGCAGCGGCGCTCGTGGCCACGATCCCGCTGCGCCTCGCGGGCACGATGCTGATCCTGGCTGCGATGGCGCTGGCCAGGCGTTGGTCAGGCTTCGCGCAAGCCGTCTACCGCGTCGGCGTCGGCTGCACCGATGTTTCGGGCTACTGTGGCGAGCGCGCGTCCGCCGATTTCGCGAGGTGGTTTCACATGGGAATCGAGCACCGGGCATGAGACTAGAAGGCAGGATTGCGATCGTGACCGGCGCGGCCTCCGGATTCGGCGCCGGGATCGCGCGCCGCTTCGCCGAGGAGGGCGCGCGCGTCGTCGTCAACGACGTGAACGAGGCCGGCGCGCAGGCGATCGCAAGCGAGATCGCCGGGCGCGGCGGGAAAGCGCTGGCGTGCGCCGGCGACGTGTCGCGCGACGCCGACGTCGCGAATCTCGTGCAGTTCGCGCTCGCCCAATGCGGCGGCCTGCATGTCGTCGTCAACAATGCGGGTACGACGCACCGCAACCAGCCGATGCTCGACGTATCGGAGGAGCAGTTCGACCGCATCTACCAGGTGAACGTCAAGAGCCTGTTTTTGACAGCGAAGCACGCGGTGCCGCATTTTCGTTCGCAGCGCGACGGCGTGTTCGTCACGATCGCGTCGACGGCCGGCGTGCGGCCGCGGCCCGGCCTCACCTGGTACAACGGCAGCAAAGGCGCGGCGATCGTCACGTCGCGGTCGATGGCCGCCGAGCTCGCACCCGACAACATCCGAGTCAACGTCATCAATCCGGTCGCCGGCGAGACGGCGATGCTCGCCGACTTCATGGGCGAGGACACGCCGCAGAAGCGCGCGCAGTTCGTCGCCACGATTCCGCTGGGGCGGCTGTCGCAGCCGTCCGACGTCGCGACCGCCGCCGTGTTCTTCGCGTCGGCCGAAGCGGCGTTCATCACCGGCGCGTGCCTGGAAGTCGACGGCGGACGCTGCGTCTAGCCGACAGCCATACGGGAACGAAGCGACAGCCATGCGCGAATACAGCATTGCATTGATCCCCGGCGATGGCATCGGCGTCGAGGTCATCGCGGCAGGGCTGGAGGTGCTGAATGCGCTGGCGGCCCGCGACGGCGGCTTCGCCATCCGGCACGAGCATTTTCCATGGAGCTCCGACTACTATCTGGAGCACGGCTGCTACATTCCGGAGAACGGCCTCGCGCGTCTCGCGCAATTCGACGCCATCTTCTTCGGTGCGGTCGGCAGCACGCGGGTGCCGGATCACGTTTCGCTGTGGGGCCTGCGGTTGCCGATCTGCCAGGGCTTCGACCAGTACGCAAACGTCCGCCCCGCGCGAGTTTTGCCGGGAATCGACAGTCCGCTGCGGGATGGCGCAGGCATCGACTGGATCATCGTTCGCGAGAATTCGGAAGGCGAGTACGCGGGCAACGGCGGGCGCGTGCATCGAGGCTTGCCCGACGAGGTGGGGACCGAGACGGCAGTATTCACGCGCAGCGGCGTCACGCGCATTCATCGCTTCGCATTCGAGCTCGCACGCAAGCGTCCGAGCAAGCGGCTCACGCTGGTCACCAAGTCGAATGCGCAGCGCTTCGGCATGGTGATGTGGGACGAGATCTTCGCGGAGGTGGCGAAAGACTTTCCCGACGTGCGCACCGACCGCGAGCTCGTCGATGCGATGACGACGCGGATGGTGCTGAAGCCGGCGAGCATCGACGTGGTCGTCGCCACGAACCTTCATGCCGACATTCTTTCCGACCTGGCCGCTGCGCTGGCAGGCAGTCTCGGCGTTGCGCCAACCGCCAACATCAATCCCGAGCGCCGCTATCCGTCGATGTTCGAGCCGATTCACGGATCGGCGTTCGACATCGCGGGCAAGGGCATCGCGAACCCGATCGCGACGTTCTGGACGGCCGTTCTGATGCTCGAGCACCTCGGGGAAACCAGCGCCGCAGCGAGACTGATGAAGGCCATCGAAGCGGTGGCGGCGAGCGGGCCGCGCACGCCCGATCTCAAGGGAACGGCCACCACCGCCGACGTTACGCGAGCCGTGATTGCAGCGCTCGCACGCTGACTCCGCTGTGTCTCGCATGGCGAACACGCGAAGGCGTCGCACAGGGCGCAATCGTCCCGGCGTCTCGCGCGCGACGTCCCGCCGCTTGACGGTGGGACGCCGAATAGGGTGTACTTCGCCGGCGTAAGGAGGATCATGGCCAAGGACATCTTGTGCGCGTTCGGCATCGACGTCGACGCCGTCGCCGGCTGGCTCGGCTCATACGGCGGCGAGGATTCGACGCTCGACATCTCGCGCGGAATGTTTGCAGGCGAAGTGGGCGCGCCGCGCCTCGTCAAGCTCTTCGACAAATACGGCATCAAGACGACGTGGTTCGTGCCCGGGCACTCGATCGAGACGTTCCCCGGCGAGATGAAGCGGGTCGTCGATGCCGGACACGAAATCGGACTGCATGGCTACAGTCACGAGAACCCTGTTCACATGACGCCACAACAGGAGGAGGACGTGCTCGACAAGTCGATCGAGCTCGTCGTGAAGCTTTCCGGACAGTATCCGCGCGGTTATGTGGCGCCCTGGTGGGAGTTGAGCCCCGTCACCGTCGACTTGCTGGTCAAGAAGAAGATCAAATACGACCACAGCCTGATGCACCGCGACTTCGTGCCCTATTACGTGCGAACCGGCGACACGTGGACGAAGATCGACTATTCGAAGCCGGCGGCGCACTGGATGAAGCCGCTGCAGCGTGGCAGACAAACCCGGCTGGTCGAAATCGCGGCCAGCTGGTACCTCGACGACTTGCCGCCCATGATGTTCATCAAGGCAGCGCCGAACAGCCACGGTTTCGTGAATCCGCGCCAGCTCGAGGAAATCTGGCGGGATCAGTTCGACTGGGTGTATCGCGAAATGGACTATGCGGCGTTCACGATGGCGATCCATCCCGACGTCTCCGGAAGGCCCCAGGTGCTGCTGATGCTGGAGCGAATCATCGAGCACATTTCCTCGCATGAAGGCGCGAAGTGGGTGACGTTCGACGGGATCGCGGACGATTTCATCCGCCGCAATCCGCTCACGGCCTGACGATGTGCAGCCTGTGCGGAGCACTCGGACAGGGCGCACCCTGGGAACTCGAAGGTCTCTCCGGCAAAGAGGCGCGCTGGCAGCGGCATCGCGAGGCCGCCGCAACTGCGTCCGAGCTCACCCGACTGCTTGCGCCGGCGCGCATCAAGGTCACCGCCAGCGCCGAATCCCGCTTTCGTGTCGCCTTTCCGACGGGGTGCACCGAAATGGTGGCGAGCCTGGCCGAGGCCTGGCACGTGCTCGATCGCCGCAATGTAGCGATACCCGATCCGCTCGGCGACTGATGATTGGAGAACCGCCGCGCGAGCCATGCCGCGATCGGCCGCCCATCGCAACGGGCGCGGTCGCGTACAGGTCGTTTGCCGAAGTGAACAAGCTCCGTTTGTCGTTGCAAACCACGAGGAGGAAGCAATGATTTCGACGATGCGCAAGTCCACGATCGCATTGATCGCGGCGGGAGCGGTGTTGTGCGGTGCGGCCGATCTCTCGGCGCAGCAGGTGCGCTGGCGCGCGAGCGGATCGTTCCCGGCGGGACACTCGACGTCGATCGCGATGGAACTCTTCAAGAAAGAGGTCGCGCGGCTGTCGAACAATACGATCCAGGTCGACCTGTTTCCGAACAACACGCTCGGCGGCGGCTTCGAGCAGGTCGATCAGATTCGCACCGGCCAGATCCAGATGGCGTGGGGCGGCGTTCCCTTCTACGACAAGCTGTCGCCGGACTTGGGCGCCGCGGTGCTGCCGTTCGGGGCGGCGTCGGCGAAGCAGGCGATCTGCCAGATCGACGGCGAATTCGGCCGCTATCTCGAGGACAGGACGGCCGAGAAGGGCGTCATGATCATCGGCTGGGGACAGATCGGCGCGCGTCACGTGACGAACAACAAGCACCCGATCAAGACGGTCGAGGACATGCGCGGCCTCAAGATCCGCACGCCTTCGGGCGAGGCGTGGGACCAGACGTTCCGCGCGCTCGGCGCGAATCCGACGCCGATCGACATCAAGGAGTTGTACCAGGCGTTGCAGCAGGGTGTCGTGGACGGGCAGGAGAACCCGTACGACAACATGCTGGTGCGCAAATTTTACGAAGTGCAGAAGTACCTGTCGAACACCGGCCACTTCTATGACTGGTCGGGTTACTTCGTGAACAAGGCAGCGTTCGACAAGCTGGCGCCGGACCAGCAGAAGGCGGTTCGCACCGCGATGGCGACCGCGATCGCCGAGCAGCGCAGGATCTCGGAGCGCGAGAACGCGACGGCGCGCGACGGGCTGATCAAGGGCGGCATGCAGTATTACGAAATACCGGCCGCGGAGCTCGCGAAGTTCCGCGAGGCAACGAAGCCCGTGTATGCGCAGATGCGCAAGAAGCTGGGCGACAAGGTGATGGACCTCGCCGAAGCGGCCATCAAGCGCTGCCAGTAGCCGATCGCCGGGCGGAAGAGCGACGCTTCCGCCCGCCTCCTTCCGCACGCATCCGGGGGATAGATGTCGCCTGCCTTTTTGCAGCGCTACCAGCGGCTGCTCGACGCCGTCGACCGTGTCGTTTCGTGGGTAATCATCGCCGCCATGGCGGTGCTTACCATCGTCGTCGTGGTGCAGGTGTTCTATCGCTACGTTCTCAACGATTCGATTCGCTGGGGCTGGGACATTCCGCGACTGTGCTTCATCTGGGTGCTCATGCTGTCGATCCCGCTCGGCATCCGCTATAACGCCCACGTCGGCATCGACATCGTCGTGCAGCGGCTCAGCCCGGCGACACAGCGCGCGATCCTGGTGTTCAACGCGTTCTTCATGCTCGTACTGTCGGCGACGGCCGCTTACTACGGGGTAATCCTCGCGAAGGACACGATGGACCAGATGATGCCCGGCATCAACCTAAGCGTCGGCCTGTTCTACGTGGGGCTCGCGATCGGGCAGATCCACACCTGCATGCACGTCGCGCGCATCCTCATGACCGGCCGGACGACTACCGATCACCTGAGCGAAACATGATCCTCACGATGATCGTCGTATTCGTGTTCTTCGGCGTGCTCGGCATGCCGCTGGCCTTCGCGCTCGGCCTCGCCGGGATGGCCGGCATCCTCGTCGGCGACTTCCCGATGCTGCAGCTCGCCGGGAAAATGGTGAATTCAGTCGACTCCTTCCCGCTGATGGCGATTCCGCTCTTCATGCTGGCCGGCCAGCTGCTGCTGCGCGGCGGCATCATGGAGCGCCTGATCGAGTGGGCGGACGCGATCGTCGGCCGTGTGAAGGGCGGCCTCGGGCATGTCACCGTCGTGGCCGCGATGGGCTTGTCGTCCGTTTCCGGCACGGCGGTCGCCGACGCGACTGCGCTCGGCGGCACGCTCGGACCGGCGCTATCCAAGGCATACGGAAAGGCTTTCGGCGCGGCGCTCGTCGCCGCGTCGTCGTGTCTCGGACCCATCATCCCGCCGAGCGCGGGCATGATCGTCTACGCGATCCTGGCCGAGGACGTCTCGGTCGGCGCCATGTTCATCGCCGGGATCCTGCCGGGCATCTTCCTCGGTCTCGCGATGATGGGGCTATGCACGTTCTTCGCGTACCGCCGCAACTATCCGGTGATGGGCCAGACGTTCAGTTGGCGCAACGTGCTCCACGAGACGCGCCGCTCGTTCATCGTCTTCCTGATGCCGATCCTCGTCATCGGCGGCATCATCGCCGGCGCTTTCACGGCCACCGAGGGTGCGGCCATCGCGGTCGTCTATGCGCTTCTGATCGGATTCTTCATCACGCGCAAGCTCAAGCTGTCCGACCTTCCGGTCGCGCTGCTCAACGCCGGGATCATCAGCGCGATCGTCGGCGCGCTGATCGCCTTCGCCTCGCAGGTCACGTACCTGCTGACCGCGGAAATGATCGGTGTCCAGCTCGGCGAGTGGCTGCGCGATCTTACGCAGAATCCACTGCTGTTCACCTTCGTCGTCCAGGTCGTGCTGATCTTCGTCGGCATGATCATGGAGGCGAACGCGGCGTACGTGATGCTCGTGCCAATCATCGCGCCGATCGCCGTGCAGTACGGCATCGACCCGGTCTACTTCGGGTTCCTGTTCGTGATGAACATTACGCTCGGCAGCATCACGCCGCCTGTCGGCGTGCTGCTGTTCGTCGCCTCCGGCATCTGGCGCATAAACATCCTCGATATCATTCGAGAAGTCTGGCCGTTCATCATCGTGCAATACGCGGTGCTTTTCGTTTGTATGTTGTTCCCGTCGATCGTGCTGTTCCTGCCGAAGCTCGTGGGCTACTGAGGGTCCGTGCACGACGCTTTTTGCAAGCTGTTCGACTTCTCCGGCAAGGTCGCGTGCGTCACCGGTGCGGCGAGCGGCATCGGGCGCGCCACGGCGGGGCTGCTCGCGGACCTTGGCGCCGTCGTCTATGCCGCGGACCGCGATGCCGACGCGCTGGAAGCCTTCGCGCGCGAGCGGCCGGGTGCCGTGCGGCCGGTACTGTTCGATCAGGCGCAAATCGGATCGGTCGAGCAACTCGCCGCTGCCGTGGGCGAAGTCGACGTACTCATCAACAACGCCGGCGTGCTGGTGTACGAGCCGCTGCTGGACCTGCAGTGGGACGATCTGCAGCGGGTCGTGTCGATCAATCTGTCGGGAGCCATCGCGCTGACGCGACTCGTCGGCGCGGGCATGGTGACGCGCGGGCGCGGCGCAATCGTGCACACCGGATCGCAGCTGACGTTCAACGGCGCCGAGTTCCGCGCCGTCTACGCCGCGACGAAGGCGGGCATCTCGCAGTTCGTCAAGACCGCGGCGCTCGAATGGGGCAGGCACGGGGTGAGGGTCAATTGCGTGGCACCGGGACGAACGCTGACTGCGATGAACCGTCACCTACTGCAAAAGCCCGACGAGTACGCCGAAGCGCTGAAGCGAATCCCGCTCGGCCGGTTCGGGCAGCCGACGGACATCGCCAACGCGTTCGTATTCATGGCCAGCGACGCCAGCGCTTACGTCACCGGACACACGCTGGTCGTCGACGGCGGCTGGATCCTGCCGTGAGACGGCGCCCGCGCCTTAGGGACGGGCGCGTCGATTACGACCGGATGCCGGTCAGGCGCGCCACCTCGGTTCGCGCGCGGTCCATCGCGCGCTCCTCGTCGGGCGTGATCGCGTGCGTGCCGTCGACATAATGCACCGAGATCCAGCCGGCCAGGTACCCGTCCTTCGCGAACAGAGGACCCAGCAATTGCGCCTTCGCCGCGTACGCGCTCATCAGTGCAGGCGGCGGCGCCGGATCGGGATTGTTCGTGAGATCGGGCTGCACGAGATTGCGCTTTCGCACCGCCATCCATTTCACGGTCTGGGCGGCGCGCTGATCGATACTGCCGTCGCCGCGCAGCGATTTGACGCCGGGCCGCACGGCTTCGGCGCAAACGTAATCGACGTTCCAGCCGCGCGCGGCGTCGTCGATGCGCAGCGTGCCGCGGCTGCCGTGCGTGGCTTCGAGCAGTCTTGCGAGCACGTCGTCGAGCTTTCCTTCGAGCGCTGCGACTTCGGCGGATTTTTCCATCGGCTTCTCCCGCGCGTTACGAGGTGAATGCGAAGTATAGTAGGCGACCCCGGGCCGCATGCATCGATCATGAACGTTCTCGTCACCGGCATCAATGGATTCATCGGGGCAAGCTACGCCGCGCGCTTGCGCGCGAGCGGGGACACGCGGATCTTCGGCATCGACCTGCAGCCGTCGCCATCGTCGCCTGCCTGCTGCGACGAATACATGCAGCTCGATCTCGGCGCTTCCGGCGCTCGCGCTGTGCTCATCGCCCTCCCGGCGTTCGACCGGGTGCTGCATGCCGGCGGCGTTTCCGGCTTCATGGTCGAGACGGACAATCCGCAGCGCATCTTCGACGTCAACGTTGCCGGCACGATGGCGTTGCTCGACACGGCGCGGCGCACGCGTTGCGGACGCGTCGTGCTGTGCTCGACGATCATGGTGTACGGTCCGGCGAGCGCCCCGGAGCGCGAACAAACGGAAACCGAGTACCCCGAGCCGATCTCGGTCTATGGCGCCTCGAAGCTCGCCATCGAAGCGCTGATGCATGCATTCGCCGCTCAATACGGCGTGGATGCGCTGGCGCTGCGCTTCAGCCACGTTTACGGTCCCGGACGCACCACCGAGTGTTTCGTCCGCGAGATGCTCGCGGCGGCCTCGGAGCGGCGGCCGTGCCGCATTCCGCAGGCGAGCGGGTCGCTGCGCCAGTATGTCCATATCTCGGACGTGGTCGAATCGATCGTGCTCGCGATGCGCGCCACCTCCCCGCGCTCACACGTATTCAACATCTCCGCGGACGAAATGCACACGCTCGCCGAAGTCGCGGACGTCGTGCGCAAAACAACCGGCGCACTCGACGTCACGTTCGACGAGTCGCACGATCTTCCCAACTATCGGGTGGGCAGTCTGTCGATCCGCCGCGCCCGCGAGGAGCTCGGGTACGCTCCGCGGCTGCCGCTGGCCGCGGGGATCGCCGACTACTGGAAGACCTTCACGACAACGGCCCGATCTCCGCAAAGGTGCGGATGATCTCGTCGCGATCCGCGCCGCGCATCAGCAGCAGTGTCAAAAGAATGCGCGCCTTGGGCCCGTCGAGCGATCCGGCGTAGATCACGCCACGGCTCACGAGATCGGTTTCCGACCCGGGGAACCCGCCGTACGTGCTGCGCAAGACCTCGCCGCTGCCGGCGCGCGACGCGAGCACCACCGGCATCCGTTCGATGATCGATTCGAGAAGGCCGGGTGCGGCGACGTCGCCCGGCACGTGCCCGCCGCCGAAGCCTTCGAGCACCAGGCCCGTGAATCCGGCGGCGGGCACGTATTGCAGCAGTCGCCCGTCATCGCCGAGCGACATCTTGAGCAGGCAAACGGGCGCCGGGATTGCGTCGTCGGGAACGCCGACCGCGAATCTGCGCGCAGGCCTGAGCGCAATCCGGACGTCGCGTTCGGCGAGCCAGCCGATGGGACCCGTCGCCATCGAGCGGAACGTGGACGGATTGGCCGTATGCGCTTTGCGCACGAAGCGCGCGGCGTGGATTTCATCGTTCAGGACGACCAGCGTGCCGAGGCCGCGGGCAGCGTCCGAGGCGGCCACGCGGATGGCGGCGACGACGTTCGCGGGGCCGTCAGCGCCCGGCAGGCTCGCGTTGCGCATGGCGCCCGTCACGACGATCGGATCGTCTCCGGCGCAAAGCAGGTCGAGGCCGAAGGCAATCTCCTCGATCGTGTCGGTGCCTTGCGTGACGACGACGCCTCGGCACCCTCGCGCGACCGACGCGCGGGCAGCGGCAGCGATGTCGAGCAGATCGCGCACCGTCATCAGCGACGAAGCGAGATGCTTCGATGGCTGCGGCAGGACCTCGGCGATCTCCTGAACGCCGGGAATCTGCCTCGCCATTTCGCCGACGTCGAGGCTCGGCGTCGCGCCGACGCCGGGCTTGACCGCGCTGGCGATCGTTCCGCCATACGGAATCATGGCAATCTTCGGCAATCCGCTCATTCGCCGCCTTTCCACATTCGCATGCCGCCGCGATTCCGCCATCCCCTCGTGCCGGCATTCTGAACGTACCACGGAGCCGCGTACACCGACAATGCGCGGCGCTCGTGAGGGCGGTTGCGCAAGCGGCGGGAGATTGAGACGATGAGAGACTGGATCAACGGCGGCACACCGATCGGAGGAGGACACATGAGCAACGGCTACCCGCGCGACATGGTGGGGTATGGACGCAACTGGCCCGACCCGGCCTGGCCCGGAGGCGCACGGATCGCGGTGCAATTCGTCATCAACTACGAGGAGGGCGCCGAGCTCAATATCCTGCACGGCGATCCCGCATCGGAGTCGCTGTTGTCCGAATTCGGCTTTGCGGTGCCGCGCGTCGGCGATCGGTACCTGCCCGTCGAATCCCAATACGAATACGGCAGCCGCGTGGGCTTCTGGCGTCTGCATCGGCTTTTCACCGAGCACAACGTGCCGATTACGGTGAACGCCGTCGCGATGGCGCTCGAGCGCAATCCCGAAGGCGTCGCGGCGATGGTCGAAGCGGGCTGGGAGCTGTCGAGCCACGGCTACCGGTGGGTCGACTATCACGGGATGCCCGAAAACGTCGAACGCGACTACATCCGGAAGGCGATCGACATTCACGTGCGCATGACCGGACAGCGTCCGCTCGGCAGCTTCATCGGCCGGCGCAGCGCCAACACCGTCCGGCTCGTCGCGGAGGAGGGCGGCTTCGTCTACACGCAGGACTCTTACGCCGACGAGGTTCCCTACTGGATCGTCGAGTCCGGCCGGCCGCTGCTCGTCGTGCCGTACACGGCGGACGTCAACGACCACCGGTTTTCGACGACGCCGGGGTTCAACTGGGGACGGCCCTTCTTCGAATATCTGCGCGATGCGTTCGACGTTCTGTACGCAGAAGGTGCCGAGCGGCCGCGGATGATGCAGATCGGCTTGCACAACCGGCTCGTCGGCCGGCCGGGGCGCATCGGCCATTTGCGTCAATTCCTGGATCACGTGCTGAGCCACGATCGCGTATGGCTGCCGCGCGGAATCGACATCGCCAACCACTGGATCTCCCGGTTTCCGGCACCCGCCGCGTGATTCCGGTTCACGTCCTCACCGGATTTCTGGGCAGCGGCAAGACGACGCTGCTGAACCGCGCGCTTCGGTCGGGGCTCGGCGCGGACACCGCGGTCGTCGTCAACGAGTTCGGCGCGATCGGGCTCGACCACGTCTTCGTCCAGAGCCATTCCGAGGAAACGGTCGTGCTCGCGAGCGGCTGCGTCTGCTGCACCGTCCGCTCCGATCTGAGCTCCACGCTGCTGCGGATGATTGCGCGGCGTCGGGACGACGCGAAGCCGCTGCGGCGCGTCTTGATCGAGACCTCGGGGATCGCCGAGCCGCTGCCGATCCTGCAGACGTTGCGGTCGGACTTCAATCTGCGCACGCGGTTTCGCGCGGGCTCGGTCGTCTGCGCCGTGAGCGCTATCGACGATACGACGCTGCATCGACGACGCGAAGCGATCGCGCAAATCACGGCGGCCGATGGCATCGTGATCACGAAGGGCGACCTGGCACACACCGGCGCTGCACAGGCGGTGCAAAGCGCGGCAGCCACGCTGAATCCGTTAGCCCATCCTGTGCCGGCCGAGGGGCCGGCGTTCGTCGACTGGCTCGTGCATCGGGAAGACGCGCCGGATCACGGGTGGCGCGCCGGGCATCTTCAGGACTACGCGCCGGCTCACGCGCATTCGCACGGCATTCGAAGCGTCACGATCCGCGCACCGATTCCGCCGTCCTGGGCACGCTTCGCCGTCTGGCTGACGCGGCTCGTCTTCCTGCATGGCGACCGGGTCCTGAGGACCAAGGGCGTTCTGTTCGATCGCGAGCGGAACATGTGGATCGGCGTGCACGGCGTCGGCCGATTCTTTCATCCGCCCGTTCACCTGGAGCTTGCAAGCCCGCCGGCCGAGGGCGCGTGCCTGGTGTTCATCACCGAGAATCTGGATCCCGCGCTGATCGAAAGATCCTTCGCGCGCATCGCGCACGCCGACGCTGCGCCGGAACTCGCGGACAGCGCCGCATGATCAACCTGCTTGATGCAGTGCCGACTCCGGCTGCCGTCGTCGACGAGACGCGCATGCTGCGCAACATCGCGCGCATGCAGAAACGCCTCGATGGACACGGTGTCGAGCTTCGGCCGCACGTGAAGACTTCCAAGAGCGTCGAAGTGGTGAAGCGGCAACAGGACGCGGGGGCCGCAGCGATCACCGTCTCGACGTTGAAAGAGGCCGAGCAGTTTTTCGCCGCAGGATTCGACGACATTCTCTACGCCGTTTGCATGGCGCCTGGCAAGCTCGACCGCGCGCTTGGGCTCGTCGAACGAGGCTGCCGGCTGCAGATCATCACGGATTCGCTGCAGGGCGCGCAGGCGATCGTCGCCGGGTCGCGGGCGGCGCGACGGCCGTTGACCGTATTGATCGAAGTCGACTCGGATGGCGAGCGCTCGGGCATCCCGCCGGACGACGAGTTGCTGCTCGAAGTCGGCCGTGTTCTGCACGACGGGGGCTGCTCGCTGCAGGGCGTGATGACGCATGCAGGCAGCTCGTATGAGTGCTCGACGCCGGCTGCGCTGTTGCGGGTCGCAGATCAGGAGCGGGACCTTTGCGTGCTGGCCGCGCAGCGCTTGCGTGATGCGGGGTTGCCCTGCCCGGTCGTCAGCATCGGATCGACGCCGACGGCGCTCTCGGCTTCGGGGTTTGCCGGCGTGAGCGAGGTACGGGCCGGCGTCTATGTGTTCTTCGATCTCGTCATGGCCGGCATCGGCGTCTGCACGCTCGATGACATTGCGTTGTCGGTGCTGACGACGGTGATCGGTCACCAGCGCGACAAGGGATGGATCATCTGCGATGCGGGATGGATGGCGTTGAGCCGCGACCGCGGCACGCAGTCGCAGGCGACCGACCAGGGGTATGGCATCGTTTGCGATGCGAGCGGATCGCCGATGGCCGGCTATGTGGTGAGCGGCGCGAACCAGGAGCACGGGATCATCGTGAATCGCGAAACACCGCATTTGCCGGAGCTCGAGCAGCGTTTCCCGGTCGGCTCGAAGCTTCGCGTGCTGCCGAACCACGCATGCGCGACGGCCGCGCAGTACACCGAATACTGCGCGCTCGCGCGGGATGGCGGACTGCAGACGTGGCCGCGGTTCTCCGGCTGGTAGCTGGAGCGGGAGTTCGGACGCCTCGCCCCTTTCGTTCGCGCTACGTTTCTGCGATTATCGGCCCCGGATAACGGTTGTCGCCAATGACGGATATCCAATCGATCGCGGCGGATCTTCTGCTGGCCACCGGCGCAAGCCGGGTCGTCTGCGCGCTCGCTGCCGATGAAGGCTGGCGATTTGCAGCCGAAGCGGTGACGCATGGCGCGCGCCAGATTCGTAACGATGGCGCGTCGACCGACGTTCTGCTCGCCCCCATTGCGCTGCAGCAGCTCCAACGCGAGCACGACATCGTCGTTCAGGACGACGTTTCGCAGGCCGAACCGCCGGTTGCCGCGACGCTCGTCGATCGCTACGGTGTGCGCGCCCAGATTCTGGCTCCCGTGTTTCGCGACGCCAGGCTTGCCGGATTGGTGGCCGTACACCATTCGCGCGGCCCGCGGCATTGGGAGCAGGCCGACGTCGAGCTCGTACGGAAGGCGCAGGCGGCGACGAGCGCGTCGCTCGACGCACGCGACCGCGCCACCCTTACGACCGGCAAGGAAGATCTCCGCGACGCAGCGATCCAGGCGATTCTCGACCGCGTGCGCAAGGCCCTACGCGTCCAGCGCTGTACGCTGCGCCAGAATGTCAGTGCGGCCTACGCGTTTCCGGTCACGCACGAGTCGCGCGGCGAAGGCGTCTGGAGCCTGCTTGGCGACTTCACGATCATCCAGAGCGGACAGCCGGTGATCGAGAAGATGCTTGCCGAGCGTACGCAGGTCGTGCAGAACGACACGCGGAACGCTTCGGCGGAGCCGCTGTTTCACGTCATGCTCGAGCACTATGGCGACATGCGCGCGCAGATCGTCACGCCACTGTTCCGCGAGGACAGCCTGGCGGCGGTGCTTTCGGTGCACAGCCTGAAGGAGCTGCGAACCTGGTCGGCCGAGGAGACCGCGCTGGCACGTTCCGCCGCGCGACTGCTCGGGCTGCTCGTCGGCGCAACGCTTGCATAGCGCGCAGCACCCTTGCCACGCGCAGCGCCGCCCGCCGATTCTTCGTCGCCCCGTCGGGGCGGCGCCATCAAAGTCATCATCGACAACCTGGAGGAGCTCGTCGCCGTCGTCCTGCTGATGCTGATCGGCGTATCGATGGCAACGCAGGTCGTCCTGCGCTCGTTCTTTGGAGCACCGCTGAGCTGGCCGGAGGAGCTGTCCCAGTTCCTGTTCGTGTGGGCGTCGATCCTCGGCGCGGTCGGTGCGGGAAAGCGGCTGGGCCTCGTTCGCGTGGAAACCGTCGTGGAAAAGTTTCCCGCCGGGGCGAGGAACGCGCTGGAAATGCTCATCCTGATTGCGATCGGTGTTCTCCTGGCCGTGCTCGGCTGGCAGGGCTGGCAGATGGCCGCGCGCTCGACGTACGCCGCCACGACGCTGCCGATCACGTGGGCGTGGATGTATTCGGCCGCGGCTGTCTTCGCGGTCCTGATGTACGCGAGGCTGCTCCAGGCGCAGCTCTTCAAGTACCGCTTCACGTTTCTCGAAACGGTGATCGCAGGCAAACGTCCATGACAGGCCCAGGCTGTCGCAGCATCCGATGATTACGTCGCTGATCGTGCTGCTGATCGCTCTCGTGCTCGGCGTGCCGGTCGGCTTTGCCATCGGTTTTTCGGCGCTCACCTACTTCCTGGTGACGGATGCCAACCTGCTGGTCCTCGCGCAGCAGTTCATCGGCCAGATCAGCAGCCTGTCGCTGATCGCCGTACCGTTCTTCGTCCTGACCGGTGAATTGATGAACCGGGGTGGCATCACGCGCCGGATCTTCGACTTCGCGCTCGCGGCGGTCGGGCGCGTGCCGGGAAGCCTCGGTCACGCCAACGTCGTCGGCAGCATGATCTTCGCCGGCATGTCGGGATCGGCCGTGGCCGACCTCGCGAGCCTCGGCAAGATCGAGCTCAAGGCGATGCGCGACAACGAGTATCCCGACGATCTGTCCGTCGGCGTCACGGTCGTATCGTCGACGCTGGGCCCGATCATTCCGCCCAGCATCAACATGGTCATCTTCGGCAGCATCGCCAACGTGCCGATCGGACTGCTGTTCCTCGGCGGCGTGATTCCGGGAATCGTATCCGGCTTGATGATGATGATCACCTTCGGGCTGCTGTTCTGGCGACGCAGCGTCAAGACGTCGCGCCCGCGCGCACTCGGCTTCTGGAAAGCGCTGCGCGAGGCGTGGTGGTCGCTGATGACGCCGGTGATCCTGCTCGGCGCGATGTTCTCGGGCATCGCCACGCCGACCGAAGCGTCGATTCTCGCGGCGCTTTACACGATCGTCCTGGCGGGCTTCATCTACCGCGAGCTCTCCTGGCGCGAGTTCTTCGAGGCGCTCGTCACCACCGCGCTTCTTTCGGGCTCGGTGCTCATCATCATCGCGTTCGCGGCGCCGCTTGGGTACGTGATCTCCCGCGAGCAGATCGCGATGGATCTCAGCGCGTCGCTGGTCGGCTCGGTGCACGACGTCACGCTGCTGATGCTCGCCGCCGCGCTGCTGCTGCTCGTGGTCGGCACGTTCATGGAAGTCGTGGCGGCGCTGATCCTGCTGTCGCCGGTGCTCGGACCGGCGATGATCGCGGCGGGGATCGATCCAGTGCTGGTCGGGGTGATGATGGTATTCACGCTCGGCATCGGCCTCGTCACGCCGCCGGTGGGCCTGTGCCTCTACGTGGGAAGCCAGGTATCCGGCCTTCGCCTCGAAAGGGTCGTCATGGCCGCGGCGCCCTATATCCCGGGCCTGATCGCCGTCGTCGTGCTGATGATCTATCTGCCGCAGATCGTCACCTGGTTGCCGTATTACCTGTATCCGAAGTGAACAACGCGGAGGAGAAACCATGAGTTGCATTCGTTACACGCACTGCGGCCTCGCGGCCGCGATCGTCGCGCTGGCGTTCGGCGTCGCAGCGTCTGCGTCGGCGCAGCAGCCGCTGACGCTGCGCATCGGGCACAACACGCCGGTCGGGACGCCCACCGATGTCGGCGTCAAGCGTTTTGCCCAGTTGGTCGCCGAGCGCTCGGGGGGCAAGATCGTCATCCGCGACTATCCCGCCGGCCAGATCGGCAACGAGCAGCAGATGATCGAGGGCCTGCAAACCGGGTCGATCGACATGGCCGGAATCATCGGCGCAACGTTCGGCAACGTCGTCCCCGAATACAGCGTGCTCGGCGTGCTGTACGTGTTCCGCGATCCGGATCACATGCGCAAGGTGATGAGCGGGCCGGTGGGCGCGGAGATGGCGGCGGCGCTGGAAAAGAAGAGCGGCATCAAGGTCATCGACGGCGCCTGGTACTACGGCACGCGGCAGTTGACGTCCAACCGGCCCGTGAAGACACCGGCCGACATGGTCGGCATGAAAATTCGCGTCGTGCCGGTTCCGATCTTCCAGGCGAGCTGGGCCGCGGTCGGCGCAACGCCTACGCCGGTCGACTTCAAGGAGCTTTTCACCGCACTGCAAACCAACGCCGTCGACGCGCAGGAGAACCCGCTCGCGACGACGAAGGGAGGCGGCATCCATCTGGTGAACAAGTTCCTGTCGCTCACCGATCACACCGTCGCGAACGTCGTGATCGCGATGAGCGGGGACACCTGGAAGCGGCTCAAGCCGGACCAGCGCGAGCTGATCACGAAAGCGGTCCACGACGCCGCGGCCGTCAACGATGCGGCGGCGGTCAAGAGCGAGCACGACATCCTGGCCGAGTTCAAGGCCGCCGGCGTCACCGTCATCGAACCGGACAAGCAGGCATTCCGCGAGAAAGTGAAGGACGTTCCGGCGACGTTCCAGAATGGCGTGCTGCTGCCGCTCTACAAGAAGATCCAGGACGTGAAATAGCATGCCCGGTGCGGCCATTTGCCACGCCGGTCGTCGGCAATGACGCCGTTTCGGGACCTGTTCGATTTCACAGGCCGTCGCGTGCTGGTCACCGGGGCGGCCAACGGCATCGGCGAAGCGATCGCGCGGGCCTTCGTCGCGCTGGGTGCCCATGCGATATTGGCCGACCGCGACGAAGCATCGCTGCGAAAGGTGGCTGCCGAGCTCGCCGGATCGTGCACGCCGCAGCTCTTCGAGCAGGGCGACATGTCGTCGCTCGAAAAACTCGCAGCTTCGAGCGGGGACGTCGACATCCTGGTCAACAACGCCGGCATCGCCGTTCGCGGGCCGCTGCTGGAGCTCGATCCCGTCGATCTGCGCCGCGTCGTCGACGTGAACCTGGTCGGCCCGATCGCATTGACGCGATGGGTCGGCGGCGCGATGGTTCGCCGCGGCCGTGGAACGATCATCAATATCAGCTCGCAGATGGCGTTCATCGGTGCCCGTAACCGCTCGGTCTACGCATCGACCAAATCGGCCATCGTGCAGTTCACGCGAACGAGCGCGCTGGAGTGGGGGCCGCATGGCGTGCGCGTCAATTGCATCGCACCGGGCCGGACGATCACTGCTATCAATCGCGACCTCTGGAACGACCCGGTCGAGTACGAAAGCGCGCTGCAACGCATTCCGCTTCGGCGCTACGGACAGCCGGACGACATTGCCAATGCCGCGCTGTTCCTGGCGTCGCAGGCGGCGGCCTATATCACGGGACAGACGATCGTCGTCGACGGCGGCTGGATACTGGAAGGATGAACGTGGGCGAACATCGAATTGCGGTCATTCCGGGCGACGGGATCGGCCGGGAAGTCATGCCGGAAGGCATTCGCGTGATGGAAGCGGCCGGCAGCAGGCACGGCATCCGCTTCCGATTCGACGAATTTCCGTGGAGCTGCGACTGGTATGTCAAGCATGGTCGCATGTGCCCCGAGGACGCCCCCGCGATCCTGCGCGAGTACGACGCGATCTATTTCGGCGCGGTCGGCAACCCGGCGCTCGTGCCCGATCACGTCTCGGCGTGGGGACTCCTCATCAACTTCCGCCGCTGGTTCGACCTCTACGTGAATCTGCGTCCGGTCCGTCTGTTCGACGGCGTTTCGAGCCCGCTCGCCGGCCGCAAGCGCGGCGACATCGACTACCTGGTGATACGCGAGAACACCGAGGGCGAGTACGGCAGCGTGGGAGGGCGCGTCTTCGAGGGCACCGAGCGCGAGTTCGTGACGCAGCAGGCCGTCTTTTCCCGCAAGGGCGTCGACCGCATCATGCGCTACGCGTTCGATCTCGCCGAGAAGCGCCGCAGGCACGTGACGTCGTGCACCAAGTCGAACGGCATATCGATCACGATGCCGTACTGGGACGAGCGATTTGCCGCAATGAAGAAGCACTATCCCGGCGTGCGCGCGGACCAGTATCACGTCGACGGACTGACGATCCAGATGATCCTCGATCCCGGGCGGTTCGACGTGATCGTTGCGTCCAACCTGTTTGGCGACATCCTGTCGGACATCGGCCCCGCGACGACCGGTACGATCGGCATCGCACCGTCGGGCAACATCAATCCCGAGCGGACGTTTCCGTCGATATTCGAGCCGGTGCACGGCTCTGCGCCGGACATCGCGGGGCGGAACATCGCCAATCCGATCGGGCAGATCTGGTCGGGCGCATTGATGCTCGAGCACCTCGGTCATCCCGATGCGGCCGCTGCAGTGGTGCGCGCGATCGAGCGCGTGCTCGTCGACGGTCCGCGCACGCCGGACATGCGCGGCAACGGTTCCACGATGGACGTCGGTGCCGCAGTCGCGGACGCGATCCGCGGCGAGTCGGTGGGCTCGCGCTGACCGGTCGGTTATTGCCGGCGCACGACTTTTGGCCGCGCGGGCAGCGGCAGCCCGCAGCGCAGGAACTGGCCGCGGCCCGCGCGCCCGCTCGGCTTGCCGTCGCTCCAGACGACTTCACCGCGGGAAATCGTCGTGTCCGGCCACGCGCCGAGCGTCATGCCTTCGTAGGGCGTGTAGTCGACGTCGTGATGCAGCATCGCGTTGGTCAGCGTCACGTTCGCAGCATCGTTCCAGATGACGAGGTCGGCGTCGGAGCCCACGGCGATCGTTCCCTTGCGCGGATGCAGGCCATAGATCTTCGCCACGTTGGTGGCGGTCAGCGCGACGAACGCGTGGATGTCGATGCGGCGTTTCATCACGCCCTCGGAGAAGAGCAGCGCCAGCCGCGATTCGATTCCTGGAATGCCGTTGGGAATTCGGCTGAACGGCGCCGCGCTTCCGGCGACCTGCTTGCCGTCCGCGCCCGCGTAGCGGAACGGGGCGTGATCGGACGAAAAAACCTGAAAGACGCCGGCTTCCAGCGCGTCCCAGATGACCTGCTGGTTGGCCTTGTCGCGCGGCGGAGGACTGCAGATGCACTTCGCGCCTTCATGGCCGTCGAGATGCTCGCTCGTCAGGAACAGATACTGCGGGCAGGTTTCGCCGTAGACGCGCAATCCATGCGCCTGTGCCCAGCGGATCTGCTCCACCGCTTCGCGGCCGGAAACGTGAACGATGAGCACGGGCAGGTCGACGAGCTCGGCGAGGGCGATGGCCCGATGCGTCGCCTCGCGCTCGACGAGCATCGGGCGCGCGGCGGCATGAAACCGCGGGGCGGCGTGTCCGGCGGCGAGCAATTGCTCCGTGAGCCAGCCGATGCAATCCGAATTCTCGGCGTGCACCATCACCATCGCACCTTCCCGGCGAGCAACGGCCAGCACGTCGAGAATCTGCCGATCGCTGAGCTTCAGGTCGTCGTAGGTCATGTAGATCTTGAACGACGTGCAGCCCTCGCGGATCAGTTGCGGGAGCTCGTCCCGAAGCACCGCCGGCGTCGGATCCGACACGATCATGTGGAACGCGTAGTCGATGACGGCTTTGCCGTCGGCACGGCGGTGATAGTCGGCCACGGCGTCGCGCAGCGATTGGCCCTTGAGCTGGCACGCAAACGGGATGACGGTCGTCGTGCCGCCGCACGCGGCCGACAGCGTTCCCGACCGGAAGTCGTCGGCCATCGTCGAGCCGTCGGTCATCGGCTGATCCATATGACAATGGCCGTCGATGCCCCCCGGCAATACCCAGCGTCCGCGAGCGTCGATTTCGCGAGCGCCGTCACGCAAGCCGGCGGCGAGCGCCGCAATGCGGCCGTCCGTGATGCCGATATCGCATTCGAAGACGTCCGCGGCGGTTGCCGCACGTGCGTTGCGGATCAACAGATCGAATTCGTTCACGTTTCGTCCTGGTCGCCTGCGTCAGGGTCCGCGGCTCGGAGCGACCGGGCTTCGATTTGCCGAATGCGCTTCGCGAACACGCGTCCATAGACTGTGCGCCGCCTTCGTCGCGTCGGCGCGGATTTGCGCTTCGTCGACAAGTGTCGCATGGCCGTCCTCGACGACGATGCGGCCGTCCACGATGACGAGCGCGACGTCCCGGCCTTGCGCCGCATGCACGAGCGTCGTCAGCGTATTCTGCGCGGGCGTCAGATGCGCGCGGCGAAAGTCGAACAACACGACGTCGGCCTTCTTACCCGCAACGAGGCTGCCGAGGTCCTGCGCGCGGCCCATCGACGCCGCGCCTCCGAGGGTCGCCATGTGGAATACGTCTGCGGACTGCCAGAAATCGTTGACGGCGGCTTCCTGCAGCCGTCCCGATACAAGCGTCCAGCGCATCGATTCCACCATGTCGCCGAACATGTTGTCGGTGCCGAGCGCGACCTTGGCCCCCGCACGTCGCAGCTTCGACGTCAGCGGCAGGTAGCCACCGGTCATGTTGACCTTCGCGGCGTGCGCGACCGTGATGCCGGCGCGTCCGGCGCGGTCGATGTCGCTATCGGTCATCACCGTGCAATGCGTTGCAATCAGCTCGTCGTCCAGCAGGCCCACGTCATCCACCACTTCGGCCGGCGTCATCCCGTCGCGGCGGCGAACCTGCTCGACCTCGATGAAGCTTTGTGCCAGGTGCGTCATCACACGTACGCCCATGCGCCGCCGCTCGGCATTGACGTCACGCAGGAAGGCACGCGAGCAGGTGTCGATCGCGTGCGGGCCGAGCATCACGCTCGTGCGTCCGTCGAATGCGCCCTGCCAGCGACCTGCGAGATCGAAGGCGGCACGCAGCGTCCGCTCGCCGATCGCAGGCTCGTGCTTCCAGTTCCTTTCGTGGACGCCGCTGAAATCGACGTCGTGCAGCCACGCCGACGTGGAGACGCGCAGCCCGAGCTCCGCCATCGCGGGCAGCGTCGCGTGATCGTGCACGTACATGTCGTTGATCAGCGTCGAGCCGAAGAGCATCGCCTCGAGCGCGGTGAGCCGTGCGAGCGCTATCGCCTCGTCCTCGTGCACGTCATACGCATGAGGAACCCCTGGTGTGTAAGCCGGCGCGAAACCAGCATCCTCGACCATGCCCCGTGCATGCGCTAGTACGGCATGCGTGTGCACGTTGACGAACCCGGGCGTTGCCACATGGCCGCTGCCGTCGATCACGCGACGCGCCTCGAGGCCTGCTCCCTCGGACGCGCTGCCGACGAAGACCAGCTTGTCGCCGCGGATGCCGATGATGGCGTCCTCGATGACGGGCCTTTCCGCTTCGGCCGTCAGGGCGACGCAGCGGCGGATCAGGATATCGAGCGGCGGGGTGGCGGACGTGCTCACTGGACTACCCTCCGCGCTATCGCGCTTCGGGGCAATGCGCCCTTGGGGCGGCCTGTCGGGCTCATGGCGTCTCCTGCCTGGCGGATGAATGGAAATGCTCGAGGAAGCGGCGGGTGCGCGCCTCGCGCGGCGCGGCAAATAAAGCGGACGGTTCACCTTGCTCGACGATCACGCCTTCGTCCATGTAGATCACCCGGTTCGCCACCTGTCGGGCGAATGAAAGCTCGTGGGTGACGATCATCGACGTCATGCCGCTCGACGCGGCCATGCGGATCGCGTCGAGCACCTCGCGCACGAGCTCGGGATCGAGCGCGGACGTCGGCTCGTCGTACAGGATGATGTCAGGCTCCATCGCGATGGCGCGCGCGATCGCGACACGCTGCTGCTGGCCGCCGGAGAGCTGGCTCGGCCGCTTGTCGAGGTGCTCGCCGAGAAAGACGCGGCGCAGGTGCTCCGCCGCGCGCTCGCGCGCCACCCGCTTGGGAACGCCGGCCACCTTGCGCAGGCCGATCGACACGTTGTCGAGCGCGCTGAGATGCGGGAACAGATTGAAGCGCTGGAACACGAAGCCGATGGCTCGTCGCTGCCGCGCGAGTATGCGCTCCGAGGCATCCTGCCAGCTGCCTTCACCGATGGGAACGAAGCCGATCCTCCGTCCGTCGAGGTAAATCGCACCGTCAGTGGGGCGCTCGAGATAGTTGATGCACCGCAATAGCGTTGTCTTGCCCGAGCCGGAAGCACCGATGATGACGATCGTCTCACCCTTCACGATGTCGAGGCTGACGTTGTTCAGGACCGTCCGGGCACCGAACGACTTGGTCAATCCTGCAACGCGCAAGAGGGGCGTGGTGGCTACGGCTGTCACAGGACGGGCATCCTGCCCTCGATCCAGCGCGACAGCAGCGACAGCGACTTGATCAGGAGATAGTAGTAAATGGCCAGCAGCAGGTAGATCTCGAACGGCACGAAGTGCACCGAGATGATCGCCTGCCCGGCCCGCGTCAGCTCGTAAACCGAGATCACCGACAGCAGCGACGAGTTCTTCGTCATGCTGATGAGCTCATTGGTCAACGGCGGAACGATCGGACGCATTGCCTGCGGCAGCAGGATGTAGCCGAGGATTTGCGGGTTCGTCATGCCGATCGATTCGGCGGCTTCGGTCTGTCCGCGCTCGATGCTTCCGACGCCGCCGCGCACCGTCTCGGCGATGTAGCCGCTGGTGTTGAACGCGAGCGCGACGATTCCCGCCCAGACTTCGTCCAACCGGATGCCGATCGTGGGCAGCGCGAAGAAGACGAGGAAAATCTGGATCAGTAGCGGCGTGCCGCGGATGAAGTCGACGTAGCCGCCCACCGCCCATCTCAGCATGCGCACGTGGCTGAGTGCGCACAGGCCGAGCGTGAATCCCAGGACGCATGCAAGGATTCCTGCGACCAGGCTGATCTGCAGCGTGACGAGCGTTCCGCGCGCCAGCAGCGGAATCGCGGTCTCGACGATGGCCCAGTCGACTGTCAACAAGCGGACACCGGGCGCGCGACGGGCGCCGGCGCGGCTGCGTGGGTCGGATTGGGCGCGCGCAACGTCGGCTCCCGCGGCGCTCGCCTGCCGCCGCCGGCGGTGAAGTGAACGGCCGCGGCCTCAGCTGAACGTCGGGATCATGTCCGACAGTTTCATTTTGAAGCCGAACCACTTTTCCTGCAGCGCGTAAATCTCGCCGCTTTTCTTCATTTCCGTGATTCGTGAATCGATGAACTTCGCGAGCTCGGTGTCCTCCTTGCGGAACGCATACCCGTGCCAGTTGTTGCCGCCGACGTCGGTGACCATCACGAATGCGCCCGGCTTGTCGCGCATGACGACGCTGAGCGTCGGCACGGTGTTCAGCACACCGTCGACGCTGCCCTGCGCGAGCGCGAGATAGGCCGCCGGATGATCGTCATAAGTCTTGATGTCCTTGAATCCCGCGCCGCGCTCGCTCTTGAGCTGCTGCTCGAGCTTGTTCTTCAACGTCTCGCCGGGGGATCCCAGCTTGATCGCGAGGATCTTCCCCGACATGTCGGCGATCGTCTTGATCTTGTCCTTGTCCGCCGAGCGGATGAGCAGCGCCTGCGACGCATCCGCATACGGGATGCTGAACAGCACGCGTTCGAGCCGCTCCTTGGTGTAGCTCATCGTCGGCACCATGTCGAAGCGTCCCGCGTACAGCGCGGGAATCACGCCGGACCACTGCGTGTCGATGAAGTCGGCCTTGACGCCGATCGGCGCGAGGTAGCGCGCGACGACGTCGACGTCGAAGCCGACGATTTTCCCTGACGCGTCGCGATAGGTGAATGGAACGTAGGCCGCCTCGCAGCCGACGTGCAGCACACCATTCTTCTTCAGCTGCTCGATGGTGACCGGTGCCGCCGACACGACGCTCGGCCATGGCGCGAGCGCGCCCGCCGCAGCCGAGGCGGCGCACGCCTTCAGAAATTTCCGACGATCGACGGGAAACTGGTTCATGACGCGCCTCCTGTATGGAGTGGGGAAGGGCTCGCGCAACGGTCGCGAACGGTGTGTAGCGAGGCTCGTGCGGGCCAAAAATACTGCCATACCGATTCCAATGCAACAGGCCGGCAAACGCCTTCGTCGCGCTTTCGAGAGTCACGCGGTTCGATGCGTCGCTGCATCCGCGCTACCGGTGCGCCGGCCGTTCCCATTGCTGGACGATCGTTGCTTTCGTGCGCAGTCTACGCCAGAATGGGTGAATAAAGAATTCCTGCGATGAAACTTTGAGCGGGGCGCGCATGACGCTCGACGAGGCGAAGCAATTCCTTGAGGACAACGCGATCGGTTTCGTGCTGGCGCAGTTCGTCGACATCCATGGATCGGCGAAGACGAAGGCGGTTCCCGTCTCGCACTTCGAGGATCTGCTGACCACCGGTGCCGGGTTCGCCGGATTCGCGATCTGGGGTCTCGGCATGGGACCGCACGGTCCCGAGTACACGGCGATGGGGGATTTGGCGACCTTGTCGCTGGTTTCGTGGATGCCCGGCTACGCGCGCATCGCCTGCGACGGCCACGTGCTGGGGAAGCCCTACGAATACTGCCCGCGCGTCGCGCTGCGCGCGCAGCTGCGCAACCTGGAGAAGCTGGGCTGGACAATGTACACCGGCATCGAGCCGGAATTCATGCTGCTCGAGCGTGCACCCGACGGCAGCCTCGCCCCGCATGATGCCACCGACGCGCTCGACAAGCCGTGCTACGACTACAAGGGCCTGGCCCGGTCGAGCGAGTTCCTGCGAAAGCTCGTGACGTCGCTGCAGGCGGCCGGGCTCGACGTCTACCAGATCGATCACGAGGATGCGAACGGCCAGTTCGAGGTGAACTTCACCTACCGCGACTGCCTGACGACAGCCGACAACTACGTGCTGTTCAAGATGGCGGCGTCGGAGATCGCTCATGGGCTGGGCATGATCTGCACGTTCATGCCCAAGCCCTTCTCTAACCGCACCGGTACCGGCTCGCACTTCCACATCTCGATCGGCGATGCCGGCAACGACAACATCTTCGCGGACGACAAGGACAAGGAGGGCCTTGGGTTGTCCAGGGTCGCGTATCAGTTTCTCGCGGGAATACTCGACCATGCGCGCGGCCTCGCCGCCTTGGCTGCGCCGTCGATCAACTCGTACAAGCGCCTCGTCGTCGGCCGGTCACTTTCAGGCTCCACGTGGGCGCCGGCGTACATCACCTACGGCAACAACAATCGTACGGCGATGGTGCGCGTGCCGGGCGGAAGACTCGAGCTGCGGTTGCCTGACGGCTCGTGCAATCCGTACCTTGTGACCGCCGGCATCATCGCGGCCGGTCTCGACGGCGTACGACGCGGGCTCGATCCGGGCAAGCCCAACAACACCGATCTGTACCTTCTCACTCCCGAGCAGGTAGCCGAGCAGGGCATCGGCATACTGCCGCAGAACCTGAGCGAGGCCATCGACGGCTTCGCGGCCGATCACGTGCTGCGCGAGGCAGTCGGCGAGAACCTCGCGCAGGAGTTCATCAGGTTGAAGCGAATGGAGTGGATCGAATACTCGCGCCATGTATCGGCGTGGGAAACGCAGCGCTATCTCGAGTTCTTCTAGGGCCCTTGCATGTGCGGAATCGTAGGATTGCTGGTCAAGACGCCATCGATGCGCGACCGGCTCGGCGAGATGATGCTGCCGATGCTGCTTGGCATGTCGGAGCGAGGACCGGAATCAGCCGGGCTCGCCGTGTTTACCGAGCCGGTGGGCGGCGATCGCAGGAAATTCAGCGTGTACGCGGGCACGGGGACGACCCGATGGGACGAGTTCTCGCTGGCCGCGAAACGCGACCTTGGCGAAGGCACGACGGTCGCTGTGCAAGCAAACCACGCCGTTCTCGAGACGTCGGCTCGGCCGTCCAACGTGAAGACGTGGCTCGAGGATCGCTACCCGCAGCACGATCTCCTGTCGGTCGGAAGATGCATCGATCTCTACAAGGACACAGGAACGCCCGGCGAAGTCGCCGAGCGCTACGGCTTCTCGGGCCTCCGCGGGTCGCATCTCGTGGGCCACACGCGGATGGCGACGGAAACCGCGGTCACGCCGGCACGCGCCCATCCTTTTACGGCCGGCGAGGACTTCTGCCTCGTGCATAACGGATCGCTGTCGAATCCCAACAGCGTCCGACGCAAGCTCGAGCCGCTTGGCATCGCATTCGATACCGACAATGACACGGAGGCCGCCTGCCGCTTCCTCGAGTGGCGGATGCGCGAAGGAGACGAGCTCGAAGACGCACTGGAAAAGGGCTTCGTCGAACTCGACGGCTTCTATACGTTCCTGATGGGGACCCACGACGAACTCGCGCTGGTGCGCGATGCATTCTCCTGCAAGCCGGCGATCATCGCGGAGACGGCCGACTACGTGGCCATCTCCTCCGAATTCCGGTCGCTCGCGAAACTTCCGGACGTCAAGCACGCGAACCTTTTCGAGCCGAGACCGGAACAGGTCTACATATGGCGCACGTGACGTTCGATCTTGCAACGACACCGCTGCGGGCACTGAACCGGTTTCTGCACCAGGCTTCGATGGAGCCGGATTTGCAGGTCTCGGTCGTGAATCCGGACGGCGCCCACAGCATTGCCGTCGGCGTCAACGCCCCGATCGACATTGCGATCGAAGGCCACGCCGGCTACTACGCCGCCGGGATGAACCAGCAGGCGCGAGTGACCGTGCACGGCAATGCCGGCCCGGCGGTGGCCGAGAACATGATGTCGGGGCGGGTGCACGTCAAGGGCTTCGCGTCCGTCGCCGCCGGCGCATCCGGACACGGCGGATTGCTGGTCATCGACGGCGACGCATCGTTGCGTTGCGGCATATCGATGAAGGGCGTCGACATTGTCGTCGCAGGCAGCGTCGGCGACTTCTCCGCCTTCATGGCGCAGGCCGGTACGCTCGTCATATGCGGCGATGCGGGTGACGCGCTCGGGGATTCTCTCTACGAGGCGGTGATCTACCTCCGGGGACGCGTCCAGTCGCTGGGCGCGGATGCGCATGAAGAGCCGATGACCGATGCCGACTACGAGAACGTGAAGCGGCTTCTCGGCGAGGCTGGCTTCGCGCACGACCCCGGGGCGTTCAGGCGCGTCGCCTCGATGCGAAGCCTGTATCACTGGAATGCCGACGCCGACCAGGAATATTGATGGATCAAACCGTCAATCCTCCCGAACTCGAGGAAAGCTGGGGCTACGACCGCGACGTCATTGCGTACATCCACAAGGCCGCGGCGCACGGCCTGTACGAGATCCGGGGACTTGGCGCGAAGCGCAAGCTTCCCCATTTCGACGACCTGCTGTTCCTTGCGGCGTCGCTGTCGCGCTATCCGCTGGAAGGCTATCGCGAGCGCTGCGAAACGAGGACGGTGCTTGGCACACGGTTCGCGAAGAAGCCGATCGAACTCGCGATTCCGATCACCATCGCGGGCATGAGCTTCGGTTCGCTGTCGGCAAGCGTCAAGGAGGCACTGGGGCTCGCCGCGACGGAAACGGGGACGTCTACGACGACCGGCGACGGCGGCATGACGCAGGAGGAGCGACGCTCGTCGAAGACGCTCGTTTACCAGTGCCTGCCTTCGCGCTATGGCTTCAATCCCGACGACGTGCGCAAGGCCGACGCAATCGAAATCGTCATCGGCCAGGGCGCCAAGCCGGGTGGCGGCGGCATGCTGCTCGGACAGAAGATCAACCCGCGGGTCGCGAAGATGCGCGTTCTACCCGAGGGTGTCGATCAGCGCTCGGCGTGCCGCCATCCTGATTGGACCGGTCCCGACGACCTGGTCATCAAGATCCAGGAGCTGCGCGAGATGACCGATTGGGAGAAGCCGATCTACGTGAAAATCGGCGCAACGCGGGTGTTCAATGACGTGAAGCTCGCCGCCATCGCCGGGGCTGACGTCATCGTCGTCGACGGCATGCAGGGTGGCACTGCGGCGACACAGACCGTCTTCATCGAGCATGTCGGCATTCCGACTCTGGCTGCGGTGCGCCAGGCCGTCGACGCGCTGGAGGATCTGAACCTGCGCGGGACGGTTCAGCTGGTCGTATCCGGCGGTATTCGAACCGGTGCGGATGTTGCGAAGGCGCTGGCGATGGGTGCGGATGCTGTTTCGATCGGCCAGGGCATCCTGATCGCGCTCGGCTGCAACAGCGAGTCGTACCTCCAGGACGGCGAGCGCCATGCGGCCATCGACGATTACGCACGACTCGGCACGGCGCCGGGTTATTGTCATCACTGCCATACCGGGCAATGTCCGGTCGGCGTCACCACGCAAGACCCGGTTCTGGAGCTCCGCCTGGAACCGGCTGTGGGAGCGCGTCGCGTCAAGAACTACCTGAAGACGCTGAACATGGAATTGACGACGATCGCGCGCGCCTGCGGCAAGCAGAACGTGCACCATCTGGAACGCGAAGACCTGGTCGCGTTGACCGTGGAAGCGGCTGCCATGGCGGGCATCCCGTTGGCCGGAACCGATTGGATTCCGGGACGCGAGCGCCCCTGACCGCCAACGACTCGGCACCCGTGGCGCTCGACGGGCCGTGCAGTCGGTGACAAAAGCGTCGATGACCCGCATCCGATGGCGTTCTCGGCGGCGCGTCGCGTGACTCCAACCGATGAAGGAGGCGACATGGATCTGATTCTTCGCGGCGGTCGCATCGACGGCGTCCCCGGATTGGTCGACATCGGCATCGACGCCGGCAGGATAGCCGCGATCGCACCGATGATCGCGGCCAGCGGCGCGGAAATCGCCCTTGGCGGCCGCCTGGTCGCACCGCCGTTTTGTGAAACGCACATCCACCTCGACAAGTCATGCATTCTCGCCCGATGCAAGAGCGAGAAGGGTACGCTGGAGGAAGCGATCGGCGAAGTGGCGCTGCAAAAGAAATCCTTCACGCCCGACGACGTCTATCAGCGAGCGCGCACGACGCTCGAGAAGGCGATCTCGCACGGCACGATGCACATGCGCACGCATGTCGAGGTCGATCCCGGGATCGGGCTGCGCGGACTCGACGGCGTGTTCCAGGCGATTGCCGATTGCCGCTGGGCGATCGACGCGGAGGTATGCGTCTTTCCGCAGGAGGGCCTGACGAACAATCCGGGTACGGAGGAGCTGATGGTCGCGGCCATGAAACAAGGCGCGCGCGTGGTCGGTGCCGCGCCATACACGGATACTGATCCGCATGGCCAGATCGACCGCGTGTTTCGGATCGCGCGCGAATTCGACGCCGACATCGACATGCACCTCGATTTCGGTAACTCCGCCGATTACATGGACATCGACTACGTCTGCGAGCTGACGGAGAAGTTCGGCTATGGCGGGCGGGTTGCCGTCGGTCATGTCACCAAGCTCACGTTCCTTCGTCCCCACCAGATGGAACGCCTCACGCGCCAGCTTGCATCCGCGGGTGTTGCGGTGACGGTCCTGCCGTCGACCGACCTGTATCTGATGGGACGCGACCGCCACCACGACCACGCGCGCGGTGTCGTGCGCGTGCACGAGTTGCTGCGACACGGCGTCAATTGCTCACTGTCGACCAACAACGTTCTGAACCCATTCACGCCGTTCGGCGACTGTTCGCTGATCCGGATGGCGAACCTCTATGCGAACGTCGCGCATGCCGGCATGCGGGATTTCGGCGATTGTTTCGACATGGTGACGAGGCGTTCCGCGACGCTCCTGCGCCGCGACGACTACGGCCTGGAGCCTGGAAAGACGGCGGATCTCGTCGTGCTCGATTGCTCGACGGCCGAGGAAGCGGTATCGGAGCTCGCGATTCCTCTGTACGGATTCAAGCGCGGACGGATGAGCTTCTCGCGCAAGCCCGTCGAGCTTTTCCGCCCGTGACGCTTGCCGACGACATTCTAGAGCGCGATACGCTCGGCGCGTTCTGTCGTCACACGCACGTCGCGATCCGCGGCGCTGCCGCCGGGCCGCTCCATGGCAAGACGTTCGGCGTCAAGGACCTCTACCACATTGCGGGTCACCAGACGGGTTTCGGCAATCCGGTGTGGCTGGCGACGCATCCGCCGGCAGAGCGAACTGCGGTGGCGGTGCAGCGGCTCCTGGAGGCAGGCGCTTCGATGGTCGGAAAGACGCATACCGACGAGCTGGCGTACAGCCTGAATGGCGAAAACCGCCACTACGGCACGCCGGTCAATCCGAAGGCGCCCGCACACATCCCTGGTGGTTCGTCGGGCGGATCGGCATCCGCGGTCGCGGGCGACTTGTGCGATTTCGCCCTCGGCAGCGATACCGGCGGATCGGTGCGCGTGCCGGCCAGCTATTGCGGCATCATCGGCATGCGCGTCACGCATGGCGCCATTCCGCTCGACGGTGCGATCGCGTTCGCACCGAGCTACGACACGGTCGGATGGTTTGCGCGCGACGCGGCTCTTTTCGAGCGGGTTGGCCGCGTGCTGCTCGCCGATTCGACGCCCGCGGCAAAGCCGGGTCGACTTCTCGTGGCGCGCGATGCATTCGAGCACGCCGACGCGGGGGCGGCATCCGCGCTCGCTACCGCCGTTGCGCAGGTCGGTGACCTGCTCGGCGTGGCCGAAACAGTTCGCCTCAGCGATGAAGGTCTCGATGCATGGATGAACGATTTTCGTGTCATCCAGGCCTTCGAGATCTGGCAGACGCACCGCGAATGGGTGAGCAACCTCGACCCCGGCTTCGGCGCCGGCATCCGGGAGCGGTTCGCGTGGGCGTCCACCGTGACCGCAGCCGATGCCGCGGCGGCTTCGACGCGGCGCACGCGGATCAGGCGCCGGCTGGATGAGCTTCTCGCGGGCAATGCGGTTCTGCTGATGCCGACCACGGTCGGTTCCGCGCCGCTGCGCGGCATGGGAACCCAGGAGCTCGAAGCATGGCGCAACCGGTGCCTGGGACTCCTGTGCGTCGCGGGGCATGGGGGCCTGCCGCAGGTCAGTGTGCCGCTGGCAAGCTTCGAGAATCGTCCGCTCGGGTTATCGCTGCTCGCCGCGCGCGGCAACGACACGCTGCTGCTGGACCTTGCGCGTCGGCTTTGCCCACCGAAAATGGACGAAAGATCTGGAGGACGGACATGAGGCTCGAAGACAAGGTTGCGATCGTCACCGGCGGAGCGCAGGGAATCGGCGAGGGTGCCGCCTTGGGTTTCGCGCGCGAGGGCGCGCGTGTCGCGATCGTCGACGTCAACGGCGATGGAGCCAACGCGGTCGTGAACGCGATCGAGCGCGAAGGCGGCAAGGCGATCGCGATCCAGGCGGACCTGTACGATGTCGCGGCCACTGAACGGATGGTCGACGAAACGATGCGCGCTTTCGGCGCTGTGCACATCCTGCTGGCGTCCGCCGGCATCTTCAAGGCCGCGAACATCGAGAACACGACCGAGGAACTGTGGGACCAGCACCTCGATCTCGATCTGCGCGCCGTCTTTTTCAGCATCAAGGCGGTAACGCCCATCATGAAGCGCCAGCGTTACGGGCGGATCATCACGGTGAGCTCGATCGCGGGCCTGGTCGGCTTTCTCAATTCTCCGGCGTATTGCGCCGCGAAGGGAGGGATCGTCAATCTGACGCGTGCGGTTGCCTGCGAGCTTGCCGCGCATGGGATCACGGTCAATTCCATTGCGCCGGGACCCGTCGAAACACCGATCAACGACCCGTTCAACTGGCGAACGCCGGAAGGGGACGCGCATCGCAGGTACCTGAGCGAGCGAACACCGAGCGGCGTTTCGTTCTACAAGGTCAAGGACATCACGGGAACGATCGTGTATCTCGCGAGCGACGAATCAACCGCCGTCACCGGCGTGGCGATCCCGATCGACGGCGGGTGGTGCGCATGGTAGACGGTACGTGACATGCCGCGCGCAGAAAACGAATCGAGGTCCGGCGGCCGCGACGCGGGCCGCCACGTCGGCCAGATCGTCCGCAAGCTGAGGCTCGAGCAGCACCTGACCATTTCGGAAATCGCTCGGAACGCCGGCATCAGCAGCGGCATGCTGAGCAAGATCGAAAACAGCCAGACGTCGGCCAGCCTGGACACGCTGGTGAATCTTGCCGATGCGCTCGGTGTGACACTCGCCAGCCTGTTCGCCGGCTTCTCGTCGCAGGAGGGAGGCGCACAGCACGTCAAGCGCGGTCAGGGACCGGAAGTCGTCCGCCGCGGCACCAGGCGTGGGCACACCTATCACCTGCTCGCGATCGAGCGCGGTCCGCACCGTGTCTTCGAGCCGTTTCTGGTGACGCTTACCCGAAAGAGCGAGAGCTTCCCGGGCTTCGAGCATCCCGGCATCGAATTCATCTACATGCTCGAAGGGCGGTTGCGCTACCGCCACGGGAAATCGAGCTACCTGCTCGCGCCGGGCGATGCGTTGACGTTCGAAGGTAAAGTGCCTCACGGTCCGGAGAAACTCATCAAGCTGCCGATCCGCATGCTCGCCGTCATCGTCTACGCCGATGAGGCGGCGCGCCTCGTGATCTGATTCGACGGGTTCGGCCGCTTAAGAGAGACCGACCTGAGGACCGAATCAGCGGCCATGACGCTCCTGCTCGGAGCGCTGATCGCCATCGCGCCGTTCACGATGGACATCTACCTCGCGTCGATGCCGTCGATGACGCAAGCGCTCGCCGCGACGCCGGAAGAGGTGCAGCTCACGTTGTCGGTGTACATGTACGGCTGGGGATTCGCGCAACTCGTCGCGGGGCCGCTGTCCGACCGCCATGGCCGCCGGCCGGCCTTGTTGTACGGACTCGCCGTCTTCGTGGCGGCGTCGATCGCCTGCGCGCTGTCGCGCAACGTGTACGTGCTGATCGGGGCTCGGCTGGTGCAGGCGATGTCGCTCGCGCCGATCGCGGTGGTGCCGCGCGCGGTCGTGCGCGACCTGCACAGCGGCGACAAGGCGGCGCACATGCTCGCGCTGATGGGTGTCGTGCTCGGGATCGCACCGGTCGCGGCGCCGATCATCGGCAGCCATGTCCACGTGCTGTTCGGATGGCAGGCGAACTTCGTTCTGGTCGCGCTGTACGGCGCGGTGCTGTGGGTATTCGTGCTGCGCGTCATGCCCGAAACGCTCGCCCGGCGCGACGTGCTTGCAACGCGGCCCGCGGTCATCCTCGCCAACTACAAGCGCCTGCTGCGCTCGCGCACCTTCTGCGGCTACATGCTGGTGGCAGCGGCGGGCTTCAGCGGCCTGTTCGCGTTCCTGGCCGGCAGCGCGTTCGTGTTCGTCTCGGTGCTCGGCGAGAGCGAGCGCGGCTTCGGCCTGATGTTCGGCTCGGTGATGCTGGGCAACATCACCGGTTCGATGTTCGGCAGCCGGCTCGTGCCGCGGCTCGGCATCGAGCGCATGGTGCGCATGGGCACGTCGCTGATGGTGATCGCGGGCATCGCGCTGTGCGGTCTTGCGCTCGCCGGCGCGAGCCATCCGATGGCGATCATCGTGCCGATGTTCGTCTTCATGATGTCGTTCATGCTGACGATGCCGCCCGCAACCGCCGGCGCGCTGACGCCGTTTCCGCAGATCGCCGGCAGCGCATCGTCGCTGCTCGCGTTCTGTCAGTTCCTGGCCGCGTCGACGGCCGCGCTGATCGTCGGCTTCACGTTCGACGGCACGGCAAGGCCGATGGCGCTCGCGATCGCCGTCGCTTCGGTTGCGGCGTTCGCGAGCTTTCGCCTCTTCCGGGAGAAGTAGGGGTCAGCCGACGATGCCGCGCGCGCGCAGAGCGGCGATCATCGCGGCGTCATAGTCGATCTCTCGCAGGATCTCGTTCGTGTGCTCGCCGAGCGCGGGTCCGCCGCCGTCGAATCCGCCCGGCGTCGCCGAAAGTTTCGGCACGACGCCGGGCACCTCGAGCGCGCTGCCGTCCGCGAGCCGGATGTCGCGAATCATCTCGCGCGCCTGGTATTGCGCGTCCGCGACGATGTCGCGGATCGTGTAGATCTTCGATGCCGGCACGTCGGCCGCGCCCATTGCCGCGACCACGTCGTCGGGCGAGCGCGCCCGCGTCCAGCGCTCGATCTCGTCGTCGAGCCATTGCTGCCGCGCGGCGCGACCGTCGTTGTGCGCAAGCGACGGGTCGGCGGCGAGATCGGCACGACCCATCGCGCGGCAAAGGCGCTGGAAGATCGAGTCGCCGTTCGCCGCGATCAGCACGAACGAGTCGTCCGCGCAGCGATAGGCCGACGTCGGTGCGATGCCGGGCAGGATCGAGCCGGTGCGCTCGCGCACGACGCCGAACCGGTCGAACTCCGGCAGCATCGACTCCATCACGGAGAACACGGCCTCGTACAGCGCCACGTCGACGATCTGGCCACGCCCTGTCGTGCGCCGCGATTCCAGTGCGACGAGCGCGCCGATGACGCCATACAGCGCCGACAGCGTGTCACCGATCGAGACGCCGACACGCGAGGGGGGACGATCGGGCGTGCCGGTCACATAGCGCATGCCGCCGACTGCTTCTCCGATGACGCCGAAGCCCGGCCGCTCGCGGTACGGTCCGCTCTGGCCGTAGCCCGAGATGCGCACCATGACGAGGCCCGGGTTGACTGCAGCGAGCGACTCGTAAGACAGGTTCCAGCCCTCGAGCGTGCCGGGACGGAAATTCTCGACGACGATGTCGGCGCGCGTCGCCAGGGCACGCGCGATCGCCTGGCCTTCCGGCGTGCGCAGGTCGACGGCGGCGGAGCGCTTGTTGCGCGACTGCACGTGCCACCACAGCGACGTTCCCTGTTCCAGATAGCGCCACTTGCGCAGCGGGTCGCCGATCTTCGGCGGCTCGAGCTTGACGACGTCCGCGCCGAATTCGGCCAGAATCTTGGCGCAGAACGGGCCGGCGATCAGCGCGCCCAACTCGAGCACGCGGATGCCGGCGAGCGGGCGCATGCCGCCGCGCGTCACGTCCCGGTGATCAGCCGCTCGATCGACGAGACGATGGGCGCGGCCGGCTCGATGCCGAGGCGTTTGACGAGCGCCTTCGCGAAATCCGGCAGCAGGTCGTGCAGGTCGCGCACGGTGGCGGTTTTCTGCAGTCGCATCATCAGCCCGTAACCGCGAAAGCCGAGGTGCGCGTTGATGGCGTCGCTCATCATCTGCTGCGCCTGCATGTAGCGTTCGATCTCGTCCTCGGTACGCTGCGGGGTCGCGGCGGAGGCCGGACCTGCGGCGACGGAAGGTGCCGAAAAGCGCTTGGCGATCAGGCCGCCGCGCTCGAGCGCCATCATCGCACGCTCGTCCAGCTTCAGCATGCGTGCCTTGGCGAGGACTTCGGCCACGGTGCGATTGCCGTCGATCAGGATCAGAAGGCCCCGCAGCGCGATCGGCAGATTGAGCTTGCGATCCTTGAGCTCCTGCAGGCCCGTCTCCGTCTTCGCGTAGATTTCGGAGGGATCCATCTGCAACGGAACGGTCGGGCTCGCTTCGATCATGCGGATGGGGCGAGCAATTATAGTGCCACCCGTTGCCGCCGGCGCAGGGTCCGGCAAGGCGAGCCTTGCGAGGCCGGGAACCTCGCGAATGCGGACATGCGGCGTGCGAGAATCCGCCGCCGCTTCGCGCACCGATCCCTGGGCGCGCCGGACCTCGCAACAGCGAACAAGAGATGCTGCAAACGTTCGACCGCGTTCTGCTTGCCGTCAATCGCTGGCTCGTGATCGCGCTGCTCGCGGGGATGGCGACGATGGTATTCGCGAACGTCGCGCTCCGCTTCCTCACCGATCACTCGATCCTGTGGGTCGAGGAAGCGTCGCGCTACGCGATGGTGTGGTTGACGTTCATCGGTGCGGGTCCCGTGCTTCGTTACGGCGGCCATATCGGCATCGACTCGCTGCAGCAGGCGCTGCCGCGCGCTGCTCCGGCCGTGCGGAGCGTGATCTTCGCGCTGCTCGCGATCTTCTCCGGCGTGATGGTCGTCGTCGGTGTTCGCTACGCGGCGCTCACGTGGGCGCAGACAACGCCGGTAATGCAGATTCCGGTGGGCGCCGTGTATTTGGCGATGCCGGTCGGCTTCGCGTTACTGCTGGTTCACCTCGTGGTCATGTTCCGCGGCTATGTCGCACGCCGCGAACTGCTCGGCGACGGCGAGTTCGACGCCGACGCCGCGAGGCTCTGAAATGGTGACGCTGCTCTTCGTCGCCTGCATCGCGCTGCTCGCGCTCGGCGTTCCTGTCGCATTCGCGCTCGGCGGCGCGACGCTGTTCGCGATGGCTTCGGGCAACGTGCCGCTGGTGGCGCTGCCCAAGTACCTGTTCTCGGGCATCGACCTGTTCGCGCTCGAGGCGGTGCCGTTCTTCATCCTCGCCGCGGAGCTGATGACGGGCGGCGAGCTGTCGAACGTGCTGCTGCGCTTCGCGTCGCAGTTCGTCGGGCGCTTTCGCGGCGGACTTGGCCACACGAACATCCTGACGATCACCTTTTTCTCGGGCATTTCCGGTTCGGCGCTCGCCGATGCGGCAGGGCCCGGCGCGATCATGATCCGAATGATGCGCGACGACGGCTACGAGCCGTCCTACGCCGCGGCGCTCACGGCCGCGACGTCGATCCTCGGGCCGATCATTCCGCCGTCGATCAGCGTCATCATCTACGCGCTCGCCTATCCGGAAGTGAATCTCGTCGGCCTGTTCATCGCCGGTGTCGTGCCCGGCATCCTGATCGCCGCGGCGATGGCGGCGATCAACCACGTCGTTTCGGTGCGCCGCGATTATCGCGGTTCGCACGAGCGGCTCGGCTGGCGCGATTACCTTCGGAACACGTGGCGCGCGTTGCCGGCGCTGGTGCTGCCCGCGCTGATTCTGGGCGGCATCGTGTCGGGTGCGTTCACGCCGACGGAAGCTTCGGTCGTTGCGGTGTTCTACGCGCTCTTCGCCGGCATGGTCATCTATCGGACGCTCGAATGGCGGATGCTGCCGGGGATTCTCGCGCGCTCGGCGCTGATGACGGCGTCGGTGCTGATCATCGTCGGGATGTCGGCCGCGTTCGCCTGGGTACTGACCGTCTCGCGCGTGCCGCAGCATTTGACCGAGTGGATCATCGCGATGCAGCTGTCGCCGCTCGCGTTTCTGTTCGCCGTGAACGTGCTGCTGATCGTGTTCGGCATCTTCATCGAGCCGCTTCCGGGCATCGTCGTGCTGGTACCGATTCTCGCGCCAATCGCGCATGCGCTCGGCATCAACGACCTGCAATTCGGCATTATCGTCGTCGTCAATCTGACGATGGGCATGATCACGCCGCCGGTCGGCGGCCTGCTGTTCGTGACGTCGATCGTCGCGAAGGTGCCGCTCGCGCGGCTCGTCCGCGAGCTCTGGCCATTCCTGTGGGCGCAGCTCGGAGTGCTTCTGCTGTTGTCGCTCTTTCCCTTCCTGTCGGCAGGTCTTCCGAACGCGCTCGGGTATCGGTAGGCTGCACGACCGTCACGGCCATTCGATTCGGCGCGCCGCCGTCCTTCAGCAGATCACTTGTAGTTGCGGATCCGGTCGATGTTCTCCTGGCCGAACTTCTTGCCGAATTCGGTGAACGTCGGCCCGAGCGCCGCCTGGAACTTCGCCTTGTCGGGGTGTTCGACGATCTGCATGCCCTTGCTGCGCAGGTCGGCGACGGCTTTCTTCTCGTCGTCGTCGATGCGCGCGCGATTGGCCTTCACCGCTTCCTTGGCCGCCTCGTCGAACGCCTGCTTGTCAGCGGACGACAGCTTGTCCCACTGCGCCTTGCTCATGAGAATCAGCGCCGGCGAGTAGACGTGGCCGGTCAGCGTCAGATACTTCTGCACCTGGTCGAGCTTCGCCGAGGTGATCACCGACAGCGGATTCTCCTGGCCGTCGACCGTACCCTGCTGCAGCGCGGTGAACACTTCGGTGAATGCCATCGGCGTGGGAATGATGCCGAACGCGCGGTAGGCCTGGATGTGCACCGGGTTTTCCATCGTGCGCATCTTGAGGCCCTTCAGATCCTCCGGCACGTTCACCGGGTGCTTGCTGTTCGTCATGTTGCGAAAGCCGTTCTCGCCCCACGCGAGTGCATGAATGCCCTTCGGCTCGAACTTCTTCAGCAGGTCCTGGCCGATCGGGCCGTCGAGCACGGCTCGCGCGTGCGCGTAGTCGCGGAACAGGAACGGGATGTCGAGGATCGCGATCTCGGGCACGAAGTTCGGCACGGGACCGGTCGACGTCATCGTGAGGTCGAGCGTGCCGAGTTGCAGCGCCTCGATCGACTCGCGCTCCGCGCCGAGCGCGCCGGAATAGAAGTTCTGGACCTTGTAGCGGCCGTTGGTGCGCTTCTCGACCTCGCGCGCGAACGTGTCGATCGCCACGCCGTAGTGCGAGTTCTGCGCGACGGAGATGTTCATCCGCAGTGCCGTCTGCGCCGTCGCGGGCTCCGCGAGCAATGCGCCGCATGCGAGGGCGGCCGCCAGCAGCGATCGGAATGGACGCATCGTCGTTTCTCCCGTGAATTCAGGATGCCGCGGCCCCGGTGGCCGCATCGGCAAAGTGGGGCGGCATTCTAGCAATACAAGCGGCGATCGTGCGACCATCCGGAGCGTTCCGGCCCAATCCCGATGACCAAGGCAACCGGCATGCGCGTAACGCTTCGGCCGATGCGAGCCGACGACGCCGACTTGCACCGGGCGTTCATTGCCGCGCTCGCGCCCGACGACCTGCGCTTCCGTTTCGGCAGCCGCATCGGCGAAGCGCCGCGTTCCGAGCGCCGGCGCATGACCGAAGTCGACGACGAGCGCGAAACGACATTCGTCGCGACAATGCAGCGCGACGACGGAGCGTGTGAGATCGTCGGCGAAATTCGCGCGCACGAGGATGCGGGCGGCGCGCGCGTCGAGTTTGCGATCGCGGTTCGTTCAGATGTGCAGCGGCACGGACTCGGCCGAGCCCTGCTCGAGAAGCTCGTGGATTTTTGCCGGCAACGCGGGATACGCCTGCTCTACGGGCTGGTCGATCCGGCCAA